>NZ_CP036264.1:8809120-9109120 GCF_008035925.1 Stieleria maiorica
TGTTCGGCCCCCAAGGGGGCGATTTGGATCACACGATTGCATTGAAGCAAGGTGAGATGTGCGTGTGAGCGGAATCGAGGTGGAACCTGGAGGACGGGAACTGGGCAAAACGATGGGGGCAAAACGATGTTGTGATCGGAAATGGCAGAATGATGGGGACGATGGGGCTTGTGCGGACACCTGCGGATTCCGATCGATCGTTTTGCCCCCATCGTTTTGCCCCCATCGTTTTGCCCCCCTTCGCTTTCCGCTTTGCCTTCCGATTCCCGCCCGCTTCGCCCTCGATTCACCTGATGGGCAGGGGAATGATTTGCGGAGTTCGTGTATCGTGGTGGCTGACGATTCACTGACCGGCGTCGACCACTACACGTTTAACTGTTGCCAACGAAGATCGACGACCGGATCGCTGATCGCATCACGGGGAGGTTGCGTCGGCGATGAGACCGACGTCGCGTCGATCGGTTTGATGACACAGCGTTGTTCACGCCGCCGGCGGGCATCATCGACCGTCGCGGGAAGGCCGGCGTAGGGTTCGCTTTCGGGATGCCACTCGTGCAGCGAAACATGCCAGTGACCATGGCGTGGATGAGAGACCGTCAGTACCAGCGGCGACTGGGCGCCGAGCGTCGGGTGCAGCCCACGGAGCGGGACAAAGGTTCGATACCTGAGTCCGACCAGCGCGACCGGCCCGTCTTCATCAACGCTCTGATGCAATGGGACCGACCAACTGCCGGCGACGACTTTCCAGTCATCAAGGGTTTCACTCGGATCATTCGACCGCAATCGAATCTCCACCCGCGACGTGCTGGAATCGATCAGCCGCGAACCGCCGCGCTCTTGCGTGGCCACATCGCCGACCAGCGGCCAGAACTCCAACGCCTTGCGGATCTCCAGTTGTGCCGAACCGAGCGTCCGCTGGGCCAGGATCAGGTCGCGATCCCGCAACAGTCGCTCGACCAGCGGAGTCCCGAGTCCCTGGTCATTGGCCTGCAGATCCGCCAGCACTTCCTTCATGTCCCGATGCAAAAAGTACGGCAGCGAAAACCGCGAATGCAACTCCGGGCCCCACGAGACCAACGGTTCTTCAAAAGGATGCTTGGCCAGCATCGTGACGACCGCACGCAGCAGCGCCGCCAACGATGCGGTTGTCTCCGCCGAGGGCGCCATGCGAAACGCGCGAAACTCGACCAGCCCGTTGCAGCCGCGTCCGCCCAGAAACGGATTCCACAGTTTCTCGATGTTGATCTCGGCGCGATGGCTGTTGCCGGAGGGGTCGGCCAAAAACGGTGCCAAACTGGACCAAAGGGTTTCCGGCGTTGGGCTGTCGACCCGACGGAGCAGTTCCAGCGCGAGGGCGAACTCCGACAAGTCATGATTCAGACTTTCGTCCACGCGAGGTGCCTGGCTGGACGGGCCGACCGAATCGGTGGCGTGCAGGTACGATAGCGAGGGATGCTGGTTGAAATAACGCACGATGCCCGGCAACAAATGGCCGGTGGCCAAGAACGGGCTGACCGAAGGCCGGGCACCGCCGAGAGTGATATGCCCGCCTCCGCCGGAATCGCTTTCCACGCCGTTGTACTGCAACCGCAACGGGGCCAGTCGTTCCTGCTTCGCGGCGCTTTCCAACTGGCGCAAGTGCTGCAGCAGGTCGACCGTTCCGGCAACCGGTGCCATGTTGGCTTCGATCACCGCCGGGTCCGGCGTGATCGTCGTCCAACAGACGGTGGAATCGACCGGGGGCGGATACCCGCAAAGGATGATCGAGGGCAATTCCAGTTCAATCGCGACGTTGGCAATGGCGTCCAGCAGTCGTTCGAACAGCTTCACATCGGGGATTTTGGGGAACTCCAGAGTCGCGATGCCGTCTTGTTCACGGCAGACGATCAGGTAGTTGCCCGAGTCGGCCAATTCGTCTTCCAGCTCTGCCCCCTCGACGCGTTCACTGTGAAGCGACGCCCGGGCCAGCGCCGGTTCGTCGCCCTGGCAGACCGGCGGCGGCGTCCCGTCGGTTCGAAAAACCACTCGGTCCTGCAGCGGCGTTTGCGCGGTTGCCGCGCTCAAGCCGATCGATCGCAGGACGCGGGACAGTGTCGCGGAAAGTGTTGCCGGAACCTTGGTCGCGTTTGACTCTTCTGCGGTCGTGGTCGCAACGGCTGCGACGGCCGGATCTGGCGGCCCGGGCCAGACGCGCAAACCATCGCGTCGCGAATAGATTCCGACACACCAACGCGGGTGCGGTTCGCCGCCGTACTGTCGGCCGACGCTGCGCAAGATCGCGGCGCCCTTGTGATGCCGCTCCAATCGCGCGAGCATCTTGAGCGCGCGGTCTTGTTTGTCGTCACCGAGCGCATCAAAAAGCCACTCGGGGGCCTCGGAGAATCGATCGGTGTAGGTCGGTTCGGCGCCGACCCAGATCGAAAGTCCGGCACGAGTCACGCGCCGGTCATGGTCCGCCAACGCCTGCATCACCTCGTCGTCAGGATCCATCGCGATTCCTTCCCAATGAGCCTCGGCTACGCGGTCGGATTGCTGACCGCGATTTCCCATGCCTGACGATCTTCGAGAGCCTTGATCAACTGCGGCAACGTTGTGATCAGGCTGTCTTGATCGGCCGAATCGAGGTCGCCGGCGATTCGATCGAGTGTGAACTCGGCGTCGTCTACCAACCCGCCGGTGCAGACGAAGAACGCCACCGGCGGACTGGTCATCCACTCCACGAAATGATCGGCGACGCGGCGGGTCAGAGTCGGGTGAGAGCGTTCCATGCCGTCGTCGGCGACAAAGATGATTTGCCGCGGTTTCATCTGCCGCCCCCAAAGCCGATCGCAGCCGCGTTGGAGCACGCCGGACAGGCGATGGCGGAGGTAACTGGTCTGTTCATCAAGCGTTTCGCCGACGACGGGTTCGAAATCCCCCGGCTCGGTGCACATCAGCGGCACCCCCTGGTCATCGGGAGTGATTCCGGAAACAGACCAGCGACGGTTGCCGGTTTCGACCAGCACGGTCAGCAAGACGGGGACTTTGTCGGTCATCGTTGCGATTGCAGTCGGCTCAATAGTTGTGTCGCGTTTTCATTGAATCGATTCAAACCTTCGGCATCAAGGTCGGGGCTTTGGCCGAGCATCCGTTCGGCATAGCGCTGACCTTGCTCGACGTGGTCGTGCAGATCGGTCAACAGTCGCCGTCGCTCGACCAAGCGATCATACTCGGTCGCGGCTTCGCGGAGCACTTCGACCAATTCATCGGGGTCCCAGGGTTTGGTGATGTAGCGAAACAGCCCGCCTTTGTTGATCGCGTCGATGACGGCCTTGATGTCGGCGTATCCGGTGAAGACCATTCGAATCGCGTCGGGGTATTCGTTCTTCACCTTCCCCATCAATTCCACCCCGGTCATTTCCGGCATCCGTTGGTCGGTCATCACGACATGAATGGGATGTTGGCGGAGCAGCTCCAACGCCTCCGCCCCGCTCTCGGCGGTGTACAGGTTGAACTCGCGTCGCAACAACCCCTTGATCGAAAACAGGATCTCGGGTTCGTCGTCAACGAGTAGAATCGAATGTTTCGGCTGCGTCTTTCCGGTCATCATCACTCCCACGCCAATGTTACTCGGATTTGGGCCGCGGTGGCAGTGTCACACGGAAGGTACTGCCGCGTCCCTTTTCGCTTTTCACGTCGATCGTCCCGCCATGGTCACGGACGATCCCGTAACTGATCGCCAGGCCCATCCCGGTCCCCCCGCCCACCGGTTTGGTCGTGAAAAATGGATCGAAAATGCGTGGCAGGTGCTCGGCATCGATGCCACTGCCATGATCTTGCACTTCGACGGTGATCGTTCCATCGTCGTCCGCCGACGTCCGCGCATCAACGCGTCCACCGGACTCGCTCGCTTGGATTCCGTTAAGTAATAGATTGTACAGTACTTGATGGATCTTGGCCGGATGACACACCAGACTCGGCAAATCGTCTTGCAGTGACACGTTCACCGTGATCTGGCCGGCTTGCATTTTATGGGCCAGCACCGCGATGGTGGAGCGAAGCGACGCGTTGATGTCCACCTGGTCGAATTCGGCTTCATCCAAACGGGCAAAATCGCGGAGGTTTTTCACAATGTCACGCACCCGTTTCAAGCCGTCGGAGGAGCTTTCGAACAGACGTGGCAGGTTTTCCTGGACCCATTCCCAATCGCTGTCCTCGTCCAGCTGTTCCAATTCGCCCGCCAAATCCGGGCGTGACGCCGCCAACGCGTCGCTTAGCGAGCGGTGCTTTTCCACCAATTCCAACAGCCCGACGACCTCGCGGCGAAGCACGGCCAAATTGTTGGAGACGATGGAGATCGGATTGTTGATTTCATGAGCCATTCCGGCGGCCAATTGGCCCAGGCCGGCAAGTTTTTCGCTTTGCACCAGCGCCGCCTGCGTTTCACGGAGCTGGCGGTTCTGCTCGGCTAGCGATTGCTCCAAACGGATGATCCGCTCGCCCTCGCGGACCCGTACACGCAATTCTTCGGAATCACAAGGTTTGATTAGAAAATCGTCCGCCCCGGCTTCCATCGCATGGACCAGGTCTTCCTTTTCCGATTTCGCCGTCAGCAAGATGATGTAGGTGTACTCGGCCGACTGACTGGCCCGGATCCGCGTGACCAACTCCAACCCGTCCATTTCGGGCATCATCCAGTCGCTCAACACCAGCGGAAAATGCTCCTGCTGGAACCGCTGCCAGGCTTCGGCACCGTTTTCCGTCGCGACAATTTCATAGTCCCACTGTTTCAGCGATTCGACCAGAACATGCCGCATCATCGCCGAGTCATCGGCAACCAGGATTTTCATGACCGGCGTTTCCTTGGCGAAGACTTCGAACTCAAACGCCTATCACTTTACGGTATCGTCGGGTGGTTTTCATCCGACCAGCCGTTTATCCGAAAACCCCAGCGGCAATGCGCAACAGGATAGCGCCGATCAACCGTCCTCTGGCGCGCCGGAACATCGAAATCGCCGCGGATTCAGCTTCGGGCGAAGACTACGTCGGGCGAATAAAAGAAGTGTGCCAACGGCCCGCATGGTAAAGCTGGCCGTTGGCACTGGTGCTACGTCAACTTTTGAACTTAGGGTGCCGCGGAAACGGGATCAGGCACGAATGGCACGGGCTTAGTGAGCCGACGGCACTAGCCGCGGGCCTTGATACGTTTTTAACACGGCGGTAAGACCCGAGGCTAGCGCCGACGGCTCAGCATATCGGCTTATCCCCGTGCCATTCGGATCAGGTACCAAAAATGCGAAGCACCCTTCGGGCCATTCCGTTTTTGGTACCTGATCCATTTTCCGCTCGACAAACGCAACCCGAAAACTTGATGCTGACAGAACACTAGGTCGCTGCACTAGGTCGCTGAAACGCAAAGCGGTGGCTTGAGATCAATCCTTGAATTCCTTGTCCCCCGCTTGCATGCGATCGCCTTCGGCAATCGCTGCTTCATACGCCTCCATGGCAGTCTGGTCCGAGGTGTCCACGACGTTCCCCGAACTTGACGGTTTGCAACCGGTCAGAACAAGGCACAGCAAGATCATCCAGTATTTCATTGATTGATTGTCCGTTAAATTCTAAAGGTCATGAATCGCTTGAACGCCCGACGCTGGTGTGCATCGAGCGTTCGTGCATGGTATCGAGGTCTCGATCGGTTGAGCGACCTACCTATTGGTTGAGTTGCTCTTGGATCACTTCGCCGCCAGCACGCGAGCCGAGCGCGCCCCACAGCCCGAAGGGGCTGGGGCTTCCCGGCGGCGGCGAACCGGCGCGGTGCGAGACTTGCGGGGCGTTGGGATTTCCCGCTTCGATCGAATCGGTAATGAAGACGACCGCACCGTCTCCCATCAAGACATGGACGCCACCCTGGTGACGGCTGGACGGTGGAGAAACAACATCGCGGTGATCCCGACCGTCGGAACAGAGCAGCTTGTTCGGCGACAGAACGGTCGTCATCTGTGTGTATGGCGGCATCATGTCATGCCAACGAAATCCCCGTCCCCATGCAACATTGCTGGTCAAACCGGTCGGCAACCAAAACCGCGGACGGTCCGGATCGATATAGGGCACCGCGTAGGACGGGTCCAAACGACACTGGTTCTTTTCCTGGGGGGCCGCGTGCGCACCCGTGTTGGTCGGAAGCGTCGTGCGGTTGTCGTTGTCACCCAAATCGGTGGCGATCTCACCGCACATGATCGTATTGGAAAGTCCATCCAAGACGTCACGAAACTTCATGCCGCGATTGTTGACAAACATCCCCCGCTGTGAACCGTTGGACTGATTGGCATGCCCCGTGTCGACGGAGTATGGGAATGTCACGGTTGCATCTTCCGACTTTTCGTCGATGTTCAGGTAGGGGTCTCGGGAGTGAACCGCCGAGTCGCCTGCGCAAGCGGCATAATTGGTTCGTCCGAGTGCCGGCAGTCCGACTCCGGGATCACTGGGGCAACGGAACGTCGGGGTTTCAAATGCCCACGGCGGATAGAGAACACGGTCCGGGTGCGGCCCCATCGCCTGCCAAGGCGGGCTGTGCACCGAGCCGTCGGTGTTAAATCCGTGTGGATTCGCGAGCATGTCCCACAATCCTTGCTGTTCCACGAAGGGCACGATTCCCACCAAGAACGATAGCCGGTGGTTTGCCGAAATCTCCCGACCCGGGTTCGTGTCCCAAATGTCGCGTCCGCCGGGAATGTACGTCCCCGTTCCGTGGATCGGAAGCTGTTTGTACGCCGAGTGGTAATTGTGGATCGCCAGGCCGATCTGCTTGAAATTGTTGCTGCAACTCATTCGTCGTGCCGCTTCGCGCGCCGCTTGAACCGCCGGAAGCAGCAGACCAACGAGAATGCCAATGATGGCGATAACGACAAGCAATTCCACCAACGTGAACGCTCGTCGACGGACGGGCATGTGGTTCATAGACGTCTTTAAATAATATGGAAACTCAGATTCCGACCGCAAACAAACGCGGTCGAATATATTGGCCCGGCAAAGCGGGTCATTGAGCCGCAAACGCCGAAGCGCGCTTCACCGAACTGTCTAAGCACAATAAACTCGCCCAGCGGATTCCAGTTCCGAGAATTAACCAAAGAATGTTGGAGATTTCCCTTCGGGTCGACCGGTAGGACCGCTGGCCGATCTGGCCGAACCCGGATGGAGTTGTACTTAGTGGACCGGTTTGTCCCCTTAGGCTTACCATGACAATGGCTCAAATCATCACTCCCCTTGAATCCTCCACCAACACCATGACCCAGTCACCGACTCTCGTTGCTTGTCTGCTCTTTTTTTCCGCTTGCTCGGTCGCAGCAAACCTCCACGCCGCCGATCGAGGCAGGTTGATTTTTTCCGATGACTTTCAACGCAACGAATCTCAGGAGCTGAAAGACGAAGTCGGCAACGGCTGGGGGACCAACAGCGAGCGACGCGCCGGCGGCAACAAGCAAGTCGACTTGCGAAACGGTGCCATGTACATCTATCTGCACAAGGATGCCGACCACGGCGTCTCGGTTACCCATCCGGCCGAATTCCGAAACGGATCGGTCGAATTGAAGTTCATGTTGGAACACCCCAAGGACACGCTGGGTCTGAACTTTGCCGACCTCGAGTGCAAGGAAGTCTGGGCGGGGCACCTGTTCAAAGTGGTCATCGGCGTCAAGCAAACCGAGCTGGCCGATCTGAAAACCGGGGTCATGGACCTGAAAACGCGTGAGGCCCGAAAAGCCAACACGCTCACGCCGGCCCGGCAAGCCGAGCTGAAGACGAAATCAAAGAAGTTCGACTACAAACTAGATACGGGAACCTGGTACACCGCCGTTGCCACCGTAAACGGCGACACCCTGAGCGTGTCGATCGACGGCAAGCACGTCGGATCGTTCTCCTCGCCGGGCATCGCCCACCCCACCAAGCGAATGCTCCGATTGGCCGTCCACCGCAACGTGGTCGTCGACGACCTGAAAATCTATTCGCGGGATTGACGTGAAACATGAATCTTGACTCGCGACCGACGGGGCCCGTATCTACAGACTTGGCAAACTTCGCAATCCCCTTGGATTCACAATGTCCGGTCAGTGCCTCGCCCCTCGCTCGCTTTTCCGCACCACGTGTCTGATCGCGTGGACGCTCTGGACGACGTCCGCAGCCGGCCAAGCAGTGGGGCAAAGTGCCGTGCCACCGTTCACTGTGCCTTGGAATACCGCGCCTTCGAATACCGCGTCTCAAATCGCTGCGTCCCAACACAGCATCCAGTGGCCGGCGACTCAGTGGCCTCCGACTGAGCGACCGCTGCTGCAGATCCCCGCAAATGCTGGCAAAACGACTTCGGTCGCCGATTCGCCGCAGAACCACGTCTTTGACGCTCGCACCGCCGAAGCGATCTCCCCCGAAGTCGCCTCCCAGATCGCCCGCTGGAATCGAGAACTGGCCGAGCGTTCCGATCCGCCGCTGGCCGGAATCGCAAACACCAATGCCGGACTCGCCGAACAACTTGCGCAGCTTGGGTGGTCGGTCGCCAACCTGAAAGGTCGGCTCGCAACGGCCGAGCGGAAGTTGATTGAAATTCAATCGGATTATCAATCCGTCAGCGGGAAACTGGCGGAGTATGGATTGACCCCGACGATCGGGCTGCTGCTGCGACACCGAAAGGAACAGCTGGATTCCTGGCAGACCCAAGACAACGAAAACCATTTTGCCCGGGCAGAGCTTCAACGCACTCAACACGAAGCGTTGGAGCTGGAATTGATGCCGGTCGGCGAAGGCCAGCTGCAGCAGCAGGCCGACCAGATGCTGGCTCAATCGACCGCCACCGGTCGCCCAACTGAGACGCCGCTGTTGCGTCAGCAAGTCATCGACTTGTTGTCACAGCAAATGCAATTGGTCACCGAGCTGAAGTCGGGGTACCGAACCTACCACCACGACCTGGACCGACTCGATTCGACCGCGTCGGCGACGAGCGCGACGACTGCGGAGTTCCGCAAGCTGATCAATCGACACGCGACTTGGATTCGCAGCGGCGACCCGATAAGGATTCAAGACTTCGCCGACACCAAGAGCGGGATGGCGGCGTTGTTGGAGTTTCGGCACACGCGCCAACTGGGACGCGATCTTCAAGACAAACTGTCCGACGACCAGATCTCGGGGATCCTGTTGTTGGTCTTTGTCGGCATCCTGTTCGCGGTGCGTTGGAGGCTGAAAAGCTGGCTGGTGGCAATCGGCAGCCGGGCGAAGATGCGGACAGCCGGAAAGACCCGTGTCGTGGCGGCGGGCGTGTTGACGCTCGGTGTGGCCGCAGTGGTGCCACTTCAATTCTATGCGGTCGCGTGGTGGCTGAATCAAGGCATCGTTTCCGAGCTGATCTTGCAAGTTGCCACCGGCTTCTACGCGGCCAGTCTGATCGCATTGTTGGTCGAACTGCCACGACAGTTGTTGCGGCCGTTCGGTTTGGTCGACAAACATTTGACGCAGAAGTTTACGACCCGCGCCGAGGCATTCAAGGACTGGTCGATCGCCGGATTGATGTTGGTTCCCGGCGCCTTTGCGATCACGATGCTCGGTCAAATCGACCATGGCATCTGGCGCGACTCGTTGGGCCGGTTCGGCTTTCTGACGATGATGCTGGTGGTGGCCGGTTTGGCGCACTTTGCGCTGCGTCCGGGGAAAGGATTCTTGTGCCCGGCGATTGAAGCGTTCGGCGGGCGATTGGCAACCGGATTCGGACACCTGTGGTACGCGATCGCATTGGGATTTCCGATCTTGATGGGCATCCTGTCCGCACTCGGCTATGGCTACACCGCCAGCGAATTGATCAAGCGAGCGACGTGGTCGGCGATCTTGGTGATGACCGCGGGCGTGGTGTGGAAAATCGGACAGCTGGGGTTTCAACAGATCTGGCGCAACCTGACGGGGCCCAAAGTCGAGCCACGGTACGACGAATACGGTTTGATCGAGGAACCGGAATCCGAAGAAGAGGTGAATGAGACCCATGTCGTGCTGAAACACCAAATCGGCTTTCTCGGGCAGTGTGTCGCCGGCGTCGCATTGATCTCCAGCTTTGTCGCGTTATGGGTCGATGTGGTTCCCAACATGAGCCTGGCCAATCCTGTTTTGTGGACGGTCCAGGACACGGTGACCAGCTACGCCGAGAACGCGCAGGGGCAATCGGTTGCAGAATCGGTCGCCCAGGCGTCGCCGATCACACTGTTGAATGTCGTTTGGGCGGCCGCCATTCTGTTTGCCGCGATTCATGTTTCGCGATTGTTGCCGAATCTGTTCGACGCCTTGGTGCTTCAGCGAGTCGACTATGACGAGGGCATGGAGCATCTGATCTTGGTGCTCGGACGCGGCGTGTTGTTTGCGATCGGTTGCTTTGTGGCCTGTCGACTGATCGGGGTGCGCTGGGCGACGATCCAATGGTTGATGGTCGGGATCACGATCGGCATCGGATTTGGGCTTCAGGATATCGTGCGAAACGTGTTGGGAGGATTGGTGGTCCTGTTCGCGCGACCGGTCAACGTCGGCGATCGTGTGACGGTCGGACGGCTGACCGGACGGATCGCCAGCCAGACGTTGCGAACAACCATCCTGGCCGACGACGAAGGCCGCGAACTGCAGATCCCGAACCGCAAATTCCTCAGCGACGAAGTCACCAATTGGCGCGGCGCCGGAAAACTGACCACGGTCGCGATCGAGATTTCCGTCCGACGTGAAGAACGACCGATCGACATCGGGCGGATGCTCGGCGAGTGGGCCTCGGCGGAGCGATATGTGTTGCAGTCCCCGGGACCTCAAGTCACCTTGGTCTGCATCGCAAAAAAGACACAGCGTTACGAGTTGCACGTCTGGACCGAAGACCGCCACGACGCCCGACAGTTGCAACTGGCACTTTTGGAAACCGTCCGCAGCAATCTGCGCGAGCGCAACCTGTTGGCGAAAACCCAGCCGACTCAACCGGCGATCCGCCACGCGGACATCGACCCGATGACCGATACGTCCCGCCCCAAGCGACGCTCGGCGTGAATCGCTCGTGCTTCGTCGACACCTGAGTTTAGGGGTAGTGGACGAGGCGACGAGTCCCAACGGATTGCAAACGGCGAGGACTCCTCGCGTCGTCCACTACGGCGTTGCCAGCTCGCCCAGGTTTTCCGGTCGCAGCGATTCGTCTTCCTCGGCCACCGTCAGATACAGTCCGCGCATCAGGACAAACAGGTTGTGATAGGCGAACTCTCCGCCAGGGCTGGCCGGCGCAAACTCGACCCCGTTGCGATTCATGAAACAAAGCAAACTGATCAGGTTGCTGCCATCGGTGTCGGGGGAATAGCCGCTTTGACCACGCAACGGTCGAATGTCGCCCGTCTTTTCCAGCTGGACGATTTCCCGGTCCAGTTCCTGGAGGAACCGATCGGCCGCGTGAAACTGCGTGTATCGGCGGTGTTGTTTCACCCAGTCGGCGACGTGTTTTGAGCGGTGGAAGACGTTGGTCAACGCGACCAAGCTTTGATGCAACTCTTGGATGCCGGCCACCGACGCCTGCCCCCGCTCGGTCGATTCATTGACGACGCGTGCTCGCATCCGCTGGAAGGTTTGGCGGGCGTCATCAAATTCTTCCCATCGCAAGATGTAGGGCCACAGTTGGATCGTTTCGTCGACGTCATGATCGGCGGAAAACTTGAACGGGCCTTGTTTCAGCGTGACGTTTGCCAGCAGGCTCTTATCCAGACTCAACTGGCCAAGCGCGTCATCGGAGAATCGACTGTTGGCGGGATCATAGCGGTAGGGCAGTGACGTTGCGGCCAATCTGGCGAGCATAAAATTCAACGCCGATCCGTTCTTGATTCGGCTGCTGCTCAACTCCGGATGGTTTTTCAATCGATCCCAAAACCGGCTGTTCTGCCATTTTTGGTCGTTCAAGTACCTCATCCGTTTGATTTGACGCACGTGTTCCAATTCCAATTTCTTCTGCTCCGCCAGCGTCTTTCGGTCCCAATAAACTCGCAACTCCTTGATCCAGTTGTCCAGCTCTTTGCTGTAGGCATCGGCGTTCAGATTGCGGGCATACGCGAAGCTGACCGCAGCGTCGCCTTGGGCCCGGATCAGGTCGGCCTGCGCGTAAATTCGCGACGTGACGGCAAAGTACGGATCATAAGCAGCCCAACGGACCCGGTACGGAATTCGAGAGGGATAAGCAGGTCGGACGATGACGTCTTGCGCGTTTGCCGGTGACCGCAACGTGCCCGCGCCGCCGATAGCAACGCTGAAGACCGAGACCGCAAGAAGGAGACTGTGCATCGATCGGCTCTTGGCCGGACGATGCTGGAACGAATGCTTCGTCATGGTTCGTGATCGCTCGTTGCGGAGGTGTGCTCTCATAGATCGTATTCATTGATGCGTTGAATCAAAGCGGCGTCAAACATCGGCGGCTCGGATTGCGAGTCACCATTGTCCGACGGGCCGGGCCGGGAATACACCGCGATCACTTTTCCTTGAGCATTCATGACGGGACTTCCCAGAAACGCATATTCCGATTGCACGTCCGTTGCACTGGCCAGCAAACGGTCGGCCGATCCGCCGGGCCCCGACAGTTGTCGGTCAACTCGACAAGACATTTCAGAGACGACCAGCGGGAATGCCGGATCGAAGAACGGGTCTTGATGGTCAAAGGCATATCCGGCGACGACCAGTTTTTGTTTGGGCCGCAATGACGTTGAGGACATAGCAGACGAAAGCCAATGGTCGGTTGCCCGATCGATCGTGATCACACCGACGTCATAGGCGGTCTTGCGTTCCATTGCCTCAATCGCTTTCATCCGGGCCTCGATCAGACGTTCTTTGGCCTTGTCAAACATCTCCGGTTTCGGCGGCATCGATTCAAATTGATCGAACAACGCGTCGTGGGTCTGCCGAGCCGCCCGCGCCTGCTCGTTCCATCGAATGTACTGCGGGTGGGGCTTCATCGACACGATCTTCCACCTTTGCTGGGCGGAAGGAGAATACAAAAATGAATTCGGGAACCCGTTGGCTTGCAACTCAGCGATCGCATCGATGACCGAAGCACTGGTGGCGATGCGATTGGGACCGATCGAAAATCCATTCCCAACGCGAAACGGTGTTTCGTTTTCCGGATCCGAACAAACGATCAAAAACAACGATCGGCCGATCGAATCGTCCGGCGGAGTTGATTCGCGGCCCGATGCCTCGGGTAGGACATTTTCCGCTGCGCGGGGCGTTTTTTCGGGAGCGCGATCGGAAGGGGCTGTGGTCGCGTTGTTGTTTTCTGCTGCAACGATCCGCTGATCGACCGTCGTCTGCTCGGGAGTCCCCATTCCGTCGTTCGAGCCACTTCTCCACACCAGGAAAATGAGGGCCAGGCACGACGCCAAGGCGACGGCAACGGCGGCAAACTTCAGGCCCCGCAATCCATCTCCCGCCTTGCCGGCGGTTCCAGACGAACTCGGGGCCGACGGTACCTGCGATGGTGCTGGTGTGCTGTCAGACTGGTTGGCCAATTCGATCAAGCGATGGACTTGATACGCTGTCGAACCAAAGAAGACCGTGTCGGTCGCTTCAACCTTGGCTCGGCTGATCTTATTTTCAACTTTTCCGATCGAGGTCCCGTTGGTGGAACCCAGATCTTCGAGCACGATCTCGCGACCATGGATGATCAGTCGTGCATGGTGTCCGGAGATGTTCGCATGATCCAACACGATCGTGTTGTCCGCGACTCGCCCGATCGTGATTCGCCGCTCGGCGGAAGCTGTTTGAGTCATGACTCTATTCAGTTGCCAGGTCGATCTTGATTCACGACGGGGTGAAAGCGGAAACGTTGCTGTCCGAGTTGAAATTCCGTGGTCTTGTCCATCGCAAACTTTTTGATGCGAATCCAGACACCATTGAGCGACTTTTGGTCTTCGATCATCCAGCGACCGGTTTCATCCTCGTAAATCCTGGCATGTTTTTGGCTGATAAACGGATCGTCATCAACGGTAATCTGGCAACGCTGATCGGATCCGATCCAGGTTTCTTTACCACTGACCGAAAACGTACGTTCGTGTTCACTCGAGACCCCCACTTCGATCAGGCGCGGGACAAACTTCTCTAACATCGTGCGCGATGGCGCCTGGTAGGCTTGTGTCTGCAGGGCTTCCGTTTCGGTCGCTTCGGCCCCTGGCTCGGGCAACTGAAACAGATAGCGTCGGCCGCCGAGGATCAACTCGGATTCGCGTGATAGCGACGCCCGAAACGCTCGCACAAAGGTCCCGTTGGTACTTTTGCGATCAAGCAGATACCAACGAAATCGCCCCTTCTGGCGTTGGCAGCGCAGCTCAGCATGCCGCCCGGAGATGTCGCCGTCAAAGGGGATGACGGTGTCGCCTTTGTCACGCCCGATGGTCCACCGCGAATCACGAATGCGGATCGATTCACCTTGCTCGCGGCAGCCATCGTCCAGAATCTGAAGCATTGCCAGCGGTTGCCGATGGGTGGGCAGAAACGCACGCACCTTCGCCGCCGGATTCGCACCCGTTTCGCCGGGTTTATTTGTCGTCGGATTTCGAGACAACGCGGCTTTTTGCAAGTACTGCTGCAGCGGTTCGGCGACCGTCTGGATGATCGGTTCGTCATCGGGGTCGCCCGCGGAGGCCTTGTTCATATCGTTTGATTGTAGGCGTAAGCTTATGGATTGAGTTCGCGGACGCGAATGTTGCGGAATCGAACAAGGTCGCCGTACCACTGTAGTCCGATCGGTCCGCCACGGCCGTACTGGAATCTTCCGTTGACCTGTTGTTTCCAAGTGTCCAGATCCGCGTCGACAAGTTTGACGCCGTTGACGTGCACGGTGATCTTCGACCCCAGGGCACGGACCGACATCTGATTCCATTGATTGATCGGCGCGCTGGCGCGGGGGCGTGGTTCGACCACGCCGTAGATCGCACCGGTGAGTTGCGTGCCATTGAGCTTTCCACGTAATTTTGGGCTGTGATCATCCAGCAACTGGATTTCTAATTGATCCGAACCAGTGGGTTTGTTTGCCGGCGCGGTCCGCAGAAAAACACCGCTGTTGCCATCACGCTCCAGGTAGTATTCGAGTTCCAGTTCGAAATCTTTGAACTGTCGTTCTGATTCCAGCCAGCCGCCCACCTTTTCTCCGCGCCGCGACGCACGGGCGAAGATGTAACCTGAGTTCACTGACCAGGCACCGCTCCGCAACCGTTGCTTCCACCCTGTCAGGTCATGGCCGTTAAACAGATCGACCCAGTCCGACCGTTCATCAACCTTGGATACGGGGGGAGCGAGTGTCGGTGTGTCAGCAAACTCTTTGATCCTCGCGTTGCGAAACCGTACCGTCATGTCACGGTTGCAGTGGAGTTGAAAACCGATCAGGCCACTCTTGGGCAACCCGAGAAAGTCATCGTTGAGCACCTCTTTACCGTTGATCGAGATGGCAACATTGTCTCCGCGGACCCTCAACTGGTACGCATTCCAATCGTCGCGGCGGACGATGTCGGCGATCACATCTTCCTCGGCAGCTCGCATCATCCCGGACGTTTTCTCACCGTAGACGCTTCCCCAGTAGCCGTCTCCGATGTCCGCCTGTGGCCCTGCGACGACATAGGAATTGGCGTCGATCAATTTGCTGCGAAATTGGATGCCGCTGTTGGCGAGACGCTGGCCAGTGCCCTCGAGTTTGACGTCGACTCGTAATTCAAAGTTCTGGTATTCGCGGTCACTGCACAGAGCCGTGTTGGACTGCAACGCAGAGTTGCCGCTGGTCTCCGATGCGACAAGTTCACCGTCGCGGATCGTCCAGCGGCCAGGAATCCCACTCCATCCGCTTAGATCGCCGCCGGGGAACAGGCTGACGAAGCCGTCTTCATGTGGAACGCTGGCAGAGAGATGCTTGATTGTGATCCGGCCGTCCAGGGTCGTGCCGCCGACAACAACGTGACCGTGACGGCTGACGGCGACGCCGGGCGGAAAGTGATTGCCGGAATTTTCAAACTGATCGAGCTCGCGGACCAGTGCGCCGCTGTGGGCATCCCAGACTGCCACGTGGCCGCTGTGGTCGGCCATCACGATTTGAGTCCCGTCGGGTGTGAAGCGCAGACTGCATCCGTACAGGTGGCCTTCGTTGTGCTGTTGTGCTGAGGCCGGATCAAGTCGTGTGACGACACGCCCGGTGAAAACGTCGACGACGGCGGCCATGGCATTGGCGTTCTTCAGACTGCACGCGGCCAGTTTTCCGTCGGGTGAAAAGATCAGCGGTCCGCGGACCCGGGTGGTGTTTTCAAAAGGTGTCGGTGTTGTCAATGCAATCTGTTTGCCTTCGACGCTCAAGGTTCGGCGGACGTGATAATGCTCGGCTCCAAACGTCACGAATCGTTCATCCGGCGAGATTGCCGGGAAATTGTGATTTTGGTCCGGTGCCAATTCGTCATGCAGTGTCTCTCCGGACTTCCAGTCCCAGATCCTCAACCGCTGCGGGACTGCGGCACGTTCTTTGCGGTGAACCGAATCGATCCGGTACAACGCCAGCGCCCAAGTTCGCTTGGGAAACACGGCCAGCTGGGGCGGGGCCGGGAATTCGTAGCTGGCTTTCGCAGATCCGTCGGTTGCGGAGATGACGGTCACGTGGTTTCCGGTGCAGTACAGCAGTGACTGTCCGTCGGGTGAATAAGAAAGCTGGCTGGTATCGAGCCCCGGTCGTTCGGGGTCGTCAAACTGCGTGATCTGGCGACCGGATTGTGTGTCATGAATCGTGAAGCGTCCTGGTGAGTCAACTCCGGTGACCGCGAATCTCTGGCCGTTGGGCGACATTGCAAGCTGACGGGCATCCCCGCCGGTACGGATGGTGATTCCGTCGGCTGCGACGGTTACCGAGCCAGCGGTCGGCGATGATTGAATCGCTGCAGAGTCGTCTGCGGGGCTGTCGGCCCTTCGCCCTTTGAGGGCATCGGTCGGTGTTGCGGGATTCGGTGCGGTCGTGACGCGTTTGAGCGTCCCGTCAGGATTGGTTTCGATGACCGCGGCGGTTCCGTCTTCCACTTTTAGTCTGCTGCCGTCGGCGAAGTAGACGATCACGCCAGCGAGAAACAGGACGCCTCCGAATCCGGTCGCAATCCATTTCCCGCGCCCGCCGCCGCGACCACGCCGCGAAGCCACACGTTTTTTGGGGCGGACGATCAATTCGGGCGTCTGTGTCGGCAAGGATTCTACGATCGTGTTTGTCGGGTCTTGGGCAGCCTGGGCTGCAAAGTACGCATTGAGTGCCCCTGTTTCCGTGATTCCGCTGGCCACCTCCGACCCTGACGACACTTGCGGCGTTTTGCTGTGTGTGGATCGTGGTGGTTTGGGTTGGGTGTTTCCTTTCAGGTAGTCCTTCAAGTCCGACGCGACGGCTTCCATCGACGGATATCGGTCGCTCCGCCGCTTCGCCATCATCTTGGCGCAAATCGACTCGAGTTGCGGATCGATCTCTGGCCGGATCGAAGAAGGTGTCGCGGGGGTTTCGTGCACAACACCGTAGACCACTTTGGCGATCGGGCCGCGAAACGGGAGCCGCCCGGTAAGTAGTTCATACAAAATCACACCGAGCGCGTAGGTGTCGGCGGCCGCATCGACGTCGTCCAATTCTCCACGGATCTGTTCGGGCGACATGTAAGCCGGCGTGCCGACCGCCATCCCACTTTGTGTCACGCGGCTTTCCACATCGGTCTGCCTGGCCAACCCGAAATCCATCACGACCGGTTCCTTTTTATTGTCGATCATGATGTTGGCGGGTTTCAAGTCGCGGTGGATCACGTTGTGCCGGTGTGCCTCGGCCAGCGCGACTGCAAGACGATGAATCAGAATGGCGGATGTCCTCTGCGGCGGCAGCTTGTCGGGCTTGATCAGCTCTCTCATCGAGCGTCCTTTGACGAACGCCATCGAGATGAAATGACGTCCGTCGATTTCTCCGACGTCAAAGACCGGACAGAGGTTGCGGTGATGCAGTTTCGCCGCCGCACGGGCCTCGCGGTAAAATCGCGTGACCAGCGATTCGTCATCGTCACAGGCAAAGCCGGGCGTCTTCAATGCGACCTGGCGATCGAGTTGGCTGTCGTGTGCCAGATAGACCTTGCCCATCGCGCCGGCGCCCAATTCCCGGATGATCCGATAGCGGCCGAATTCTGACGGCAAGTCGCCGATGCTTCGACGATTCGCCGTTCCGACCGCGGTGTCACGGACTTGCTCGATGCGGCTGGTGTCGATCGACGCTTGGGCGGGGTGTGCCCCGTCTTCGTGGTCCGCCCGCGGTGTCAGGCGGGAATCGGCAAGCTCACGAACCAATCGCCGCAGTCTGGCGAATTGACGTGGAAAACGCGCCTCATAACTTGCCAGATCAACGTTCGATCCTGACGACCTTCGCGCCTCGTACTCCGCCAAGACGAGGTCCGCCGAAACGGTCTCGGCCGTTCCCAGTGTCGGGATCTGACGCACGTAATCCTCGAGCCGTGGCGAAAGCCCGGCGGACCAGCTTCGGTGCAGGTCGATTTTGACCAGTTCGGAAATCGCGATCTCTCGATACGGGGGCGTCGATTCGGACATCAGCCGATCACACCAGGCGCCGAGTGCGTCCGCAGACCACTCCAGATCGAACCCCATCAGCAGCGATTCGAGTTCGTTGCGTTCCTTGACTTCCAGCAATGCGAGTCGTTGATCGGCCATTTTGATCGCTTGACGAGGAGTGGAATGCGAGCGTGAGGGATCGGATTGGGAAGATCGCTCGTCCCACAGGCAGCATCGCGATCGGCATGGAGACTGTCACATCGAATCCGATTTTTTTTCAGGATCCGTTGCGGCTTCGTCGGAAAACAGCGTAAAACGCCGCTCCAGACGCTCTTGGACCAGGTTGAGGATCCGATGGATCGTCTGTCGTGAGACCTGCAATTGCCCCGCGATTTCGCTTTTGCTGCGTCCCTCCAGACGCATCGCGATGATTTCGCCTGTTTTCGGCGGCAGCCCTTCGATCACCAGATCGATCTCCTCCCAAAGTGCCAGGGCGTCTTCGGCCGACGGTTGGTGGGAGAGCATTTGCATGTCGTCGCGAACGGCACGTTCGGCTTGGGCGTCGCGCTGATCGGCGGTGTGTTTACGGGCGTGCGAACGTGTCTTGCGAAGTGTCAGCGTGACCAGCAACTGCCACAATTGCTGCGAGTGCGCGATTTGAAAACCGCCCGCTTCGTGACGGCGAAAGAAGGTGCGAAAGACCGACTGGACAATGTCTTCGCCGTCGAACCGTTTCAGCAGCGCGGGGTGAATGTTCTTGCCCGCCAGATAGACAAGCCGCCGCGAATAGTCATCAAACAGTTTTCGCACCGCATCGGCTTCGCCGCGCTGCAGTCGGTCCTGGAACGCAGCGAAGTCAGCCGACCGCTGCGCCGGAAATCCGGACGATCCGTCCCGATGTTCTGATGCTCCATATTCGGACATGTCGACCTCTGCCATTCGTGCCGGAACCGCCCCATTGATCGCCCCCGCGAACCTTAACGGCAACCCGCATGCGGCAACGGCCCCAGTTTAACCACTCCCGCCCCCACAAATCACCCAACGGGGACACGGCACAACTTAGAAATCCCCCAACGAATCGCCTAACGGGGACATGGCACAAGTTGTCAGAGACGCGGTGAGGGAGTGGCTGTCGGGGGCATTGCTTGCGATGGAATCGAGCCCACGCTGGCGGTGCGGGACGTTATTGCGACCTCTCGGTCCCGAATCATCACGGCTCGAATTAGGATCGGCCGTCGGAACACCTGGGCTGGATCAAAAGATCTCCCGGAAAGGATGCGGGGCAAAACTTCCCTGAAGTTTGATCGCCCGACCGGCCGTATGGTGGATCATCGGCCAGTGCCAGAGATGAGCGAGAAATCGGTCTGAGACACCGGTTGCCGAAACACATCGCCGGATGACGGTGTCAACAGCTGCGGAGAGAAAGCCAAAACGATCTTCGCCGGCAGATCCGGCGACCCGACCGCGTCTGGTCGGTAGGAGAGCATCCGCTGATGCTACGCCGCTTGGGCGAACAGTTCGCGAGTTCGCTTGCGAACGTGGAATGGGCGTCCAGTTTGTTTGCCTCGCTGTTGATCAATGTTCTCCGGCAAGCCTGCCATCGTCGTAAACAAGTCATCAAAGTCGGCCACCAATTCAAGCCAAATCGTTGGCGAAAGGCCCAGCCGCAGTAAAATCGGCGGGAGATGCCCTGGAGTTTTTCCCGATTTCCCGTTTACCACCTGCCGTGCCGACCAGTCGAGCAATTCCAAATATTCAGCGTTACTGATCGGCAAAAAGCCCTTGTCGCTGCATCGTGCGTGTTTCCCACTCGGTTGCGGCCCGGGTTGTGCGGTGGCTTCACAGAGATTCACGGGCGCCAGAAACGAATCAGAAAGCCGTTGACGACTCGCTTCCTCACCCGCGTCGGACTCAGCTGACGCCTCGCTTTGCAGATCTCTGTCGATTTCAGGTTCTTTGGGCTCCGTTTCCAGGCTGGCGATACGGCGTTGAGCCGAGGTGTAGTCACTCAACTCCAGCGTTTCCGCCATGCAAGCGCGAATCCAATTCAGATCCACATAGACCGCGCAGGCCAATACCGATTCGTCATCAATGACAGGAATTCCCTTGAAGCGGTCTTCGAAGAACCGACCGCTGGCTCCGTCTTCCCGATTGGCTCTTTGGGCGACGCGTTGATTTAATAGTCGCATCCACCAGGAGACGTCGCTGAGTCGCAAACGGATTTCGCTGAGCCGGTCCGGGGAATTTCGAATCGTGTCGAGCTCCGGATCTGTCGGTGCCATGGGGTTGCCGTCAGCATCTTTGCGTTTGGGACAGATCATCAGCCAGCGCCGAGCCACTTCGGTATTGTCCCAAGTCGCAACGACATCGGGTCGTGACCGAAGCATTTGATGATGGTGAGTCGAAAGAACGGAATACGCCAAAACATCGATGGCGAACTGGGCGGCAAATCGTTCGATGAGACTTTCGACCCAACGTTTTCGATGATCGTAATTCTTGCCGGTCGCAGGATCATCACCGAGCAGATAACAAGCACGCGTGGTGCGGGTGATGGCGTGGACGATTTGAACTTCGCGAGGGTCGAGCTTATCGCCGCGGTTAGAACGTGACATCGCATCCTCATACAGAGACTCGTTTCAGATTCTGCCACGACTTGAAGCCCATCTCCAAATATCGCAGCCTAAAACGAGTCGCTCCATGCGACTCCACGGCTTGTCATTGCAACGCAGATCGAATTCAAAGTCAAGCGTTTCAGCCTAAGTTTTCGAACTCCATTCCGGTCGTCCAACGAGGATTGATATCATTGAATCAAACGACGGTGCCGTGTCCCCACGACCAGTGCCGTGTCCCCACGACCAGTGCCGGTGTCCCCACGCGACGGTGTCATGTCCCCGGCGAAACACGACGGTGCCATGTCCCCGGCGAAACATCCCCGGCGAAACAGTGCCATGTCCCCGGCGAAACATCCCCGGCGAAACATGTTCTCGGGGCTTTTTCCCCGAGCTAGCGACGCCAACCCCTTCGGGGCGGTTACGCAAGATTGACGAAAAATGCCATGCACCCAACGCGATTTGTGCGATCCACTGAATCAGTGCCCGATACAAGCGGATTGCACGTCGCGACGCCTCCACCCCATAGAATGAATGGAGTCTTGCTCGATCCTATCCACCACCCCAACAAGGTTCACGATGCATTGCCAGCATCTTCGTCTTAGCACCTGGCTCATTGCACCTACCGCGTCTTTGCTAATTGCCGTTGCCGGCGGCTGCCGACGTGAGTTGCCAACGCCGAGGACGCAGGCCGCCGCGATCGAGCGTCCAACCCACCCGACGGCTTCTGCGAAACCGGCTGCGCAGGGATTCCTCACCGAGCAAGCGGACGGGTTTTTCGAAGCCCCGTTCCTTTCCTCCCGAAACCTGGACGCGTTTGTTGCGGAAGTCAATGGTCGCGATCTCCGCAAACTGACACTTAAACCCCATCCGCAGTTGCGTCGTCCCGGCCGATTGTCGGTTGCGGACCAACTGACTTTGTTACCGAGAATCCTCCGCGCTTGCCCAAACATCGAATCACTCCGGATACATCAATGGACTCTTAAAATCAGTGACCTTGCCGTCGCGGTCCAATCAGAGAACCTGCAAGAGCTGGCGGTGCTCTCCTGCATCGTCGTCGACGAACCCGTCGAATTCGCAACTTCGACCTCGTCCAACTTGCGAAAGCTGACGCTGACTAGCTGTCTCGGCGGGCGCCGGATCGAAACCAGCAGCGGCGAGCTCGACATGGCTTGGACGAATACGATCGACCAATCATGGGCACAACTGCTTGCCTGGACACCGAAGCTGGAAGTGCTGCGTGTGAGCGCACACTTTCGCGAGCAAGGCAGCATTGCCGGAACCGACTGGCCGTTTGCCGACCTGCCAAATCTGCGGACCGTGCATCTGGGAGACTACACCCAGGACGCATTGGTCGAGAGCATGTTAAGTGAGTTGCCGAATTTGCAATCGCTGAGCATTTCGGGTGACCAATTGACCGGCGACGGCTGGATGCCGAACAAGCTCTCGGCGGTTCGCGACTTGGAACTGTATGGCTGTGAGGGCATCTCACCGGAAAAACTTGAGGCAATCTTCTCTTCCACACCACTGCTCGAATCACTCAGCCTGAGAATCTGGCGCGACTCGTTGACGGCCCGTTTCGATTTTTCGGAATCCACCAAGCTTCAGGAACTCTCTATCGTGGTGCCCAACAGGAAATCACGACTGAGCTTCCATGGACTCTCATCGGCGGCGAGCCTGAAATCATTGACAATTCGAGGCGTTACACCTGAAGCGTTATCGCGCGTGAACTTGTCGCAATTCAAAACGTTGCGGACACTTGACCTTGCCAGTTGCGGCGCAACCCAGACCGTGCTTGCTGGCCTACCCGGATCTTTGGAATCGATCCGCTTGGCAAATTTTGCGAAAACCAAGCCAGACACTGCAAACACAGACGTGAGCTTTGCACACCTCACTCAGCTAACGTCGTTCACATTCGATGCCGGTTCGTTGGAAGCGGAACTGATCGAATCGTTGCCGAACCAACTCACATCTCTGGCATTGCATCATTGCGATATGCCTAACAGCACCGTCGCGGCACTATTGTCGCGACTCGACCGTCTGGAAACACTCAGCCTGACTTGGCTACACGGAGGACGAGGGTATGGGGACGATTCAGAAGCGGTGACGGGAGAGGGGTGGGACTTTGCCTGTCGCGACCGATTGCGGACGCTCGACCTGAGCAAGTGTTTTTACCTGAACGATGAGTTGATTCAGCGGATCTCGGAGCAGCTGAAAGGTTTAGAATCTTTAAAACTGGCTGAGCAACGTCATTTGACGGGTCGCCAGTGGCAGCTCGACCGTCTACCGAAGCTCAACGACTTGGACCTGCGAGAGTTGCCCAAGCTGGGGAACAACCTACTCCAACACCTGCCGGCGTCGCTCGAATCGTTACGGCTAGAGGACTGCGAGCAGTTAACCGGCGAATCATGGCAACTCGACACGCTTGGCAAGCTGGCTGAAGTGCGAATCGCGAAGTGTGAGTCGCTGCGATCGCTGGGCAGTCGACTGCCGGGTTCACTGAAAAGGTTGAACGTCCACTATTGTCCGCAAATGCTGTGCTCTGACCTCGATTATTCCTCGTTCGCTCAGTTGCAACGTCTATCACTGACAGACTGCTACCAATTCGATGTCAAACGCTTGTTCAGGGAGTTACCCCGGCACGCCGATTCCCTTCACACCCTGACATTAACGGGCTGTGAATCACTGCAGGACGCGGACTGGGACATGTCTGCATTAAATGACACGCTGCAGATCGTGATCTACAACGAAGCGGAGCCCGCCTACCGAGGCGGGCTCAAGCAAGAGCTCGGTGAGCAGTTGCAAAAACAACTACCGGACTGCGTGATCGTGTTGTAAGGCTGAAACGCTGCTCAAAATCTTGCTGAGGGGCATGTTGCTGAGAGACACGCCACTTCTTGACGCCACCATTCATTCTTACGATCGTCGTGCGCCCCTGCCGTCTCACGTCACTTTTTCTTGCGTTTCGGTTGGGTCCGGTACGTGGCTCCGTTGTCGGCCGGGAGCGATTGATGCCACTGGATTAATGCTCGCGTTAACTCGGCCACAGTATCGGGGTGCTGGGATGCGATGTTGTGCTTCTCCGAGCGATCGGTTTCAAGGTTGTACAGCTGCGGATCCGATCCGTCGTATTCACAGAGCAGTTTCCATCGGCCCGACCGGACGGCCAGATCCGGCAGATCGTCTTCGCCATAGAACGTGTCACGATCGGGCGGCCGACGAAAGAAGATCGGCGCAGTCCGCGAGCCGCCGTCGCCCAGCAGCGTTCCGACGAGTGTCTCGCCGTCATACGTGACACCAGCCGGTCGCGGCGTCCCCGTCAACTCCAACAGGGTCGGCACAAGATCGATCGCGGCAAACACCGAGTCGGTGTCCACATGGTTTTGCTTATTGAGAATCTTGGGCCCCCAAGCCACCAACGGCGATCGCACTCCGCCTTCATACAGATGCGTCTTGTAGCCTCGAAACGGCCCCGCTTCTCCGGCCCCCGGCTGCGGTCCGTTGTCCGAGCAGATCAGAATCAACGTGTTGTCATACAACTCCTTGTCATTTCGAATGCGGTCGAACAACGCTCCGAATTGCTTGTCCATGGCTTCGAGCACGGACAGGTAAAGTCGACGCATGGAGCCGTCACCCCAGGTCTCCACCGGTGGCCAAAACGGCGAGTGCACGTCGTCGGGCCACAGATTGATGTAGAACGGCTTGTCGGCAGCGGTGGCGTGGTCGATAAACGAGACGGCCGCCTCGACGAAGCCCGACGTGATCTCCGAGCGAAGCATCCATTGATATCCTTCGCCGAGGCTTTCGGCGCGATCCCAAATCCGTCCCGGCTCCTTGTCGCCGGGCTTGAGCGTCAACGGCAACAACTTCGGTCCCATGCCTTCAAAATTGGTCAGCGACGCATCAAAACCATAGTCGGTGATCGGCGGTGCATCGTTCACGTCTCGCTGGCCGCCCATGTGCCATTTTCCGAAGTGCCCTGTCGCATAACCGGCTTGGTTCAACGAACGCGCCAACATCGGAGCTTCGGGATCAAGCCACTGGGCCATGCCTCGCTCTTCATTGCTGTTGCGGTTGTTCAAGTACGACGTGATCCGCCAACGTTGGGGGTATTGCCCGGTCGAAATGGCAACCCGCGAGGGAGAACAAATCGGCGAGTTGACGTAAAACTGCTCGAATCGAATCCCCTCGGCAGCCAGACGGTCGATGTTCGGAGTCGCGGCATCATCGTTGCCGAAGCACGAAAAATCCCCCCAGCCCATGTCGTCGATGAAAACCAGGACGATGTTCGGCGGTGTCTCTGCGGCTTGGCATGACGTTTCAATGCCAACGGCATACACAACAACCGCCAGCAGCGCGACACACGGCGTGAGCCAACGACGAACGGGAAGAATACTTCGCATCATGGTTGATCCTATCTGTGGGAATCCGGTGGTTTGGTTTCGATTTACCTTGCCCGCACAGGCCCGGGCCGGTTGATGCAAGCGGCTATTCTACCCCGGCTTGCAAGACGTCTGAATGAGATCATCCGTCGTGGCAATGAGGAATGTTGTCAAACGCAAGGATCGAGATTTCAGTATGATGCGACCGAGCGGCAGAGCAATTCGTTTCGACAAGGACAATAGAATGACGATGCAGTGGATCGACAAACAACGATTGCGGCGTGAAAACCTGGCGGGCACCTTTTTGAATTTGGGGTCGGCAACGACGGTCGAGATTGCCGCCGGCGTGGGCTTTGATTGGCTGCTGATCGACCTGGAACACGGTTCGGGATCGTTGGCCGATCTGCGGGCGATGCTTTTGGCCTGTCGCGCCGGCAATGCCGCTCCCATCGTACGCCTCCGTTCGATCGACCCGGACGCCGTCAAATTCGTGATGGACAGCGGCGCCGCAGGCGTGATGTTTCCCTACATCAGTTCGGTCGATCAGGCTCGTAACGCGGTTCGTTGCATGAAGTACCCGCCGCAGGGCGGTCGTGGCGTGGCCGGTGTGATCCGAGCGACCGACTATGGGCGGAACTGGAAGCCGTACTTCGAAGAAGCAAACCAGAAAAGCCTGGTCATTGTTCAAATCGAAACGCCGGAAGCTGTCGCGGCGGCCGACGAGATCGCGGCGGTCGATGGTGTGGACGTGCTGTTCGTCGGCCCATTGGACCTTTCAGTCAACCTGGGGCACCCCGCCGAATTCGACCATCCGGAGGTCGAGCAAGCACTCAAGCACGTGGTCGATTGTTGCGACCGTCAAGGCAAATCGGCGGGGATCCTGACCAAGGACGGACTGGTTCGACAACATAAGGATCAAGGCTTTCGACTGCTCGCCTACGGTTCCGACTCCGGCGCCATCATCAGCGGGATGCAGCGCTATCTGTCCGAGCTTCGCGGGTAAACAATACTCAGATGCAGGACATCCCTGCTGGGTTGCCCTCCCCTTCAGCCCCTTCCGAACCCCCGGAGTGCGTTCTACAGCCGCAGTTCCAATCGGGTGCCGACAACACGGGAATCGGAATAGATCCCCGATGGAGTGGAGATGTACTGCAGGTCGGGTTGCAGGGTCAGTCGTGGTGTCAGTTTGGCTTTGTAAAACACTTCGATGGCGGATTCTTCATTCGTGCCGCCCTGGTTTAGGCCCGCCCAGGCATAGCCGGCACCGGCGACATCTTCGTCGCGTCCAGAAATCAGGCCCGTGTAGACGAGTCCGCACACCAATGCGTCGTCGATCGAACTGATCGGAATCGCCCCGTTGGCAAACCTGGGAAAGTAGGCTCCGAAAATCCCCAGCCCTTGAACAGATTCTTCCTGCCGCGGCGTCTCGCGGAACAACAATTGTTCAGCCTGGATGTAATAGCCGTAGCCCGACGAGAGCGAGACACCCGGCGTGACGTCTCCCTCTGACTGATAGCCGACTCCCAAGTCCAGCGTTCCAGGCAATTCTCCATCGGCCAGCGCATACCGATACTCCATCTCAAGAATCGATAACGTCACGTCGTTGTCCGAGAATCCCCATCCGCCGCCGTTGCCAAGAGCGTCCCAGAAGCCGACCTTGAGCGTCACCGAGTCGGTCAGTTTTGCCAGCAACACCGCAGCCATTCCCGGGTCGGGGTAAGACGGAAACCCTGCCGACGGTGAAAGCCCGAAGGACGATTGGATGAAGTCCGCCGCTAGATCCATGACGAGGAATTCGGTGTTCAAATCCTGTTTGCCGATCCGGACGGTGATGTTCTCGTCCAGCAATGCGAATTCCCACCAGTACTCGCTGACCTGCATGATGTTGTCGCCTGAGTCGATGTTGCTGATCACCTGCGTGTCCCCAACAAAGTCGTCGGTCAACCCGCGCCCGTGCGTGTTTTGGGCGAGCAGCATGAAACGCCCCGGCAGCGAAATCGGCAACTGCTCCAGATCAGTCGTGACCAGCAGGTCGAGCAGCCCCTGATACCGCGTCGCCCTCTTCGTCGCGATCCCACCGCGCGCGTTGGTGAACAGTTCCCCGTAGTAAATCGGATCGCACGTGATCGCGGAATGTGGGCAGAACAGAGGACCGAGCAGAGCCGGATCCGACGTGTCAGCAGTCCAAACCGCGGGCGCACTGCGCAGCGGTTCCCCGGCGCACTGCTGTCGCGGAACCAACGATGCAATCAACCCAGCCAAGAGCAGAATGCCATACGCCGGGAGGTGAAATCGGTGGTGCAGGTACCGCTGGCGCGGAAGCATGGTATCGATCCAAACGAAATCGTGCAGAACCCATACCTTCTTGAGTCGGCAGATTGATCGCCCTGATCCAGTTTTGGACTGCGGGGACCGATGAACTCGGGGACATGGCACCTGTCAGATCCGCGGCAATCGCAACATGCTAGCAAACATCATTCATCATCATGTCAGGGACATGGCACAAGTCCTGAGCGAGTGTCGTGGTGCCGTGTCCCCGAGCTGATCGTTGACGTGGCAACGCTCGATGCGAGCGTGGAGAACTCTGGGGATCCACCTTCTGGCGAAGGCAGCGACGTTCGACCGGCGATTCACTTTTTTTTTGCAAAGTAGCGTTGTCCAGTTAGCCAACGGCTGAACTATCGTGACCGTTCGAGGTGTTCGATGCGATCAATCGACCTCCGAGCGTGTTGCGGCGGCGACGAAGGCGTCCAGGGTGACAGGCTCCAGGTTCACACTCATCATGAACGACGAGTAGGCGAGTGAGGCAGCGAGCCGGCGCACGTCGGAGGCCCATGGGGGGACATAGCGTGGTTGTTGCAGGAACCCCGAATCAAAGTAGGGGCCCAGCGTCACGGTGTCGCTCATCGTCAATCGGCCGGCGAACAGCCGCTGGATGATCTTGGGCTGGTTATCCCGAATCGCCACGTTCAACAACACGTGCGTTTCCATCACGCCCTTGAGGTAAGCGCTGTCTTTGGTAAACGCAATGCCTCCACGAACGTCTCCGCCACGAAAGATGCGTTGGGCCGACTTGTACGATTCGCGTTCGCTTTGGCCCGCATTGAGAAAGATCTTGAAGCAGTCGATGAAGTCGGCTCCGTCCAAGGCATGCTTGAGGGCCTGGATCCGCAGGGCCAGCCGGCGGAGCCGATCGATATCGATCGCGCGGGTCGCGAGTTCTGCGAACACGGCAATTCCTTCTTGCGTCCGAGTCGTCCGCGGGGCACCGAGTCCAAGGGATCGGAGATTCGTTTGCCGGCGACCGTTGATTGCCGTCGCCATGTGGACGAGTGCTTCGTGTTGATAGAGTTGATCAAAGTCGAGTTCGGAGAAGACCGCCGAACCACGAATCCGGAGCCGTGTGGTTCCCGCGATCGCCTTGGACGACAACTCGTTATCAACAACCACCTCGACGGTGTCGTCGACGAAGTAGGCGTCGATCGCCTGTTGCATTCGCCGGGCAAACGGATCGGCGGGTTGATCGGCTTCGCCATTCGGAATCGAAGCGCCGCCGAGCAGGTGGTCGGTCTTTTCGAGCAGAAACGCTGCCGCATCGACGCCCGTGAACGATTGGCTGGCATAGGCGTCGTCAGGCCGCCCGTAAAGCTGGATCGAACGCTCGGTGAACTCGGCAGTGCCCGCGGCCATCAGCATCCGGCCCGCCAAGGCATAACTCGTTGCGGTACGTCGCAAGAACTGAAGAATCGGATCGTCGCCCGCGCACGATTCGCCGAAGTCGTCGAGCGCAGAGATCTCCGCGCCGAAATCCGGCAAGTTGAATTCGACGACGGGAAGGGCCGGCGTTCCCACTCGCCAGTTTTTCAGAAATGTCTCTTCGAGCGAGTCGGGCCAGTTCAAGTGTTTCAAAACCAGAATCGACTTGGCCAGCTTGGGCAATCGGGCATCAAGATCTGCAATCCGGTCCGAAAACGCAGTTAGGATTGTCATGTAATTCGGCTTGACGATAGGAGCGTCGAAGCCCCTTGAAGTTAAAGTTAAAGTCCCCAAACGCACCATCACGAAACCAGTGACACGCGTGGCGCATTTTATCGCTAAAGATGCGCGACTTGCACTTGGAAAAGGATTCGTGTATCCAAGGTTTTTTGCTGGAACCACTCCGGGAGTCCTTGGCCATTTCCCGGGCCACACCTCGCGTGATGTGGATCGATCGCAACCTGCTCCAGGAGGGACTTCCATGACTCTTGATCGGCAACGGCTTTGTGTGGAGTTGCAGCGATTGGACTGGGCTCGCCACCTGTCGTCGGACGTGATCGAGGACATCGCGGCGGCCGCAGAAATCTCGCAGTTCAGGCCGGGCGACGAGGTGATCGCCGTGGGCGCCGAAATCACAAAGGTCTACTTTGTGATCGAAGGCAGTCTGGAAAGCAGCTTGTTCGATCGCCTCGACAAGCAGATTCATTGTGAAAGGTTGGCCCGCGGTTCGGTGCTGGGACTTTTTTCGGTTGTCTTGCCGGAACGTTCTCACTTGCAGGTGTCAGCGATCGAGCCCACGACGGCCATCCACTTTACGTTGGACGAATTGCTGCGTCTGACGACCAAGCATCGCGAGTTCCAGCTTTCGATCTTCTCTGCGGCGGCGAACGTGGTGAAGCGATTGGTCGTGGTCGATCGCGATCTGCCCAAGCCGGCGGTGGTGGGCGTCGTGCATCAATCGGATACCAGTCGCTCCTTGACGGTCGATCTTGTCCGGCGGCTAAGGCAGCTTGAGGAGGCCGTTTGCGTGGCCGGCGACGACGATCGATGTTCGCCTAGCGATGGGGTTCCGTTCAAGCAGCTATACGAAAACGGTCAGATGGTTTCCCGTGACGCAATCACGAGCAGCTTGAAAGAATGGTCCTCGCTCGGTCGCTTGTTCATCGACGTGCGCGCCGATCATCCGCAAGACGATCTCAATCGCCTGCTGAGCTACTCGGAAGTCGTGCTGTGGTGCATCGCGCCGGCGGAGGTCGACAAAGCCACGAATCAACTGCAGGCCTTGCAACGTGACGCACCTTGGTTGCGAGACAAGGTGCGAATCGTGTGGCATTTGACGTACCAGGATGCCGCTCCGCCGTATGCTGCGAAACTCAATGAACTTTCTGCGGGAGACTTCAAGACCTACTCCGGCCAACCATCGCCGCAGCACGGAAGGCTACTTCAGCAAGGCCTGGAGCGGATCATCCACCATTTGCGAGGCGTGCACATCGGTCTGGCGCTCGGCGGCGGTGCGGCGCGTGGCATGGCCCATCTGGGTGTGCTGAAGTGTCTGGAACAGCATGGAATTTTTGTCGACCGACTTGCCGGCACCAGTGCGGGCGCAATGACGGGAACGGTGTACGCCGCCGGTATGGATCCCGAGTACTCCACGCAATGTTTCAAAACGGACCTGATGCCGGGCTGGTTGTTTCGCCGGCTTCCGGCGGGCGGATATTGGTACCTGATCTACAAGTACCGCTATGACCAATTCGACCCGATGCTCCGAAAATACCTGCATGACTTCCGCATGGAACAGTTGGCGATCCCGATGACAACGATCGCGGTGGATCTGGTTGAAGGCGCACTGTTGGAGCGACACTGTGGGGACGCGACGCACAATATCTTGGAGAGCATCAATCTGCCCCCGTTGGCTTTGCCGATCGTGAAACAAGGACAAGCCGTGGTCGATGGAGGGTTGCTGAATAATGTTCCGGCCAACGCGTTGTTCGACCAAGGCTGTAATTTCGTCATCGCGTCGACCGTGACTGCGAGTCTGGAGAAAGACTTTCTGTCGATTCGTGGCAAGCGATCCTCGGCGGTCAGCGGATTCTTTCCCACGTTGAAGGTCATGATGCGTCAACACATGATCCAGGGCTACAGCATGAATGATGTCGGCGTCCAGCCCGCCGATCTGGTCATCGCCCCGGACGTCACGTCGTTCGACCTGTCCGAATTCACACGCGCCGACGAAATGGCCGTGATCGGCGAAGCAGCGACGAACGAATCGATCGAGCGGCTCAAGGCGATGCTCCACAAACTCGATCCACAACTGTTTCGGTAGTGTGGCGGCGCAGGAATCGACGGCCCGGAAGGGACCGTCGTACGGTCAACCACGTAGAACATCCCTTCCGGGTTGCCCCCTTTCGCCAACGGCTGAATGCGTAGCGTTCAAAGCGACGGCCCGGAAGGGACCGTCGTACCATCAACCACGTAGGACAGCCCCTCCGGGTTGTCCTCCTTCAGTCGATCGGACAGGGCACGGCGTTCCAGATTTCGGCAGCGTATTCGGCGATGGTGCGATCGCTGGAAAATTTGCCTGAACCGGCCACGTTGATGATCGCTTTCCGCGTCCAGGCGTCGGGATCGGCGTACAGTTCGCCCAACTGTTGTTGTGCCTCGGCGTACGACGAAAGGTCCGCCAAGTGCATGAAGAAATCCCCGTGATCCAACAGCGACTCGCGGATCGGTGTGAAGATCCCCGGTTCATCACGGCTGAAGTGATCGTTGAAGATTAGGTCCAATGCGTCGCGCGTTTCCGGCTCGTTCTCGTAATGCCAGTGGGGGCTATACCACTGGCGGCTGTTGGCGACTTGTTCGGCATTCAATCCGAACAGAAAGAAGTTTTCCTCGCCCGCCTCTTCGGCCATTTCGATCGTCGCCCCGTCGCGGGTGCCGATGGTCAGCGCGCCGTTCATCATGAACTTCATGTTGCCCGTACCGCTGGCTTCGTAGCCGGCCGTCGAGATTTGCTCGGAGACGTCGGTGGCGGGAATCAATCGCTCGGCCAGGGAGACGTTATAATTCGGCACAAACACGACTTTGATGCGACCGCGGGAAACCGGGTCTTCGTCGATCACCCGGCCGACATTGTTGATCAGCTTGATGATCAACTTGGCCAACCGATAGGCCGGGGCTGCTTTTCCGGCGAAGAAGAATGTCCGCGGCGGGATACTGATCGAAGGGTCGGATCGTAGACGATTGTAAAGCACGATCACGTGCAAAATATTCAGCAGTTGGCGTTTGTACTCGTGAATCCGCTTGATCTGACTGTCGAAAATCGTCTCCGGGTCGACGACCTGTCCGGTGGTGGTCCTCAGCCAATCGGCGAATCGTTCTTTTGCAGATTGTTTCGTCTGACGAAATCGGCTTCGGAACGTCTGGTCGTCGGCCAAGGGTAACAACTGTCGCAATTCACTGAGATCGGTGATCCAAGCATCGCCGATCGATTCGGTGATCAATCCAGCCCAGTCCCGATTGGCGGCCAGCAGCCAACGACGCGGCGTCACGCCGTTGGTCTTGTTGTTGAACCGCTCGGGGAACATCTGGGCAAAGTCGGCAACGACGCGTGTGCGGAGCAGATCGGAATGGATCTGGGCGACGCCGTTGGTGCTGTGCGAGCCCACGATTGCGAGGTTGGCCATCCGGATCTGCCGCTCACCAGAATCCTCGATCACACTCATCCGGGACGCACGCGGGTGATCGTCGGGGTAACGTTGCTGTACATCGGCGACGAATCGGCGATTGATCTCGTACACAATCTCCAGCAATCGCGGGCAGACCAGTTCAAAGAACCGCACCGGCCACTTTTCCAACGCCTCGGGCAACAGCGTGTGATTGGTGTAGGCCAAGGTTTCCACGGTCAGTTCCCAGGCCTCGTCCCAACCAAGCTTTGCCTCGTCCAACAGAAGCCGCATCAACTCTCCCACGGCCATTGCCGGGTGCGTGTCGTTCAGTTGGATCGCGACCTTTTCGCTCAGCAGTCCCCAGTCGTCATTGGTGCGTCGGAAGCGCGCCACGATGTCGGCCAGCGAACAGCACACCAGAAAGTACTCTTGAACAAACCGCAACGCTTGGCCGGCGCGTGTCGAGTCGTCCGGGTACAGGACACGCGTGACCGTCTCGGCCAGGATGCGATCGACGATCGCACCCACGAAATCCCCGGAGCTGAACTCGCCAAAATCGAAATGATCCGGTGACGACGCGCCCCACAGCCGCAGCGTGTTGATGGTCTGGCCGCCATAACCGACAACCGGCCGATCATAGGGAACCCCCAGCAGATGCGTTGCATAACCGGGGACGGCACGCAGCACACCGTCGTGTAATTCAAATCGGCAGGCCACCGGAACCTGGACCGTCTGGCGCGGTTGACAGACTTCCCAGGGATCCGGTTGTGCCAGCCAGTGGTCGGGTTGTTCGATTTGATAGCCGTTTTCGATCGCTTGGCGAAAGATTCCATACTCATATCGCAAGCCGTAGCCCATGGCGGGAATTTGCAACGTGGCCAGCGATTCAATGAAACAAGCCGCCAGTCGTCCCAGACCACCGTTTCCCAGGCCGGCATCGGGTTCGGTTTCGACGACTTCGCTCCAGTCCTGACGCGGATCGGTTCGAAGCTCCTTTCGGACGTACGGTTCAACACCCAGGTTGATAATGTTGTTGATCAGCGTCCGCCCGATCAGAAACTCCATCGACAGATAATAGACCCGCTTCGGATTCTCGCGGTCGTGGGTTTGCTGCGTGAGCAACCAGCGCTGAGTCAAAAAATCTCGCAAGGTACGGGCGACCGCCTCGAAACGTTCGCGCTGGCTAGCATCTTCAGGACGGACGACGTGATCGAGCAGCAGATGCCGGTCGTAAGATTCGCGTCCGGAAGCCTCGCTGGCGAGTTCGGGATCGCCGGGAGCTGCGGCAATGTTGGATTTGGTGTGGCCGGCCATTAAGTTTTTCCTTTCGAGTCGTGTGGTTCTCGTGTGGATTGGTTATGCGTTCAAAGCGACGGCCCGGAAGCGACCGTCGTACAATCAATCACGTAGGACATCCCTTCCGGGTTGTCCCCCTTTCAGCCAACGGCTGAACGCATAGCGTTCAAAGCGACGGCCCGGAAGGGACCGTCGTACGGTCACCGTCGCGGACCATTGTCGTCGATTGCGAACAGCATGACGACGGAACGTTCGACCACCTGATAGGATTCGCCGAGATGTTCCGGAGCCTCCTCCCAGGGGACGATGTCTTGCGGGGAATCGAGCGCCGTGTCGATCCACCGTCGCCAAGGCCGGCGGTGCAATCCCGGCAATTCGATCTCAAGCGGCTGCCAGCAGGCGTTGAGGATCAAATGGAAATGGATTCCGGTGCGGGGCATTTCCCCGCCGAAGACCAAGCAATGTGACGTGTCGCTCCAGTCGGGCTGGTTCAGTTTGACGCCGTGCCACGCCTTGTTCGCTTCGTGCAACATTCGACTGACGCTGATACGTTGGCGTTCATGATCGACGTTGCGAAGCGCTCGCCGCGCACACAGCAGCGAAACAAAGCGATGGAGGTCGGCGTGCCGATCCAGATTCGTCCAATCGAACCAGCTGAATTCGTTATCCTGGCAGTAGGCGTTGTTGTTGCCACGCTGGGTGTGTCGCACTTCGTCACCCATCAGGATCATGGGAATGCCGAGCGACAACAGCGTGGTGGTGAGATAGTTTTTCACCTGACGATTGCGGAGGCCTTCGATCAGTGGGTCATCGGTCGGGCCTTCGACGCCGCAGTTCCAGCTGCGGTTGTGGTTTTCGCCGTCCCGATTGCCTTCGCCGTTGTCTTCGTTGTGTTTGCCGTTGTAAGACACCAAGTCGTTCAGCGTAAATCCATCGTGGCAGGTGACAAAGTTGATACTCTGTTCGGCTTCGCGCTCCTTGTGACCATAGAGTTCGGGACTGCCGACGATCCGATCCGCGATCCGCCGCACCGAACCCGGCTGGCAGCGAAAAAAGTCGCGGACGTCGTCGCGGAATTTACCGTTCCATTCCCGCCAGGCGTCACCGACAAAGCTGCCGACCTGATACAGCCCCGCCGCATCCCATGCTTCTGCCAGAAGCTTCGTGCCGGCCAACACCGGATCAGACTCGATGTCCCACAGCACGGGCGGATTGGGAAGCGGCTGGCCTGATTCGTCACGCGACAAGATGGATGCCAAATCAAACCGAAATCCATCGACGTGCATTTCCTCGACCCAATAACGCAGACTATCGACGATCAGGCGGCGGACGACGGGATGGTTGCCGTTGACGGTGTTGCCACATCCGGAGTAATTCGCGTAGCGGCCCCCACCCTGTTCCAACATGTAATACGTCGGGTTGTCGATGCCGCGAAAACACAGTGTCGGCCCGCGATCGTTGCCTTCGGCGGTGTGATTGAACACGACGTCTAAAATCACCTCGATCCCCGCGCGATGCAACGCCTTGACCATGTCGCGGAATTCGTCGACTGCACCGAGTGGATCCCGACGTGAGCTGTAGGCCGCATGCGGCGCGAAGAACGAGATCGGCGCATAGCCCCAATAGTTGACCTTTCCCGGCGGAGCATCCCAAGCATCGAACTGAAACACCGGCAAAAGTTCGACCGCGGTGACACCGAGTTGTTGAAGGTAGGGAATCTTTTCGATCAAGCCGGCGTAGGTTCCGCGTTTGGATTCGTCGAGTCCCGAACTGGGATGCCGCGTGAATCCACGCACGTGCATCTCGTAGATGATCGTCTGTGCCGCCGGGCGGCACAGAGGCACGTCGCCTTCCCAGTCGTAGTCCGCGGGGTCGACGACGACACTTTTCATCGCCGTTGCCGAATTGTCACCGGGGTCGGAGGCCGCTTGGCGATCGTAACCGGCGGGTACGACCACGCCGCGGCCGTAGGGATCCAGCAGCACTTTGCAGGCATCAAAGCGGAGGCCTCGCTCCGGATCGGACGGTCCGTGCACGCGGTAACCGTACAATTGCCCGGGGCGAATCTCGGGCACAAAGGTGTGCCAATAGTGATACGTCCGATCGCAGTGTGGATCGAGCGGGATCACCCGTGCCGCGGTCACATCGTCCTCGTGATCGAACAACAGCAATTCGACGCTGGTCGCGGTGCGCGAGAAGAGGCTGAAGTTGACGCCCTCATCAACGACGGTAGCGCCCAGTGGCGAAGGCCGACTCGGGGTGTTGGATTGCGTCATCGGATGCGGTGCCTGATCGAGTTGTCAAAGATTCAATATCGATCGCTCGACGGCCCGGAAGGGACCGTCGTACAGTCAATCACGTAGGACATCCCTTCCGGGTTGTCCCCCCCTTCAGCCAACGGCTGAACACGTGGCGTTCAGAGCGACGGCCCGGAAGGGACCGTCGTACAGTCATCCACGTAGGACATCCCTTCCGGGTTGTCCCCCCTTCAGCCAACGGCTGAACGCATAGCGTTCAAAGCGACGGCCCGGAAGGGACCGTCGTACGGTTTTATTCGGCCAGCCGCGATTCCCATTCATTCCCCCAGCCGACGTAAAGGTCGTGTAGAAAGGCTTTCCAATCTTCGGCGGTACGACTAGGTGGATAGGGCTCGGGCCGAACCGCCTGGTCGGCACTCCAAACAATTCGGATCTGCCCATCGCCCTGAATCTGGCCGATTCTCGGGATTTGGAAACAATGTTGCGTTTCCGGATCGATGCGAACCTGGCCTTCCGGGGCGGCAAATTGTTGACCCAGCATCGCCCTGCGGATCGTTTTCGGTTCGATGCTTTCCGCTTCACGCACGGCCTGGGCCCACAAATGGACGCCCGCGTAAGCGTTTTCCATCGGGTCGGAAACCACGCGATGGGGATGAACGGCCTTGAATCGCGCAAGGAAGGCTTCGTTGGCCGGCGTATCCAAGGATTGGAAATAAGTCGACGCAAGGTAGTCGCCATCGACCGAGGCGATTTCAAGGCCGCGGAGTTCCTGCTCGCCGATGCTGAACGACAAACAGGGCGTGTCGTCGCGATTGATGTCGGCGGCGCGGATGGCACGGAAGAACGCGACGTTGGAATCCCCGTTGAGCGAATTGAGGATCAGATCCGGTTTGGTCTGCAAGATCGCTTGCACGACCGGAGCGAATTCCGAACTGCCCAGGGGCACATACATTTCGCCGACCACTTCCGCGTCCATTTCCGACAGTTGGTCTTTGATGACTTCACTGGCGGTCCGCGGGAAAACGTAATCGGATCCGATCAGAAAGAAACGTTTGCGGTTGAGGTTCTCGACGGCCCACGTGACGGCGGGAATGATCTGCTGGTTGGGCGCGGCGCCCAGGTAAACGATATTGGGAGACTCCTCCATCCCTTCGTACTGCAGCGGGTAGACCAGCAAGTGGTCGTGCTTTTCAATGATCGGCCGGACGGTCTTGCGGCTCGCCGAGGTCCAGCAACCGAACACCGTACAGACCTGCTCCTCGGTGATCAGCCGTTCCGCTTCGCGGGCATAGACTTGCGTGTCCGACCGACCGTCGGCGACAACCGCTTTGACGGGGCGCCCCAACAGACCTCCCGACTGATTGATCTCCTCGATCGCCAACAGCGTGGCATCGATCACGCTGTTGCCGCTGGCGGACATCGTGCCGCTGAGTGATTGCAGCACGCCCACCTTGATCGGCTCACCTTGCGGAGTGGTCGGTGTTGGAACGGATGGACGGAAACTCCAAAGCAACAGTCCGAGCACTAAGACCGACCCGACGATTCCGCCGATCATCCAGCGACGCGATTGCGACGGCTTGGGGACAACGATCGGCGGAAGCGTTGCGCCGGACTGGCTGGGGAGATCGATACGGGCTTCACCGGACAAGGCGGCGGCCACCGCTTCCAAATCACGCAACATCGCCTCGGCGGATTGATAGCGATCGTCGGGATCTTTCGCCATGGCGCGCGAGACGATTGCCGAGCAGGCCGGCGGGACCGACGGGCTGACCTCCCGTGGATCGGGGATGCTCTTGTTGCAGTGGGCGTACATGACCTGGACGACACTGTCGGAATCATCGTAGGGCTGCCGTCCGGTCAACAGACAGAAGTAGGTGGCGCCGAGAGAATAAATGTCGGTGCGGGCATCGACCGCTTGGGCCTGACATTGCTCGGGGCTCATGAAGTACGGGGTGCCGACGATGGTTCCCGACTGGGTCAGTTGCATTGCGCCGCCTGCCGAAGAAAATTTTGCCAGCCCGAAGTCGGTTAACTTGACCGCTCCGTCGGCCGCCCGCACGAGATTGGCCGGCTTGATGTCGCGGTGGACTAAATCTTCGGCATGGGCGGCCGCGATGCCACGGCAGGCGTCGATCAGAATCCGAGTCGCTTCGAGTGCGGTGTAGGCGCCGCAGGTCTGCAATTCCGCGGCAACGCTTCCGCCGGTCAACAGTTCCATGGCCAAAAAGTGCGACGGTCCTTCTTGCCCGATCTCGTAAATCGCCGCGACGTGGGCGTGGCTGAGTTTTCCGGCTGCCTTGGCCTCCGATTGAAAACGATGGAGCGCGGTCGCATTGGCGGCCAAATTCCCGGTCAGAATCTTAATGGCGACGTCGCGTTCCAGCGTCGGATCGTGGGCCTGCAGCACGACCCCCATGCCCCCTTGGCCGAGCACGCCGGTGATTTCATATTTGCCCAGTGACTTTCCGATCCAGTTTTCCGCCGGCAGACTCACCGGCGCGAATTCAAACTCGGCCGTGTCCCCCGGAGTCGCGGCAAGGCTCTCGGTTTCACCGAATGGCGCTCGCGTGACATCGTCGCCTGGTTCGGGCGAGTCGGCAGAAGGTTTGTTGTCTGGCGACATGTCGCTCTAAATCCGTCTACTGGGTATTCGCTCGACGACCCGGAAGGACCGTCGTACAGTCAATCACGTAGGACATCCCTTTCGGGTTGTCCTCCCCTTCAGCCTACGGCTGAACCCGTCGGGTTCAAGTGACGGCCCGGAAGGGACCGTCGTACAAACTTTCTACGTTTCGCCACCCGCGTCACCTTGTTGTTTCAGCCAGGCGGCGTGATGTGGTCGAATCACCGCCAGGGCCTCGTCGGCGTTGGCGACGCATTGTGGGATGCTCATATCCTCGGGGCTAGCCAGCGGAGATTCCGTCGACAGCATCGACTCCTTGGCCCACTCGATCAATCCCGGCCACATTTTCCCCACCAGGATCAGCGGTGTGTCGTTCAAATGATGCACTTGCAAGAGCTGCCAGACCATCAACGTTTCCAACACAGTTCCGATCCCGCCAGGCGCGACCAAAAACGCATCGGACGTAAGCACGAATTGATGTAACCGGGTAAAGAACGTGCGATGTTCGAATGTTTGGCCGACGAACGAGTTGATTTCCTGTTCAAACGGCAAATCGACACGGATTCCGATTGACTTTGAACGCTCCGGAGCGCTGGACGCACCTTCGTTGGCGGCCTGCATCAACCCGGGGCCACCACCGGTGATGATGTCGCAGCCCATTTCTGCCAAAGCCGCTGCACACCGCTTGGTTTCTTCGTAGCCGAACGTACCGGGCTGGACGCGGGCCGAGCCGAAGATTGTCACGCGATATCGATCACGCTTGGACGGACGCAAACGGGTCAGATTGTTGACGACATCCCACAGCCCCAGCACGGCATCGGCGAGCACTTCTTTGACCTCGTCTTCATCGCCAAGGCTGACCGTTGACGCTTCTGTTTTGCTCATCTTTCGCTCCGCATGTCAATTCCTGATTCCTCGCTATCCGGCAGATGAACGGTCAATGCGGGGCTGGCGAACGGAATCCGCTCGGCCTCGAACTGCTCCATCACCTGCAGGTTCAACCCTTCGGTGAACGCCAAGTACGCCCAGTAGTTCGCCGGATGGTACCAGTAGAACAACACGATTCCGGTGGAGGACTCGTTCACGTCTCGCAAGAACACGCGGGGCGGATAGGTTTCCTCCATCCCTTCGTGATCGTGCAGGGCATCACGCACGATTTGCACCGCTCGTTTGACTTTGGCGGTCGGGGTGTCCGATGGCAGTTGGATCTTGGCCACGCCACGAATGTGGGGGCGGCGGCTGATGTTCTCGATGTCGCAGCGCGACATGTCGTCATTGGGAATGGAGACTTGATGGCCGGTCAGCAAACGCAGTTTTGTCGAACGCAATCCGATCTCTTCGACAATGCCATCGTAGCCTTTGGCAACGATCCGGTCACCGACTTGGAAGGGTTTGTCCAGCGTCACCATGATGCTGCCGAAGACGTTCTTGAGCGTGTCCTGGGCCGCCAAGGCGACCGCCAAGCCACAGACGCCCGCACTGGCAACCAGGGTCGTCAGCGGGATGCCGAATTGTTGGCCGCCTTCGAGAAAGACGATGATCGCGGCCAGGATACTGCCCACGCGGCACACCAGTCGCACCCATTGAGAATCCAGCCCATGCGGCTGAACCCAAGGTGTTGCGATAATCAATGCCGCCAAGTAGTTTCCCGCACCGAGCAGCACGACCATCAAGGTCAGCAAAAAAATTAACCACGACAAATAGCTGACCACCAGCAAGGCGGTTCCACTGATCCGAATGTGTTGCTCCAAAAAGTAAAGTGCCGCCAACGGGATCAGCATGGCGGTCAAAGGGCAAACAAGCATGACCAGGTACCGCAGCCAATTCGGCCGCAAATGACTCGTTCTCCACCGACCGAAATAGTAGATCACCGACATCAGCACCAGCGACACGCCAGTCGTAAGTACCAGTCCGGCCCATTGCCAGACGGCTTGACCGAGCAATCGGACGTGCGCCCACGCGGGCAGACCTTGGACCAGCGAACGTGGCAGAAGCCAACCCGGTTCGGAAAGATACAGCTGGTACAATCCGGGGGTGATGGATTGGCGTTCTTTGTAGGGCAAGTCTTTCACCAACACATAGAAGTCGGCGGCCCGATCGACGGTTTCGGGCGAGAACAAGAACTCACCTTCACGCGGGCCTTCCTTGACCCGTTGGATGATGATCTCTGTATCCGAGATCGCCCATTTGGAAAGCCCTCCTTCGTCAACCTGCTTGGTATCCGGCCACGTATCTTCGGGGCCAAGTTCAATCCGATCCAGCACTTCTTTAAGACAGGCGGCGGTTTCCCGGCCGACGCCGTCGTGCACCGATTCGGCCACCTCACTCAAATCCAGGCAACGGAGGATTCGAGCCCCGAGGGCGCTGCGTTCGGCTTCACTTTCAAAACTCCGGCCTTCTTGGCTGAAGCCCTGGTAGACCTCGTGTACCGAGGAGAGAAATGTTTTTAGGGTTGCGCGTGGGCTGGAGGTGTCGGTCGCTCTTAATGGGTGCGACTCTTCGACCGAAGCGGCCTGGGGCCACGCCGTCGCGCTGCCAAACGCAAACAGCGTCGCCACCACCCCGACGATCAATCTTGCCATCAAGTGCATGCTCTGCCAGCCCTACCCAATTGCGCGCAGCCTACGTCGAAGCGGCGGCTTGTTCCAATTCGTTCTTGTACCGTTGATAATCGGCCGAGTCCGGCGGGCTGTAGTTCCAGTTTTTGTACAGCCCGATCACTTTGGTGAAAAAACTGCGTGCTTCGTCGCGGTCCTTAAACGCGTAGTCACGGTCGATCAGCTTCTTGATCAATTGTACACTCTCGAATTGTCTTGATCGTGGCATGCAGGCGTCGATTTCGTCACCGGCGTCTTGCCAACGACAAAGACCTGCAAACTGGCGAGCCCACCACCCAGGCCGATCACCCGCGCCAAGCACATCTCGCCGTCGGTTTTCTCGACCTCCGCCACGTCGCCGAGGGTGACGCCGTCGGCCCGAAAGGGTCCGCCGTACAGTCATCCATGTAGGACATCCCTTCCGGGTTGTCCTCCCCTTCAGCCCCCGGCTGAACCCGCCAGCGTTAAAAGCGACGGCCCGAAAGGGTCCGCCGTACAGTCATCCACGTAGGACATCCCTTCCGGGTTGTCCTCCCCTTCAGCCCCCGGCTGAACCCGCCAGCGTTCAAAGCGACGGCCCGAAAGGGTCCGCCGTACAGTCATCCACGTAGGACATCCCTTCCGGGTTGTCCTCTTCAGCCCCCGGCTGAACCCGCCAGCGTCCAAGCGACGGCCCGAAAGGGTCCGCCGTACAGTCATCCACGTAGGACATCCCTTCCGGGTTGTCCTCCCCTTCAGCCCCCGGCTGAACCCGCCAGCGTTCAAAGCGACGGCCCGAAAGGGTCCGCCGTACAGTCATCCACGTAGGACATCCCTTCCGGGTTGTCCTCTTCAGCCCCCGGCTGAACCCGCCAGCGTCCAAGCGACGGCCCGAAAGGGTCCGCCGTACAGTCATCCACGTAGGACATCCCTTCCGGGTTGTCCTCCCCTTCAGCCCCCGGCTGAACCCGCCAGCGTTCAAAGCGACGGCCCGAAAGGGTCCGCCGTACAGTCATCCACGTAGGACATCCCTTCCGGGTTGTCCTCCCCTTCAGCCCCCGGCTGAACCCGCCAGCGTCCAAGCGACGGCCCGAAGGGGACCGTCGTACAGTCAATTCCCGCCGCGCCTCTTCTCGTCGACCTCTTGAAAACGCCAACCTGCGGCTTCCCAATCGGGATGGACCCAGCGATGCCATTGACTTGACGGCAATCCGGCTTGTCGGGGGTTGTTTCCGATGTACCGGACGACGCGAAACAAATGTTCTTCATCGCGGATGATGCGGTCATAGCTTTCGTCGGCCCAAACGACTCCATGACGATCCAGTTGCTTGTTGATCTGGAACCCCACATAGCCCTTCCAACTATTCAGGATGCCCTCCAATTCAAATCCTTCCGACGGCTTCACGACCAAATGGCAATGATTGGGCATGATGCAATAGCAAGATGTGAAATACCGTTGTTGCTGAAAATGCAGGAGTGAATCGGACATCAGCTTCACGTGGGCTTCATCGCGAAGGTAACACTCACCGTAGCCTTCATCCATCCAACGCTCGGTTCGTAGAGTGATCTCATGCGCGAATGCGTGCCATTGTGCTTCGGACCTTGGTGGCGGATGCGTCTTTTCCCAAATTTCCCGCCATCGTTTAAGATCGTCTCGTTGTGTTCGCGGGATGGAATCGGCCAGTCGAAACGTCACAAAATACGTTGCCCCATCTTGCCGCCAGTGCGGCAGATGTCGCTGGTAAAACCGAATGGGCAGATCGGGATCAAGCCCACGAAAGTACGGCGGAGCGGAAAGGTTGAAGGTCGTCATCGGCAGTTGAAATGCTCGATTGCGCTTCCGGGCTGTCAGGTTCGGGCACCATCTGAACCAGACGGTTCTAAGCGACGGCCCGGAAGGGACCGTCGTACAATCATCCACGTAGGACATCCCTTCCGGGTTGTCCTCCCCTTCAGCCAACGGCTGAAGCCGCGGGCTTCAAGCGACGGCCCGGAAGGGACCGTCGTACAATCATTTCGCCGGCCCTTCCGGGCCGTCGTGCGGTATTCGGTACAAGGTCGCGTAGAGTGTGGGCACCATCACCATCGTCAGCCCGGTTCCGACGATCAGCCCGAAGAAGATCGTCACGGCCAAGGCGACCCAAAATACGTCCTGCAGCATCGGCAACACACCCAGCACGGTGGTGCCCGCGGCGTTGACCACGGGGCTCAAACGCGAAACACCGGCTTCCACCACGGCGTTGTATGGCGTCAGGCCCTTCCCCAGGTTGGCGTTCACTTCATCCAGCAACACGACCGCGTTTTTGATCATCATCCCCGACAGACTCATCGCTCCCAACAACGCGATGAATCCGAACGGAGTCTGTGTCACCAACATGCCGCCGGTGATGCCGATCATCACAAACGGAATCACGCCGATGCAAATCAGCATGGGGCGGAACCCGTTGAACAGTGCGACCAGAATGAACAGCATGATGACGATGGCCGGAACGATCCCGGGCACCAGGGCTTCTTGCGACTGCTTCGCACTCCAATACTCGCCGTCCCAATCCAGTCGGTAGCCCGGCGGAAGCTCAATGGCATTGAACTTATCCACGACCACGTTGCGCAGCGTCGGTGCCGTGACGTCGTTGGGTGAGCACTGCACCGTGATGGCGCGGCGGCGGTCCCAACGCCAAATGATCGGGTCTTCCCATGGCACCTCGATGCCATCGATGACCTGGGAAACGGGCACCGAGGCGGTCGACAACTTCGGTGTGACTTGAAGCTCTTCCAGCGAGGTGGCGGCACGCTCGCGTTCCGATTCGACGCTCCGGGCCACGATCGGAATCAAATCGTCTTCCTGTCGGTACTGTCCGACGACGACGCCATCGGAGGCACGTTTCATCACGCGGGCCAGATCGTCCCGCGACACACCGGCCCAACGGGCACGCTCCTGGTTGTACTGTGGCGACAAGGCCTGAACGCGCTCGCGCCAATTGACCCGCACTTCCTTGGCCAGCGGCGTGTCGCGCAAGATCTGTGCGCCCTCTTCGGCCAATCGTCGCAACGTCGTCGGATCGGCGTTGGCCGGTCCGCTGAAGCGGGCTTCGATCTTCCAGTCATCGAACGCGCCGACGGCGTACTTGCGGACCCGCACCATCGCTTCGGGGACATTCGCTTTGACCCACGCATCGGCGTCGGCGACCAGTTGGTTGACACCGTCCAATGAGTTGACATTGACGATGATTTGGGCATACGAAGTGTACGGGTCTTCGGCACTGACCGGCAAATAGAACCGCGGCGGTCCCTTGCCGACAAAGGCACTGACCGTGTTGGTTGCTTCGTGCTGCTGGACGTATTCCTCGATCCGTTGCAAATCCGCATCGGTTTGCTGGATCCGAGTTCCCTCGGGCGCCCAATAGTCGATCATCACCTGCAATCGACTGGAATCGGGGAAGTACAACTGCGGCACCCAGCGGAATCCGACCACGCTGACCGCCAACAGGGCGACCATGCTGGCCAGGAACAGAAAGCGGTAGCGAATGGTCAGCGACAGTAGCGCGCGGAATCTTTGATACAGCGATCCCTGGTACGGGTCGGTCGCTCCCTCGCCCGGCTTGGGGTCCGGTAAAATCGCCATGCACAACAGCGGCACGATCGTTTGGCAAAAGACCCAGCTCAACAACAACGAGATCGCCACGACGGTGAACAGACTGCCTGCATACTCGCCGGTGTCGTAGCTGGATGCGAAGATCGGATAAAACGCCATGCTGGCCACCACCGTCGCGCCCAGCAGCGGGATCGCCGGTCCGTCGGCCGCTTCGATCGCCGCTTGTTTACGGTCCATTCCCTTGGCGATTCGCACCATGATGCCGTCGGTCACCACGATCGCGTTGTCGACCATCATCCCCATCGCGATGATCAGGGCGCCCAGCGAGATGCGGTGCAGGTCGATCCCCATGATCGCCATCACGACGAAGGTGCCGAGAATCGGGAAAACCAGCCCACTGATCCCGATGATGATGCCGGGCCGAACCCCCATTGTGATCGCCAGCAACGCCAACACGATCGCGACCGCTTCGAGCAGGCTGATCATGAACGCGCGGATCGATTCGCTGACCTGATCGGATTGCCAGGAGATACGTTCGACGCTGATTCCGACCGGCAATTGGGCCAGCAATTGATTGATCCGCGCGTCGATGCGCTCACCTACCGCCACCACATTTTCACCGGCGGTCGGGGCGATCGCCAACGCGATCGCTTCTCGACCGTTGTGCCGCAGCAACTGCGTCGGAGGGTCGACGTAGCCGACATTGACCGTCGCCAGGTCACGGATGCGGATGATTTCATCACGTCCGTCGACCACGCCGGTGATCGCCAATTCGCCGATCGCGTCCGGGGTGGCAAATTCGCCCGTCGGTGTGACACGCATCCGCTGTGTCTGGTAATCGACGTGACCGGCATCAACAACCAGATTCTGCGATTGCAACGTCTGGATGAACTGCGCCGGGGTGATGTTCAGCTCGGCGAGCTGTGAAGAGGAGACGTCCAGGTAGATTCGTTTTTCTTGGACGCCCCAGAAGTCGACGCGCGCGACGCCTTTGACGACGCTCAGCTCCTTCCGCATGTCCTTGACGTAGCGTTCCAGTTCCGCGTAGCTGTACCCGTCGCTGCTGACCGCCAACAAGAATCCGAACACGTAACCGAAATCGTCACCGACCTTGGGCTTGCCGGCCCCCGGCGGCAGCGTCGGTTCAATGTCCGCCACCTTTTTCCGCAGCACGTCCCACACCTGCGGCAATCGATCGGACCAGTAATTGCTTTTGATATCCACCTTGATGATGGACAGTCCGGGCCGCGAGTTGGAATAGATGGCCTTGACCTCGGCCATCTCTTGCAACTTGGTTTCGATCCGGTCGGTCACCTCCAATTCGACCTGCTCGGCGCTCGCGCCGGGATAGGCCGTCGTGATGGCGGCCGTCTTGACCGAGAATTCGGGGTCTTCGAGTTGGCCGAGTTGCAGGTAGGAAAAGACACCGCCGGCGACGATCAGCAGAATACCGAAGAAGGTGATCGCGCGTTTTTCAATGGAGATTGCAGCCAGACTCATCGACGCTCCACCACGGTTTTGGGGAACGCGTTTGGTTTGTTGGACGCGGCAGATTGGTAGGATGGCCCTTTCGGGCCGTCCAGCGCGGTGCGAGCACCGGTGCGACCGCCCGAAAGGGCCGTCGTACACGTAGAGACCGGATGGGGCGCGGTGCGGCCGCCCGGAAGGGCCGTCGTACAGGCGCTGTGTTGTGGCGATGGGTGAGCGGGGGTCGGTTTCATAGCAGCTTCACCTCCTGGCCTTCGGTCAACGAGTTGACACCGGAGGTGACGACGCGTTCTCCCAGCTGAATGCCTTCGACGACCTTCAAACCGACGGGCGTCAGCTCTCCGGTCTTGACCGCACGACGCGCGACCTTGCTGGTGCCTTCGTCGTAGACCCAGACGTAGGTTTGGGTGTCATCATCGGGCAGAGTAAACACCGAACTGGGCGGCACGATCAGATCAGCCTCTTCGGCGACCTCGCCTTCCTCGCGGTGATTGCGAACCATCCCGGCCATCCCGGGCAGGATCTTGACGTCATCGGGTTGCGCGATCTGAACCGTGACCGGGTAGGTCCGCGTGGTCTGCGACGCTTCTCGACCGATCTTCGTGACCGTGCCGAAGAAGTCGCGGTCCGGAATGGCGTCGAACCGGCAGGCCACTTTCTTGACTTGTGGGACAAGGCCGATCAGGGACTCCGGGATCTGGATCGTGACTTCGATCTCCGACAGATCGAACATCCGGACGACCGGTTGTTTGGCCTGGACCCGTTGGAAATTATCGACGTAACGGACCGAAATTTCACCGTCAAACGGCGCCGAGAGTGTCGCGTCTTCCAGCTGATTCTTGGCGTCCGCGACGGCGGCTTCCAAGGCCCGAATCTCCGCTCGTTTGGCTTGGATGTCTTCCGGTCGAGCACCGGTCATGCCGATGTTCAACGCCTCTTTGGCGCTCTCGACTTCCGCGATCGTTCGTTTCTTGCGTGCCAACGAGATGTCAAATTCCGTTTGTGACACCGCGCGGTCCTTGATCAATCGCGAATTGCGATCGTGTTCGGCGGCAGCCTGTTCGGCAGAAGCCTCCGCCTGGGCGAGCGACGCTTTGAGTTGCTCGATTTCTTCCGGGCGAGCCCCGGCTTCCATCGCCGACAGATTCGCTTTGGCGCGATCCAGGTTGGCTTGGTTACTGGCCAGTGCCGTTTCGAAATCCCGAGGATCGATGGCGGCAATCACGTCGCCTTTCTCGACTTCGCTCCCGACGTCGACGGGCAGCGAAATCAGCGGACCGGCGACGTCGAATGACAATTCGACTTCTGACTTGGCCGACGCGCGACCAGGAAACTCGCGACCGGAGATCACCGTCAGATCACCGACTTTGACCGTCCGCACGGGGCGAATCGGCGGCGGTTCGGCAGGCGGGTCGCCGCACCCGGACACGAGCGCGGCGGTGACCGTCATGCAGATCGCCGCTCGGATTTTCAATAGTATCCGGGTCATCCGGTCGCTCTCCTTCGTTATTCCTGTTGGCCTTGGGGATCGTCCATTCGCACCAATAACCATTGCTGCGTGGTTCCGTCGGCAAAGTGTACCAGCGCCGGCGCGGAGTCTTTGGTCAAATTGACGATTCCCGTTTCCATGATGGGACGCGTCTTGTCGACCACATTCCAAGCCGATCGCTGCGTTTCCTTGTCGACCATGCCTTCGATGGTCTGCGTACTGTTGTCGGCCGTGTTGTTCAGCGTGCCGGAGATGATCCCTTCCTTGCTGATCACCAACTGCAGAAACAGCGTGGGTTCCGGTCCCGTTTCCTGACCGTCGGGGGTCACGGCGAACACGCCCAGCGGCATCCACTCCGATTGATCGACCGGGACGTCGGGGGCACTGGCGGCAATCGCTTCCGCCTGTGCCGCATACTCTTCCTCCGTCGCGACGACTTGATCGCCGTAGTAGACCGAACCCTCTTGGTAGTAGACGTTTTCGCCATAGCCGTAGTAAATCGGTTCGCTCCATCCGTAATTGACCCAGCCGGTCACTCCGCCCCAGGCGGCCCAGCGGTACGGACGCGTGATCGCCCACGCGCCCCACATCGGATGGTCGGACCAGAAGTCGCGAATCGGGGTGTCTTTCATCTGATCGCGGATCTCATCGCGGCGGTCCGAACGAATCTGTTGTCGGTCGCCTCGGTTGTCAATCCGTTCGGGGCGATTGCCCACCAAAGGCCGATCGGCGGGCAGATTATCAATCCCTGGTCGGTTGCCGATTCCAGGTCGGTCTGCGATTCCCGGACGGTCGCCGATGCCGGGGCGATCACCGACTCCCGGCCGGTTGCCGATTCCCGGAGGCGTCGCGGGCAACTGACTCGGCCGCGGGCCGGAGTCACGCAGAAAATCCGCCGCCGCGCTTCCGGCCAGGCCGCCGGCGACACCACCGGCAATGCCGCTGGCGATGTTGCTGCGTCGGTTCGACGCGGCGCCACCGGGGCGCGTGCTGGGGAGCGTACTGGGACGTGCGCCTGCCGATCCGCCCAGATTCAGAAAGCTCTGCAGGTCGCCCGCGCTCGGCCGCCCGCCTTGGCTGGGGCGTGTGCCAACTCCAGGGCGACTGCCGGTACTGGGTCGACTGCCGACGCTCGGTCGAGTGCCGACGTTGGGCCGTGAACCGACACTGGGCCGGCTGCCGACACTGGGCGGAGAAATACTCGGCCGCGAAACGCTGGGACGCGAGACGCTGGGACGGCTCATCGAGGAAGGACGGCTCATCGAAGGGGACGGGCGGGAGAAACCGCCACCACCGCTGAATCCGCCACGTGCACCGCCACCGCTAAATCCTCCGCCACGCGCGCCGCCACCGCCGCGGCCTCCCCGAGCCAGTGCATCGGATGCCGTCGGTAAACTCAGACTGACGACGACCAAAAACAAAAAAGCACGTTTCATTTGATTCCCCTTACCGGATGCGATTGTTCGAATGCATGCCACCGAAGCCGCCTTGTGCTGCCCGATGAAACCTCGTCCATGCTGTTGATGACGTCCGTGCAGTCTCTTGCTCAGTTGGGTCTTGCTCACTGGAGTCTTGCTCACTGGGATCCCTCCACCCCTCCTGCTCGAACGGCCACCACTTCATCCACATTGGGTAAGAGCTCGCCATCGACAATCCGGTTGATCGATTGCCAAGTCAACGTATTGTCATCAACGTACGTCAAGATATTGGTCGCGGACATCTTGCTGCCGTCGTGCATCGTGCCGGTGGACTGAATGTACCACTTCTTGTCCTTTTGTTCCCAGACGCCATCGCTGAATCCACCCCTGGAATCGAACACCCACGACCGGATCTGTCCGGCGGCGGCGTCCCAGCCGATGATCTGCATCCCCGACTGTTCGATTTGATCACCGACCACCATCGAGAACATTCGCACCATGAAGTTTCGATTCTTCGTCCATTGGCACGTCGTTTCGACACGCCCCCGATCGTCTTGATCCACCCAACTGCCGATCATCCACTGCAGGTCTTTCAAATGATCTTCGTTTGACACGACAACGGGGACGTCTTCTTCGGTCACGCGGTCGAGCAACCATGCACCGTCACGTTTGACGTATACCGCGGTGTATTCCGATTCCTCGGGCTCCTGTTCGGGTCGAATCACCGCCGCGGTGCCGGTTTCCAACGCAACACTGGGCGAGATGAACTGAACCGACTGCGTCGTCGCGGACAGCTTGACGCCTTTGTTTTCCGCAAAGATCGCGGCAAACTGTTGCTCGATCGCCTCGCGACCGACGACCTGTTCGCCCGACAGCGGATTCGTGTACACCGCCTCGGGTGACCACATCGACGCCAACGCTTTGGCATCTCCCTGATTGAATGCCGCGACGTATGCCGCGACGTCCTTGCGAATCGTCGCTTCGTCGGCAGCCTGATCTGCCGCCACCGGTCTCACGCACAGCGAAACCAACGCCGCTGCCATGAGTGCAAGAGTCACTCGTTTCACTTGTCGCCTCTCTTTCGGTAATGAAAAGGTTTGATTCATTTATTGACGTTGCGCACGAATCACGGACAAAACCAACTCGATTCCGCCGATCGCGTCCACGTCGCTGACATCCACATCGGGTGGCTCCAGCGACATGTCGATGTAGGGCAACAGCCGACGAAACCGCTCGGACCGAAAATGGTCTTCCAAGTCTTCACGCGTTTCCCACTGCGCCCAATAGGTGATCGCATTGTCATCATCTGCATCGCAAAGGACGCGGCAAAACCGACATCCTTTTGCCACCTCCGTGGGTCCGGACAGGCTGCAAAAAACCTGCAGGATCTCCTCTCGCTTGTCAGGTGGCGCCACCACTCGCAACACGGCTTGGATCATGCGATCTACCCCAACGGGTCATTGCCCATGAATGACGACGGACCGACGGGCCCAATGTCGATTGGACCGGTCGCGTTGAAGGCAAAAGGCATACCGGCTGGAGAAATTGTCACGCAAAGTGCCGTAAGCCGCCGACTACAAATGGCTTACGTGAACGGACGGTTGCTGCTCGCGCTCCATACAATCCCCAAAACGATGGGGATTCTCCAATATAATGGAGAGCATCATCAGATTTTCATCGCTGGTTCGGCCGCCGAATTCCCAACTTTGCCATCCGTGCCTCCAGCGTCGTCGGCTTGATGTCCAACCGCTCGGCGGCTCCACCACCGCCGCGGATCCGCCAGCCTGTCTTTTCCAGCACGCGTAGAATCTGTTCCCGCTCGACTTCCTTGAGCGTTTTTTGCTCATCCGCACCCTCGCGTGCCGTTGTGGGCGTTTCGATGTGCAGCGTGTCGCTGTCGGCAAGGATCATCGCGCGTTCAATCGCATTGCTCAGCTCGCGGATGTTGCCGGGCCAGTCGTGGTCCTGCAACTGCTTCATCGTCCTCCGCGGGATCGTCTTGATCGATTTCCCCATCCGCCGCCCGAACGCTTCGACAAAGGCCCAGGTCAACGAGGGGATGTCGTCGCGCCGATCACGCAGCGGCGGGACGTGGATCGGAAAGACACTCAATCGGTAGTAGAGATCGGACCGAAACAGGTTCTTCCGCGTGGCCGCTTCCAGATCGCGGTTGGTCGCGGCGATGATCCGCACGTCGACCGAGATCGTCTTTGCCGTGCCCAGTCGCTCGAACCGACCGTCCTGCAAGACACGCAGCAGCTTTGCCTGCAGCTCCAACGGGATTTCGCCGATCTCATCCAGGAACAACGTCGATCCGTCGGCCAACTCAAAGCGACCGATCGCCGCGGACGCCGCACCGGTGTAGGCCCCCGCGGCGCGGCCGAACAATTCACTTTCGATCAGCGTGGCCGGAAGTGAGGCACAATTGACGACCGTCATGGGGCGATCTTTGCGGGCACTCAACTCGTGGATCGTCTGCGCCAGCAGTTCCTTTCCCGTCCCTGTCTCTCCGGTCAACAACACCGGTGCGTCGGTCGTTGCGACACGTTCGACGTCGGCAAGCACCCTCGTGATCGCGTCACTGTGTCCGATGATTCGCCCGTGGTGTTGTGTCACGACGGCCTGCTGGCGAAGGTACAGATTTTCCTGCTCCAATTGCCGCCGCAGCCGAACGTTCTCCGACAGCGCCTCTTGCAGCAACTGTTCGTTCCGGCGTCGCACGAGCGCATTGGCGAACACTTCACCGATCAAGCCCAATCGTGAGAGAATCTCGCGCGGCCAATCGCACGGCTTGTGAATGAACGCAAACGTCAGCCCTCCCAGCCGCTGGCCGCCCACTTTGATCGGAATGGCGACATTCGACTGGATCCCTTCTTCCAGACAATGCGCCCGCTCCTTCACCGCAGACTCGGGAAGGTCCTGCGGGAGGCTGCGCAGAAAGACGGTTTTGCCACTGCGGAACTCGTTGATGTACCAGGGCAATCGGGCGACGGCGAACGGACCGATCGGAAACGGTTGGCAACCCGCCGCGGCATAGGAATGCGAGACCATCACGTGATCCGCATCGTCACCGAACTCGATAAATGTGCTGCGATCGTTCCCCAAAAACTCCACCAGCGACTGCAGGCTCGCGTCGATCTGGCTATCGATTTGATCGCACGGAAGATTGACAAACCCGGCCGACAGGTTGGCCAACAATTGCTCGAAGTTAAGCCGATCCTGAATCTTCAGGTCTGCCTGCCGGTGGGCCGTGACGTCGACCATCACACCGACCCAGGCAGCGTCTTCGCGATTGTTTTCATCCGATCCGACGTCCAGCGGTGATTCCATCACTTCGACGGTCGCGGGCTGACCGTCGGCGCGGACCAGACGAGTCAGATAACGGGACGGGTCCGTGTCGCCAGCCTGCCGACGCAGCGTTTCTACTTCCGAACGGTCGTCACGATGGACGAAGCTCAACAGCGGCTCACCGGCGATCGACTCGGGGTCACGGTCCAGAAGCTGCCCCATCACCGGATTGGCGTAACAAATCCGCCCCGTCCGGACCACATACACGCCGACCGGGGAGCGATCAAAAAGCAGGCGAAAATCCCAATCCGACGGATCGCCCTCCTGTCGGTCGCCGCTCACTAAAGAGAATGCCGATTTCATCTTCTGCGTCGCAAGGGTGTCGTAATCTTTCTCAATGGGATTCCGCAATCATTGGTGCCCGGCCTTTGACGACCGCCCAATATAGACGACGCCGGATTTGATTCGAGGGAGCGCAAACGAGATACTCTTTTTGACGGACACGACCTGCGGTTTTGCACACCGCTCTTCCGGCTACAAAACAATCACCCACGTCGGACATCCCTTCCGGGTTGCCCTTCCCTTCAGCCCCCGGGCTGAACAGCCTGTCGATTGAATCATTTTCGATGAAAGAACAAGTCAACGACGAGGCAAGAAGCGTTAGCGAGTCGAACAGCTCCGCCCCTTGCTAGCCCTGCGGGCCAGTAAATTAACAGGCCGCGACCCCACAGGGCTCAAAACCAGGGCCCCGCAAGAGACCGTCATACAACCAACCATGGAGCCGCAGCATGCATCCGAAAATCGAACTCCATGTCGAACCGGGGGTCGAAAAGAGCTGGCACGCCTTCTGTCGCGACCACCCGCCCAACTCGATCGCGTTGGACGGTTACGTCACCGGTCCGCCGGCGTTTGATCCGGACGGACCCTACGCCAATTTTGATCACCACCGCGGGGTCAACCGACTGGCAACCCGCAGCACCTGCGGGCAAGTGTTGGTGGCAATCCTGCTGGGGCTTTTCGACAGTTTCGGCCAGGACGGCGAATCCGGCGCCCATGTCTTTGTCAATGATTGTGATCAGGACGTTTGTGTGGCTTATTGGTTGTTAAGCCATGCCAAACAGGTGCGCGAGTTGCACGTCGAAATGGAGATCTCCCAACTGATCATCATCGAAGACCTGATGGATGCGACCGCGGGCGCCATTCCCTTTGATCCGGACCGAACAATCATCCGCAAACAGGCATGGGCGTTCGAATTGTACGACCAGGCGAGGGCGTCTGGCGCGCTCCAGCAAATGAATGGCGAGGAGATGCGGCAGTTGATTGAAACAACCTCCGATCGCATTTCACACCTTGCATCCGGCGAGGGCGAAGAGCGGTCACTGTGTGGAAGCTTCGACGTGCTCGGTGGCGGAATGGGATGGCAGATGATTCGTGAACACGGCCAGTACGCTCGGACCCGCTTATTTGCACAAGGCGTTCGCGCTTTCGTGGCGGTGAGAGAGTGTCCCGATGGCCGATACACTTACACGCTGGGCCGGATGTCACCGTTCGTGCGATTTCCGCTTGATCGAATTTATTCGGCACTGAACGAAGCCGAGCCATCGACGGCTGATTCGGAACAATGGGGTGGCAGTGATATGATCGGCGGTTCGCCCCGCGGGTGTGGCAGTGCCCTGACTCCGCGACAAGTCGAACAAATCCTTGAAGCAATCATGAAGCCGGACTAGCCGACCAACGCCCATCACTCAGTGGCTTTTCACAAGGACAATCAACGCCTGAATCACCCCCAAACCGATCAGCAGCCCCAAGCCCCACATCACAGGTTTCATCGAACTCGGGATCATCGGCTTCCGCCGCCGCGGTTGCTTCTTGTCCTGTCGTTTTCGCTTCTTCTTGTTGGTGCCGGTGGTTGATGTGGAAAGGTTCATGGTGCGTCACCCTGCGATCAATGCCACAAAGTAGGCGGAAAAGATTGCGATCGTCAGAGCCATCCCCGCCCATGCGATCGCAGACGGATCGGACGAAGGCGGCTCGCGTTGATCGGTTTCCGATGGTGGTGCGTACGGATTCATGACACCGACCAGTCTACCACAATCCCGCCTGCGGCAAGCGTCAACGCCCCACCCCGAAATGCCAGCGAGCGGCACCCGAATGCCAGCGGGAAGCGTAAGCGAGCGGCACGTCACCATGCCAGCGGGAAACGTAACAGCCTGTTGAAATAATCCAGCCGTAGGGCGCGAGTCGACGCTGCCAACGATCGACATATCATTTGTCCCGAGCCACTCGCACCGCATCAAGCCGAATTTGCCGATCGATTTTCATCCCTGCTAGGTCACAAGCCAGACTCCAAGGCACAAGCCCGCAGCTTGTCATCGAAAGGGCCTTGACCCTCCAGATTTGCCTCCAAGCTGCTTTGGGTCCCTGGATCGGAATCTGATTCCCCCTCGTCCAGTTCGAACTCAGGATTTTCCGACACCGGACCGAGCAAGACCTCGTCGCCGTTGACGTGAATGGTTGACGCTGGACGCACGGGGTGAACGGCGGAAGCAGGATCTTCAAATTGCATGGACGCGCCCATTTCAAAAAACGCGTCGACGAACTGCAAAGCACTTCGCCGGGGACCAATTCGGACAACGCCATCGTGCCTCAATTCGATGCCTTCTTCTGCTTCAGCAGACTGGCCAGCTTGAATCCTTGCTACTTCATTGATCACAAACAGGGCGTCAAGCGTGGTTGCCAAGTTGTCGCCTGTGGTATCGAAATAGGCCCCTGGCCAAACATCGACGTCATGGGGATCAGGCAGTTCGTTTCCCGCCTGGATGGCAAGTCGGTTAATGACAACCAAAGCGTCCAACGCGGTTGTCATGCCATCGTTGTTGACATCAAATCGATTGATGACATTCTTCCACGGCAGTGGAATCTCAACCTTGAAACGAGAGCCATCGAGATGATTCACGTGACGAAGGGGGCCGTCACCGACCAGAGGCGCGCCCATCCGCCACTGTTCAGGATCGACAAATTCGATTTGCTCGGCAAGGTTTGCGGCCAGTTCCAAGTCAGCGGTCGACGCGATCGCTTTATGGTCAAGCGTGACCGTCAATGCGTTGTCAGACGTTAAATCGATCCTCTCAACGTTTCTTGGCAACAGTGAATCGACCAGACTGATTGTCGGCACGAAGTCACCCGCCGAAGACGGTGGCCGAACAACAAGCGTGTCAAATCCTTCTCCTGCATCGATCGATATCGTTTTCCCTGTCCAGTCAGCGGCGATCCATTCGATGGTCTGATCGCGTGAACCTCCAACCAATTCAACGCCCGCGACAGCCGACATCGGAACCGAAAAACGCTCGACACCGTCTTCGCCAACCACCAGATTGCCAGCCGAACCGTCCAAGGTCAATGGAGACGCATCGAGCGAGACGACCAGATTGCTCAGTGCATCGTTCCCGTCACGCAAGGTCACCCAGTAGTCCTCCACCTCACCATCAGCTGCACGACCAACGCTGCCCAGTCCTCCGGCACTGCTGAGACGAAACCGAGCTGCCGTGCCACCGGCTTGGGCTCCCGCAGGAATCGAAAACGAAATGCGGTTGTCTCCGCTACTGACCGGAACGCTGTGGAGAACTTTTTCACCGGGATCAAACCAGTCACCGTCCCGATTGAAATCAATCCACGCGTCAATTCGCCCGGTACCCGATGCGGTCACGTCGACGGTTGCGATGGTGTCGCTCGAACTGGTCACCAAGTCCGTCAAGAAGTCGATCCCGTTATCGGCTAAGCCATCAAGCTCGTCTCCGCCTTGGCCGTCCGCACCAGCGACAATGTGCGGTTGCCCATCCGGCTCCGCATCCACACCCTCGCCCAAAAAGAGGCCGCCGACGGCGTGCCGTGCCCCATTGTCCTCAAGCATGACCGGATAGTCGTAACGGAAACCCGTCTCTGCCGCTGTGGGAGCATCACCAAAATCATCAACAACGACGTTCGTGTCATCATCGACGATCCGGGCGCCGCTGCTTTCAAAGAGCTTTGTTAGAACCACGTTCCGATTGCTTCCAAATCCACCATCCGTTTCAATCTCGTAGGCGTATCCGTGGATACTTTCTAAGATGTTGGTCGCAATGGAAAAATCATCCATTCTTGTGCCGGGCTGGCTCAGAAGGGTCGGCGTCGCCATTGAGTCAATTGGTGCCTGGAACAGTCGGACGGAGCCGTCTCCCACTTCACGATTGGATGTGAACACCAACGAATTGCCTCCTGCGTGAAGATTGACGTAGGAGTAGTTGTCAAACGACTCGCTGTCGGGCACTTCAAAACTCAGCAGCACAGGATCCGAATTCCCCAAAATATCGACGGCATAAAGCTCCTGCGGCGCGTTGCTTCCGTACCCGACGTTTGTCCGGTAAACGACCGTTTCGGGATCATTCGTCGACAGTATCAGGTCGACATTAAAAGACGACCGCAACGACGTGAGTTTTATCGGCGATTCGGATCCATCGATTTTCACCGAGTACAACGCGAACTTCGCAGGGTCATCGAAGTTCGACCGAAACACGACTCGCTGGTCATCGTCGCTAATCTTGTACGTGCGGAGGCTTCCACCGGCCTGCTCGATGGGCGGGTGTAGCGCCACCGGCGGCTCGGAGCCATCGGTCAACACTGAATAAAGATCGGGCGCCGCGGACAGACCACGATTGACGTTAAACACCAATCGACTTCCGTCCTTGGTGATCTGTGGCTGGGAATCCCCTACATTGCTCGCCAACATCAGTGGCGGTTGCGATCCGTCAACTGCGAATCGATAAAGGTCCGATTGCCTGACATCTTCGCTCGGTCTGGCCGCAACGTAAATGAATTGGCCGTCCGGCGAGAACGTATGTCGCAGGCCGGTACTCGCGCCGATCAGATCGTCCGAGAGCCTTTGGGCAGTGCTGCCCCCGTCAATCGGCACGACGAAGGGCAATGGAAATGTATTTCCCTTGAAGACGACAGATTCTCCGTCGGGTGATATCCCGACGAATGGAAAGCTACCGATATCACCCTGGAAGAGTTTCACAGGTGAGGTGGAACCATCCGTTCGAGCGCTGAAGAGTGCAATTTCAGTTGAGCCGTGAATTCTCCTTTCGTAAACGACGTGCGAAAGATCAGGGCCGACACCTTGATATGCCACTAAGGTTGATTCGTCGCCTGAGTGAGTCAGCACAATCGGATCTCGAGAACCGTCAACGGGTACGCGAAAAAGCTCCACGTTACCCTGGCTGTCCTCACCGGGCAGAATCACCTCGCTCGTCGCTCGATTGATTTGAACGGAGCCTGGACCTCCTCCAGAAAACCCCAAGTCGGCGAGCAATGTTGGTTGAGAAGACCCGTCCACCGGAACGCTAAACAGCCCGACGGTCGTGCCCAGAAATTGAGAATAGACGAGCGTGTTGCCGGTGTTGTCAAAGTCGAAACTGAAGACGTTCCGTCCATCGGTGGGCAAGAGCCGCTGATGCGAAGCAACGACGGCATTGCCGGAATCACCAAGCTGTTGCACACGTCCATAGAACTCGCGGTCCAAGTTGCGAAACGCGTCGTCGATCAGCTCCACCTCGACCGTCTTGGTCAACTCATCTGGCTGGAACTCGATCAGCAATCCGTCGACCGGAACATAGTGGTTTCCAGCGGTTGCCGTTCCGTCCACGGTGTCGAACAAGTAGCGACGAACCTCCGATGCGGTCTCGTCCTGCTGAAGAGTGAAGATGACGTGCGACTCCGTCTCGGGCACGCTCGCCGCAGAAATCGACAGGCCTGTCAATAAGTGCCGATGCTCCAAAGGCTGCAAAGTGAATCGTCGTCGTTGTGGCATCGCGGGTCGAGCGTCACGTACTTGGCTGATGGATCAGAAAAACCAGCAGAGCCGACAGGCTCCGCGACGAGCAGTCTAATCCAAGTCAACACGAGAAACGCACGATCGCGAGACTGCAATCAGAAACCTCGCGGACTCAGGGGCCGGCGCCCAAAGCCCCTGTTCTATCAGCTATGGACCGGGTGTCCAAAGATTGCGCGGGGGCGCGTTCCCACTGCCCGACGAAAGGGACGTTGGTCATGGTGGGGACCAACCAACGAACAGATAGCCGCGCCAAAAACCACGCTTATGCATGACGTAGGTCTCAATGCTGACCGCACTGGCGACGCTTTGTGGCGCGTCCAGGGTGCCACTTTGGGTGACATGCTGGATTCGCTGATTCCGCCGGATGAAGACGAATATTCAGAAAGCCCGTAAATTACGGGCTCAAACCAGCGGAGGACACGGGACTCGAACCCGCAGCCCCTTACGGGGTACCTCAGTTCCAGTGAGGCCGCTCACCAATTCGCTTATCCTCCGGCTGAACTCAAGTTTACCGTCTCGCGTCTCCTGTTCCAAGCTGGCTTGCCCGGAACTTGAAACTTGAAACCTGCAACTTGAAACTGCAGCCTCAAACTTCTACAGCGACGTCTTGGCGCCGCTGATCAGCTTGATGAACTCGTCGTTGCTTTCGAATCGGCCGAGCTGCTTGGTCAGCTGCTCCATCGCGTCGCAGGGATGCATGCTCGAGAGCGTTCGCCGCAACATCGTCACCGCTTCATAGGTCTCTTCATCATGCAGCAACTCTTCACGACGCGTGCCGGACTGGCTGATGTCGATCGACGGCCAGACGCGTCGGTCGGCCAGGCGACGATCGAGCACGAGTTCCATGTTCCCGGTTCCCTTGAACTCTTGGAAAATCGCTTCGTCCATGCGGCTGTTGGTATCCACCAGACAGGTACCGACGATCGTCAGCGAGCCGCCTTCTTGGAACGCCCGGGCGGTTGCGAACAGCTTTTTGGGAATGTCCATCGCTTTGATGTCCAGACCGCCGCTCATCGTCGCACCGCCTCGACCGCTGCGACCGACCCACTTGTTGAACGCACGGGCCAGACGCGTGATCGAATCGAGCATCAGGAACACGTCTTGGCCCATTTCGGCCAAACGACGGGCGCGGTCGATCACCAATTGGCTTAGCCTGACATGACTCTCCACGTCCATATCCAAGCTGCTCGCGACGACTTCTCCGCCGACCACGTTTCGGCGCATGTCCGTCACCTCTTCGGGCCGCTCGTCGATCAACAAGACGATCAGTTTCAGGTCGGGGTGATTGGCCGCGATGCCACCGGCGATGTCTTGCAACATGACCGTCTTCCCGCTCCGCGGCGGCGCAACGATCAACGCACGTTGACCTTTCCCGAGCGGCGCCAGCAAATCGATCACCCGGTTGGTGATCGGCCGCTGACCGCGTTCAAGGACCAACCACTCTTCGGGGTTGATCGGGGTCAGCGTGTCAAAGCTTTTGACGTCCGGATATTCTTCCGGGGGAATCCCGTCCACATCCTGGATTTCGCGGATCCGCGGCCCCTGTTGCCGCTTGGCTTGCTGCATCATCGCCTTGATGTAGACGCCTTGCCGCAAACCGAACCGTTCGATCATGGTTCCCGGAACGAACGGGTCGCTGCGTTCACGGGAGTAGTTGTTGTCGCGGCTGCGGAGGAACCCGTAGCCGTTGGGGTGCAGCTCCAGAATCCCCTCGCACTCTTCCAGCGGCGCGTCGCTGGGGATATCCGCAGGTTCGCGATCCAGGCCCTGATCTCTCGAATTCCCGCCGTTTCCACCACCACCACCGCCGCGTCGCCGTCTGCGCGAGCGTGGCTTACCACCACCTCCGCCTCCGGATTGTCCGTTGGAGCTCGGGCCGCGACGAGGAGACCGTTTCTTTTTCGCCATGTGTAATCCAGAGAGCGCCGACGCGCTGACAAGCGTCTTCCACCCCTGAGGGGCAGAAGTCGGCCGGCATTCATGTAAAGAATCCGCAGGATGGAACGATAAAGGACCCGAACGCGAAGCTGCGGAAATCATCCCGCGCAGGGTCAAACCAAATAGTTTTCGTTCGCCAACGTGTTCTCTTGTTGGCGACGTTGTTTTCGCTGGTCAGCGCGATCGTCGCTCTGACGCCGCACTGACGGTTCAACAACCACTCGCCGCTGCCGGATCAGTCCGGAGGACGAGAAGTCGCGATTGATCTTCTCACCTGAACGATCGCCACCGGATCACAGACCGACTGCGCCGAGGAGACACGGGCCGAGGCAACACGGACCGGTTGGTATCGGAGTCACAGGCTGGACCGAAGTGGCGGGCGACGCGGGCCGCCAAGCAAAATGCCGTTTCCTCTGGCGTGTGTCGATCTTAGGGTTGTTCGGTATCCCGGGAGAACTCATCCCCGTGGACACTACCAATTCCTTTCTGTTTCCGTCGCCCGACACCAGGACAGGCCGATGCTGGCGGATCCCCGACTCTGCTCCCATCCTTGAACCGACCGGGGGCCAATCAACGGGGACGAGAGGCTCATCAACCTTTTCGGCTCGCAACAGCCGAATTGCAGAATCGTCGTGGAGCGACGCAGTGAATCGTGGAGCGGTGGGCTTTCAAACCAGTCACACCGCCGACTAAAGCTATCCGAAATATAGCCGAGCAACAGGATGTGTCAAGCGAAGCCTGAAACAGGGCCCTCTGACGGGTGGGCTACGAGACCGTGAGGACTCGCGCAATCCGCCCCGTTTTTTGGAATATTGGGTACGAAGATTTTCGCGGCAGGAACATTGCGAAAGACACCATCCATACGGATGAGCCCATTCGATCGAGCAAGTTTTCCGACCTCTCAAAATCATCCGACCTCTGCACCCGCCTCAGTATCGTCTCTCGTCACTGGAAGCCGGAGGCGTTTTGCCGGCCGCTCCGCTCGCGCTGACTTCGAAACCTCTGCCGGATGAACTGGCGTCAAAGTCGCCCCATTTTGTACTTTCGGATTAAGTGACAGCCTCCCACGGGCCGATTGAGTCACCAGGCGCATGGTCCGGGTCGCCGATCCGGTCGCGCAACACGTCAGTTTTTCCTCCCGGATCGACACAGGAACGCAGGATGCGAAACGCCGCGATCTATCTCGTTGTCTTCACGCTCACCGCTCTCGCCGCGCAATCATCGCCTGCACAAATCGCTTGGGAGGGCAAGCTTCGCGACGCCCACACCAAAGCCAAGCAGCAAGGCAAGTTGATGCTGCTGCACTTCTACACCGACAATTGCATCTATTGCGATCGACTGGAAGCCGGTGCCTTTCGCAGCGCGTCGGTCTCGCAGTCGATCAACCAGAACTTTGTGGCGGTGAAGGTCCACGGGACGAAGAACCCGAAATTGGCCGAGATGTTCAAGGTCACCAAGTACCCGACCGACGTGATTGTGACCACCGACGGCAAAGCCCTGTCCCATTCGGTCAGCCCGCAGCAACCCGATCGCTACATCGCGATGCTGACCGATGCCCAAGTCAGTTACGCCAAGACGCGCACCCTGGCGAGCACCCAGCAAACCGCACCAACCGCTGCATCGCCCGCTGCAACCGCTGCCCCAGCCACGACTCCGGCAGCAGGCGTCGCCGTGAATCATTCGCTGGCAAACCACACCCTGCCCAAGCCGACCTCGAATCGCCCGAAGGCCGACATGGCACCGGGCGAACTGCCGGTGCAGATCCCGGCACCCGGCGTGACAATGGAATCCGCGACGCCGGCCACCGTGACCGACAATTCTCGAAAAAACCAGTTCATGCTTCCCGGTGGCACCAAGGGGAACGTCCGTTCGGCAAGCGTCGCCACGTCCGGTTCGGTTCAAGCCTCACTGGCGAGCGCCCGTACCGGCGGCCTCACGCTGCCCACGGACACGGCCGCCGACATGACACCCGCCGACGCAACATCGGCCCGTGCAGCCACCACCGCCGAAACGACCAGCCCGGAAAGCAAACCTGATCTCGCGATCCAAGGCTACTGTGCCGTTTCGGTCGTCAATCGCGGCCAGTGGGTCGAAGGCAAACCGGAACTCGGCGTCATCCACCTGGGCAAACTCTATCTGTTCGCCGACAAGGAAGCGATGGAGCTGTTCCTTTCCGATCCGATTCCGTTCACTCCGATGCTGAACGAAATCGACGTCGTCCGCTTCTTTGAAGAAAAGAAGATCGTCCCCGGCAAACGCGAATGGGGCGTGATCGACCCGATCCACAACCGCATGTTCTTCTTCGCCGACGAAGCCGCCATGCTGCATTTCGAAAAGACGTTCGACCGATACTTGGACGCCGCCATCGAAGTCATGGATCAAGCGATCGAAGAATCCAACCCCGGCGTGTAAGAGCCATCCAGCTAAGGGCGACGCGTTTCGCCAGTACGATGGCCCTTCCGGGCCGTCGTCCGTAGGACTCGCAGCGACGACCTAGAAAGGACGTCGTACAGCAATCCTCTAACGCGTCAGATCGCGCAGCCCCGGATCGGGCTTTGCATATCCGGGACGCACACCGCTGGCGATCGCCATGCCGGCGATCAACGAGATGATCGCGACGACGATCCAGACGAAGCGGGCGGCAGACATGCCGTAGCGGTCCACCACACTGGCGATCGATCGCAGATGATAAGGTTGCCGCCACGGGCCGACCGCCACCGCAAACGCCAATGTGCTGCCGACAAACGCGACGGTTGCAACAAAGAGGTCGTTGTAGCTGGTCATGGTGTTACACCCTAGGCTCGATCAGTACCGCGGTTCAGATCCGTCGCGCAATTATACTGCATCGCGCAATCATACTGCGTCGCTCCATCAGCCATCACTCAAACGTCGCTGCGTCGCATCCGCCGCCGCAGTGCCCGCAGTTGAACACGGGCACTTTCCAAGTCCGGAACGATTTCGATACACCGCTCCAGTGACTTTGATGCGGCCACGTATTCACCGGACATGATTTGGCACCGGGCCAACCCCTGCCAAGCGGTGTAGTGAAAACGGCAGCGCCACAAGCATGCGATATAAGACTGAGATGCCTTGCGATAGTCTTCCAATCCGTGCCAACAACTGGCCAATTGAAAATGAGCCTCCGCATACATCGGCGCCTGTTCCACCAAGATCATTGCCGGCGCGAGCGCCGCGGCAAACTCACCGCCATCGGTCAGGTGCATGACCTTGAGCAACTGCTGATGATGGGTCGGCGCCGCATCACGCAACAGCAACCCGCGAAAGGAATCATCGGCAACCAAACGCACGCCACGATCGACATCGCTGAGCGCTCGCCCGAGCGGATCGACCGAGCGGCTGTTGCCCAGCAGGCCCAGTGCCATCGCGGCGGCGCGGCGCAGTTCAACATCCCCCCGCTGAAGCAACGTCGCCAAGGTCGTCGGCGAGTAATGCTCGTCAACCTCAGCCGCATACCGTGGCGCGTCCGCGCTGGAAAGAAGTCGGCGATAGGCTGTGGCCAGTCGGGTTGTCCGCACGAGAGGTGAAGTCACTTTGCCATCCGTCGAAGGTGGGAGAAGTCGTGGTGCAAGTCGCGTGTATACTAGGCACAAAGGTGTTACAGGCAACCGATCCATGCCAGAATTCCAGCCCCGGTGGTTCACGAGTCTAGTTGCCCGCCCGGGCCTCCACAACTCGCCACTTCACCGCGCCGGCGCGACGGATCAACCACAACCCGCCGATCAAGCCCCTTCCCGTCAAATACCGCAAAAAGTGTCTTGCGTATCCAGACTTTGCCATCACCGATGACGACGCCTTCAGACGCTCGCTGCAGGATCCCAGACGCGCTCTTCAAGACGCTGCTCGGCGCCGGCGTCCTGGCGGTCATCACGTTTCTGTATCCTGGCGAACTGTCTAATCAAATCTCCGCGGCGGAACCACTCAGCCAGAAAGACGAATTCGCGCAGTGGCTACAAGAACCACACACCGGGCTCGTTGATGGCCGGTCATTACGCCTCGCCCTCCAGATCGCCGCCGCGCATCAAACTCAACCCAGTCGACACATCAACGTTTGGGTCGATCGCAGGGTCAACCCAGACTCTCCAGTTTCACCCGGCAACCTCGGGCCAACGCGCTATGCATCGCTTTGCAAGATCGCCGCATCGGCCGGTTGCGTTTGCTATCCGCTGGACAACTGTGTCGTGATCGGACGCCCCGCATGGGTTGCCGAACTCTCACGCCAAGTCTACTCCCAAGCCGACGACGCCGCGCCGAACCGTCACGCCACTCGCGGCCCTGCCGGAAACCGGATCGACCTGCAATGGCCCGACCTGACGACTCCGAACGAAGCGCTGGAAATGATTCGGGGACACATGGACGACCGCCGCGCCGATCTGCCAGCGACCAACACGTTTCCACATGACCTGTGGCCGGAAACCTTACTGCGTGACATTTCACCGCAGCTGGCCTTGCATTTGATCGCCGGACAGTTCTTGGACGTCCGGAAAGCCGACGAAAATGATGCGCCGTTCGCTCGGACGTATCAGTTTGCAGCTGCGCAGGACGCTTTGAAATCGATTCAAAACATCGATCCGAATCTCCGCTTTGATGTCAGCGGCGGCCGACTTCGGTTGCAAGCCACTCCGGCCGCCCACCAAGCGTTTTGCCGACAAATGCTGTCAATTCCCAGGGGAGATTCACCAGCCGATCAACCGGTTCCGGCCGGGGCCAACGCCCTGGAGATTTTGAAGCAAAACGAGCGAGTGTTCTCACTGGAGGTGACGGACAAGCCGGCCGGGGCATTGATCCAAGCGCTGGTGGCACAGCTGGGGCTGCAGTGTCAATTCGACCCGGCGGCGACCCCCCAGTTGGAGAAACGGGTCTCGCTGTCGGCCGTTGACCAAACACTTTGGCAACTTGTACGGTTGATCACTGACCAAGCATCCTTGAAGATCGAAGCTGCCGGCGACAAGCTTCGCGTCTCGGCAACGAACTAACCGCCTCGTCTTTTGGCTCTCTCCCGGCCGAATGCTCGTGAAGGACGAACGAGTCACCCCAGAACGAATCCCACATCATGGTCGAAAACATCCCCCTGATCTCGCACCACCACGATGGTCTTACGATCGAGGGTTTTTCACGCGCGGCCGTGCAGACGTGTTGGAGAGTCAACGAGTTGAAGCTGCTGTTCGACGTGGGGGCTCAACCCTGGGACTTCATGGGCACACCCACGTTGTTCATCACCCATGCCCATTTGGATCACATCGTGTCGCTGCCATCCTATGTGTCGCGGCGGCGGATGATGAAGATGGACCCTCCGGTGATCTACCTGCCCGACTCGGCGGTCGACGAAGCCTGGGACATGTTGCAAACGTTCCGTCGCCTGGACCGCGGCGCGATGCCTTGCGAATTGGTCGGGCTGAACGCGGGAGACGAAATCGAACACGGCCGCGAGTACCTGGTGACGGCCGTGCCGACGCGGCACACGATCACCTCGCTCGGCTTTATCGTCTATCACCGTCGCCACAAACTGAAACCCGAATTCGTCAACTTGTCCGGGCCTGAAATCCGCGACCTGAAACTCGCCGGCACCGAGATCACGACCGAGCAGCGCGTTCCCGTGTTTGCCTACACCGGCGACACGTCACCGCCGGGGCTGGACAACAATCCGGAGTTCTACAAGGCCAAGGTGCTGGTCAGCGAACTGACCTTCGTCGCGCCCGAGCATCGCAAGGAAAAGATCCACAAGCACGGCCACATGCATGTCGATGACTACCGCCAACGCGCCGATCGCTTTGAAAATGAACTCGTGATCGCCGGGCACTTGAGCACGCGCTACCATGACAAGCAAGTCAAAACGATGGTCCGCCGCGTGTTGCCCGACATGCTCAAAGGACGCCTCAAACTTTGGATCTAATCGTCGCTGCCAAAGTACGATGGCCCTTCTGGGCCGTCGATGCCGAAGTACGATGGCCCTTCCGGGCCGTCGATGCCGAAGTACGATGGCCCTTCCGGGCCGTCGATGCCGAAGTACGATGGCCCTTCTGGGCCGTCGATGCCGAAGTACGATGGCCCTTCCGGGCCGTCGATGCCGAAGTACGATGGCCCTTCCGGGCCGTCGATGCCGAAGTACGATGGCCCTTCCGGGCCGTCGATGCCGAAGTACGATGGCCCTTCCGGGCCGTCGATGCCGAAGTACGATGGCCCTTCCGGGCCGTCGATGCCATCGATTCAGTCCTCCTCAAAGAACCGGATCGCACCGGGATACGACCACAGCTCGCCGTTGTTGGCCTTGACCGCGGCGATGATCGGGAACACGAAGTCCAGGATCACGATCAGAATCACCAACGGGATTCCGATCAGCACCATGCACAACAGCCCGGCGATAAAGGCATAGATCAGGCTGCTGATCAGCCAATTCATCATGCGGTTGCCATGGCGCCGCGCCAGGTCGGATTCGTCCTTGCTGATCACCCACATCACGATCGGTGCCACGATCCCCAATCCCGAGACGACCAGCAGCTGCGACAGGTGCATCAGCGTGCAATAGGTGTCCTCGTTGACACCGTGAATCTGGCCGGCCACCGACCCGCCGCCGAATCCCGACACCGCCGATTGGGGCTGCTCATGAAGCACCTTTCGCTTGGCCTCTTCGAACTCGATTTCGGTCAGCGACCCCGCATCGCGAAGTGCCTGCAACCGAGCCAGTTCATCTGCAATCGTCATCGTCGAGGAACACTCCAAAGGTTTGGGAAAACGGTGGTGGAAGGACGAAGCTGCAATCCGTAGCGGAAGCCGCCAAGGCTTTCGGTTTCCCCGGGATAATCGCCGTCCTCTCCGAGGTCGACTTCGGGAAAAGCTTCGCTTTTGGGGTGCGCCGAGTTCGGAGAACACGGCGACTCTCGGAACACATCATAAAGGACGGAAGTTGAGCTGCGGTTGATTTCTAGGCTCACGCGGGCGAGCGACGGGGCGCCAAAAAGCTCAGCGTCCCAGAGTCGGACAATCGCCTCCACCGCCGTATTCTTGGGCACCGGAAACGTCGACCTTGCGATAAATACCTTTGATCAAACTGTGACGCCGGCTAACGCCTGCCATGGCAAACACTTCCCCCCGATCGAACTCGCTCTCGGAGTCGACCTGACGTTCTCGGGCCAGTTAATCGGCTTCGGAAAGCGACGGCCTTGGAACGCTGGACATGGCGGAGCATGGAGCCGGAGTGGTGTGGATCGCGAGAGTCCATTTTGCCCGCCGAGCCCCCCACCGCAAGCGAACCGAGAAAAGGTTTAAAAAAAACCGCCAAACACCGCCGCTTGCACGAACCCGATTCGTGTTGAATAATCTCCCTACTCGGCTGGCGGAGTTTTCCCACCGCCCGACCGACATCAGCAGCCGAAGTGGCGGAATTGGCAGACGCGCTGGATTCAAAATCCAGTTCTGGCAACAGAGTGTGGGTTCGAGTCCCACCTTCGGTATACCGCAGAAACGCGCGTCCGGTTGGCCGTAGTGCTGAGCGGTCGAACGCGACGTCGGTTGGCTCAACCGCGGCGGTGAATGGGCCCGCGATCGATAGGACCAATCGGACATAAGGGACGAATTGCAGGGGCACACGTGTTGGTGTGCACACTTTAGCCGCCCTTTGTCGCTGCTTCGCAGCGACCGGGAAATCGCCTTAAGGCTAAACACCAACGGTTGCAGACCCTTCTTCCATACCCCCGTCTCATTCATATTTGGGACCTGTTGGTCGTGCGTGGCCTATCGGCCCCATTGCACGATCGTGGCCCCATTCTCGAAGGAATGGCAAAATAATTTCAGACTGTGATCGTTTTGCCCCCATCGTCTTGCCCATCGTTCGCTGCCCAATCGCGCCCTACACACCGAAAACCGACGGCGCCTCGGTTGCATCGACCGTAGCAGTAGCGAAAGCAAACAATCACGACTTACGTCCAACGGCAAACCCGCGACCATAGATGGTGAGCCATGTCCTAAGCGACTGGTCTTGATGCCGACGAAGCATACAGTGGAGCGGAACGCATCGTCAGAGCGAGTGGCCACGATCGAAATTCACGCCCGAGTACTGATCGGGCGGCGAATGAATCGAACACGAACGCAACCTCGTACCGCGGAATCGGTTTTACCAGCCCAGCTTGAGCACGTGCGCAGCAACACGCGCACGAAGGAGCAACTGTCATCGATCCCGTCTGCTGTAACCGGATGGGCTTTGATGGTGGGCGGCTCGATCTTGCCGGATCGTCCGCCCCCTTCGTCGTTTTGTCAGCGTTCCAGGATACCGCCCGAGACCGGTAACGCAAACGCAGGTCGTATCCACAGTTGTCACTCATGTTGCATCGAGCCGTCGGGTAGCGGGGCGGCTCGCCCTTCCACGTGCCCATTCATCGGTGCCGCCGACCCTGGCGAACGCACTGTCTTTTTCTTTTGCTAGGATTGTCCCGGCGAAAATGACACGGAAGGTCAGGGCCAGTTTGAGGGCACGTGGAAAGCCCGTCAGCGACAAACCCGAAGTGCTTGGGCGCAAACGCCTAACAGAAAACCAAGGCAAATCGTGCGGTCACGCTTGCCCCCAACGCCGACCATCCGCCCCGCCAGCCAGCGGACCAAACGTGTCGGCAAAGCCAGCAAACTGGCTCACATGAGCTACTTCATCAAGAAAGGGACGCGCGTCACCGTCCGCCGCCCCAACGCCAAACCGACCGACTGGTTCAGCTACCAAACCCAGAAAGACTTGCGACTCGGCGAGCCACTAAGCATCGAGCGGGGCAGCTACCTGTTCGATTACCAGAACTGGAGAATCCGAATCCGGAAGAACCTCTTGGAGCGTGTGAGTAACGCAAAGCCCGCATAAGCTATCCGTGGAGTCGGCATTTCTCCCTTGTTCAGCGTGAAGCGAGGGCGACTCAAGCGGGCAGGCCCCTGCACCAAACTGCGAAGGCGTTTTCGATCCCACTCTGCTGGCGGATTGCGGTACTTGCGTCGTGCAGTGCAGCCGACGCGTTGCCATATGGATGGCTGGATTCGTCGCCGCCATCTGATTGCCTTGGGCGTCCCGCGTCGTCAAGCGATTCGCCATGCCCGTAGCCGGCAAGGTCCTTGGCACATGTCTAAGACCATCGCCAGCGGAGTTGGTCTGACCAACGCATGGCTCGCCGCGCAAGGCATTTTGAGTTGAAAGAGTCTGTGGGCCGAGCTTGCTCACCGTCGCTCTGCCGCCGTATGCGGACCCGCACGCATGGTGGTGTGGCGAGGGCGTCCCGAAAGGGACGCTCTTACCCGATTTATGGCTCGCCACTCAATCTGTCAGCGTTGCCAATCGAATAAATAGAGCACATACCAGTACCATCACTCCCATCGTACGAATCGACCAGCGCCGCCTGCGAGATACTATAAGAGAGAATATCCCACACAGCACAATCACCACTGCCCACACCGGCATGAACAGCATAATTGATCGGCCAGGACGGCGATTATTGTATTGATTATTCTGCGCCCAGTAGCCGAATCCCGCGAACTCGGAAATGTTCTGCATGCGTTCCTGAGAGAACCAACTACGAAAAGGTGCGATTGGCCGACCATGTTGCGTTTCACCGTACATCGCTACCCAGTTATCGTTCCTATCCCTGCGTTCAGAGATTACCAAAGAATTGAGAAACGGCATCTCCGACGCGTGACGAACGAGGGGTATTTCTGCGAGAACAATTCCATCATCGAGAACGCATCCAATATCGCAGATCACGACATCGACACGTCGGAAACGCGATTGCCAGTGAAGCAACGCAGCGGCAAGACCAATCGCCAGAACACCAAGTATCGTTAGACGTTTGCGATTGCGATTCACGGTCAAAGCCAAAACTATCCTCAGTAGTTCGAGTCCTGCCCATTCATACGCCAGAACGGCGGCCATCACCGAGGCGCGGCGGTTGATTTTCAATGGTCAGAAATGGCGACTCCGCGTCTTCGGTTCATCGCGTGGTTCGCCAACGTCCTCAGTTTTTCTCACTGCCGCGGGAAGTCGATCAGGATCAATTGTGCCAGCGTTTCTTGGCGCGAGCTTACCATTCATCAACACCGGTACGCGATGATACAGTGTTTTTGGTCCGCCATACGAGATCGCAATAGGCGGGTTGCGCATTTTCGGCATCATCTCGCTAGGAGCAAATTTGCCGCGGAATTGAACCACCCAATACCATCTGCGATTTTGTTCTCGAACCAACGTGCATCCGGATAGTTCCCATTTGAATAGCCCAATCTCTCGCGAGTCATGATACGCGCACCCCAACTTCATGGCCTGTGCGGCGTTCAGTGGGATATCTTCGGTTGATGGATCCCATTTGGGAGTCTTTTCTAAAATGGACGGTTTGACAACGAAAACATCGCGGTCAACTCTGAACTCAGCGGCACACACGCATCGAAGCAACAGGGCCAGACAAAAGGCAAACGCAATAAATCGCATTCGGAATCTCTCTGTGTGGCGAACGTTACCGATCACCCGGTCCGCGCGGTTGATCTTCCATTTTCGAATCGCCCCGACTCGCGGACTCGGGTACATCGGATTGTTCTGTGCTCCTCTCGCTCGCGCGCAAGCCATCCGCAAAGCCCTGCCAATTGAAGTCGTTCACGAGGTCAGGATTGTCGGTTGCGACGTTTTCAATCGCGTCAGCCATTGTAGTTGGATCGACGAATCTAAGGTAAATCGCGGTATACACATCCTCCTCGTCATCCTGTGAAAGTTGGATTGTGAATCCCGGATCGTCAATCCGCCAAATCCCCATGTCGGGATCGTTGGCAAAGTTGGCGGTTTCGTGACTTGGGTACTCGGTGTTTAGTCGCGATCGCAGTTCCTCGAATGTTCCGACCTTGTCGTATTGGACAATTGCGCCAAATTCATCCTTCGCGATGTCACACGGTCGCCATGCCCTTTCCCCATCATCGATCAAATCTGCGGTGACGTCCTGTTCCGCTGCGAAAAGCGTTGCATGATTCAAAAGTGCGACTGTTTTGCCATCCCAGGCGTCGCCGGATGACGAGCGAAAGTCGCAACCAACGAGAATCACCAAGCCGACAGCAAATGGGGCGAGTGTTTTCATGTCTTGCACAGAACGGGAGCGTTCAGTGGCGTGCGGCGAAGTGCCAAGCCTCTTTGATTCACCACTCGAACGTGATTCTAGCACATCTCGCAACCACGCGGCCAACTAGCGCGTCCACTGCAACGCGTTGCTGTGCGGCGCGAGGGTATCGCCGCATGTAGCGGAGTCAACCGGAGTTGCAATCCTGCAACGATCCTGCTTAAACCTGAGGTTCGTGGTCGCCCCGCAATCACCGACATACTTTAGGAGGTCCAGCATGACCTACTTCAGATCCTAAGTTTGTCACCAGTTGATTTCTTTACCAATTCATCGCCAAACTCGCGCCGTCTAACGTCCGCCGTAACCGGGCGGCGACGAAAGATTGTCCATTTCATAACCGCCCGAATTCGCCGCTCCGGTTCACGGCATGGTTCTGTGCCGTACTTTACGCGACGATGACGGAAACAGCGAACGGAATCTCTAGTGTCTTGAACAACTCCAGCGCCGTGTGTGGTATCTCGAAACCAGCGTGATCGCAGTTGGAGCGGTAACTGCAGAATACGTCAATCTTGAATCGCGATTTCAGTGATTTGAGATAGTTGAGATTCGGACGAACCACGTTCATGAGCCCTTCGATGTGGGCTTCGAGCGGTTCAGTTTCTGACAAGTCAGGCTCGTAATGCCATGCGTCATCTTTGAATTGCGGAGAGCGAGGCTCACGGCGTTCGCCCTTGCGTCGATGCATCGTTGGTTTAACGCCAAGCTGCTCAGTGATTTCGTCAAATGGGATGTCCATGCCATGGATGCGCAGTGTGGCGCTGAAGTGGAAATAGTTTTCCTCGTCGGATTCATCGCCGTCGAGAAATCCACGTAGCGTGCGAAACATCTTCGGTCCGGATGAATCATTCATATGCACAGAACGGGAGCGTTCAGTGGCGTGCGGCGAAGTGCCAAGCCTCTTTATTCACCACTAGAAGGTGATTCTAGCACATCTCGCAACCACGCGGCTAACTAGCACGTCCACTGCAACGCGTTGTTGGGCGGCGCGAGGCTATCGCCGGATGTAGCGGAGTCAATCGGAGTTGCAATCCCGCAACAATCCTGCTTGAACCTGAGGTTCGTTGTCGCCCCGCAATCACCGACATGCTTAAGGAGGTCCAGCATGACCTATTCAGATCCTAAGTTTGTCACCCGTTGATTTCTTTACCAATTGATTGCCAAATTCGCGCCGCCCAACGACCGCGATAACCGAGTCGCGGCGAATGATTTTCCATTGTCGAAAACGACGACTCCGCGACTTCGGTTCATCGCATGGTTCGCCGGGAATCAATCCCATCCGATTGTGTACGCCCAATACCCTTCTTCGAGCTCAGGAACCGGACGCGTTGCCTCGTGCCCATCATACGCCCACCCCTCGTAACAAAAATCTGGTTTCAGCGCCGAAAGTTCTGATTGAAGCGATTCCCGTCCAAGCGTGGTAATAACAACCAATCCTTCGGCCTGCGGCCAAATATTCAAGTCTTCTTCATCGTCCTCTTCCGGGCACTCATGAATTGTTACGTAAACGTCTGCAACAGTTGGAAGTTCGGAGATTCGCCTGAGTTCAGCAAATATCCCATCGAGGTTGGGAATCTCCTTCCATACAGCGTTTGCCGCTATGGACTGCTCGTCGAAGTTGTCATCGAAGAATTGTTCAAAACGGACCAAAGGCAATGTTTCAAATTCTTCGAGATCGTATTGACGCATGATCTCGCGGATCAGTAGCGTCCGCTTCTCCGTTTCTTTGTCTTCTGCAATTCGAGCCGGATTCCGATGCTGCGACTCCTCTCCGGGTTCGATCATATAACCCGCATGTTCTGAGAGGATTTCGCGGAAGAGGCTACTGGCGGAACTGTTCTTCGAGGCATCCATGTAGCCGCGTTCCGCAGCAAATTGATCATAGCGTGTTTTCGGATTCAAGAATCTTGCCGACTCGCGCTCCAGCCATTCAGAATCATTTGACATGGGATAGGTGCAAAGCCAAACAATCGTCGATGAATCCGAGTCAAGAGCAACTGATGGTAAAAATCGCTGGAGAGCGATTGTCATTGCCGCGAACACTTCCACCTTCAGTTGACGTTGAGTTTCTGGCGTAAGTTCGGACTTCCGATAAGAATGATGATCGTGATGTAGCGATCGCTCTTTGTCTCGGACCCATATTTCTGGCTCTTTAAAGAATCCCGTCGGCTTTTTGTAGCTGCCACACAGATACTGGTGCTCCCATCTCAATGGATCCCAGCGTTCAGCACTTTGAATCAGTTCGTCAACTGAAACGCCCATCGTGCGTGCAAGTGCGAATCGAGAAGGGTCTTCCAACGCTTCATTCTTCCTGTCGCTGAATCCCTTTTCTGTCGAGGCTGACGCGCCAATTGCACAGAAAATTCGAGGACTATCAGCAATCGCGATCAATGAGAAACCATAAACCGGTGAATCAACACGTGAAGTAAGGTCAGCCCAACACTTCTCGATTGAACTAAGAATCAATTGTGACAGTTCCGTAGTCGGCACAATACGCGTCATGTGCAAGTATCGCTCAAATTGCAAGTTGACGTCCGGATTTCTCGACTTCGGCGAACGGGAGCGTTCAGTGGCGTGCGGCGAAGTGCCAAGCCTCTTTGATTCACCACTCGAACGTGATTCTAGCACATCTCGCAACCACGCGGCCAACTAGCACGTCCACTGCAACGCGTTGTTGGGCGGCGCGAGGGTATCGCCGCATGTAGCGGAGTACATTGGAGTTGCAATCCTGCATCGATCCTGCTTGAACCTGAGGTTCGTTGTCGCCCCGCAATCACCGACATGCTTTAGGAGGTCCAGCATGACGTATTCAGATCCTAAGTTTGTCACCAGTTGATTTCATTACCAATTCATCGCCAAACTCGCGCCGTCCAACGTCAGTCGTGACCGGGGCCGCGCAATTGACATTGATCTCGTGAAACGCCGGATCGCGGCCTCCGGTTCACGACATGGTTACCCGCTATTGAAATTGACGAAGGCCCAAGTAGCGAGGCGGGAAAGAAACCAGAGGGCGATCGCGGTGGTTCCGGCCACAACGAGATAGGGATATGCAGCTTCGACCCGGTCTAATCGATTGCCGAAGATCGATACGCAGGGAAATAAGGTAAACGGAAGAAAGACCCACTCCCAGGGATGTACTATTCCCTTGGGTGGAATCAATTCGAGGACTGGCAGCGACAAGCATGCAAAAAGCGTGTAAATCGTGAAGAAGATTAAGTTCGGGTGAACGTGCTGCATTGATGCCTCTAAACGCAGGACCCTGACCGGTTCCGTCGGGTAACGGCTGAAATCACGCGGGACGGGCGAGCGACTTGCAAGCCGACAAAAAAACGTGACTCCCGCCCTCCGTTGCAACCCATGGTTCTGCCTTTCGGTTCTTACTCATGGCTGCGAATCCGAATCGCGTTGACGCATTTTAGCAGCCATCTCGGGAGTCAAGGCAATCACCACCGACGATGCGCGAATCACATCGATCTCATTATCCGCCAGTGCCCGCCCTGCCTCCTCTTCCATGAATCGGCGAACATCATCGAAGTTTGGAATGAACACCAGTTCGAGATTGTCTGGATTTGGCAACGCGATCAACTGTTCGTAAGTGCCTACCTGCGATTCTCGAAGCACTCCACTCTCAGGCGCATCTGGATGAGGAGCGTCCGGTGCAACTGGAGGTGGCGCGGCGGAGGCAACCTCGGCAAATCCCTGAACAGTCAGTCGTCTACAAAGATCATTTGCCGAAGCCGAACCCGTTTTTGCTATAAGGGCATCATCTCGAATGACTAGATTCAATTGATCTTCGACATCCATTGTGATTTCTACAAGGTCAAGGTCATCGGCGCCTAGCTCCGCAAACGTGGCGTTGGACGCAATTTCATCGGCCGACATGTCGAGGTGCGACGCGATTACGGACTTGATCTCGTTGAGCATAGGCGTTTCGGTTTTGTGACGAACAACTGCTCCGCGTTGTCCGCAACCGATGATGAGAACACAGTAAATCGCGACGACAAGTTGTTTCATAGATCCTGTGGCAGAACTAGTAATTCTCCGGCGCGAGCGCCGGATATTTAGTCTAGCCCATGACCGGTTCCAATGGGCTGTGAGATCCGTTGATTGCGGTTTCGTCCTCCAAAATGTTGAGTTGCGTCACTGCCAGCGCATTGTGCGTTGGAATGTCCTGCAGGCGTTTGAGTGGCATGCGAGTCGGGTACAGGTGCGTGAGGGAGCCGGCGCTGTGATAGACTGGGGGTGCACCATGAACCCCTACACGCCACCAACCGAAATTAACGACTCGACCACAGGGCCACCGCCGCGAAAGATCACGGACTGGGAGTGGACGATGCTGATCGCGGGAGCGGTGGTCATTGGGCTATGGATTCTCAAGACGATTGCGATGTACTTTCTGCCGAATTGAGTGAAGCGTTTCAGACGATTTCGCTTTCCCATATGCCGCTCGCTCACGCTTCCCGCTGGCATGCCAGCACGCAGCGTAAGCTAGTGGCCCGAGTCCGCCCGCGCACCAAGCATTCCGTCACGCGCCGGTCGCTCACGCGTCCCGCTGGCATCGCGCACCTACCCTGGCACCCTTCTCCCCCGGCTTTGCGGGGGAGAAGGGAGCCAGAATAAAAAGCGTACGATCACACCGATCACAAAAACCGCGATGGTATGGTGCAGGCGGCTGCATCGACCGCTAGCTCGAAGCGAACTCGCCTTCACCACGGCGGTCAGATTCACCTCCTCGCTGACACATGACAAAATCCATGCTCCGGTGGCCGACGCCGGATCATGAAGAGATCGTCTTGGGATGATCGAACAAGCGGCAAAACGATGGTGGCAAGACGATGATGGGGAGAGATTGGCAGGATGATTCGGGACAGAATGATCCGGCTGCGGCGTGTCGTCAGGTTACCGAAAAGTCTTTCTTTCTATCGTTTTGCCCCCATCGTTTTGCCATTCCTCGCTGGTGTGGCAGCGATCGTGCAATGGGACCAATGCCGTCCTTTTCTTACAGGCTGCCGCTGACGTCCAGGCCTGCCAGGGTCAGGCCCGTGTTTTCCGTCAACGGTGAATCGGCGAAGTTGTTTCCGGCAAAGGCTTCGGCGATGCTTCCGTCGATCGCGACGGCTTCCGCAGCGGATTGGTTGCTGGCCGCCGCGTTGGCGTAGCTGCCGTATTCCGCAAAACTGATCGCCGTGCTGCCCGAACGGGCCATCGCCGAGGACCGACTGCCGTTGACGGCGTACGATTTGGCGACGCTGCCGCCGGAGGCGTAGGCCCGTGACACGCTTCCGTTTCTGGCGACCGCGCGAGCTTGACTGTTGTTGTTTCCTGCGAGGCGGGGGATCGTTCGGAGAAGGGCTGTGGAGCGAATCTCGCCAGCCGATTTCTTGGTTCACACGTACCTGCGAGATTCCCCATCGCCCCCCTAAAACTTTTTCGCGATTCTTGAGATCTCCAGGCGAAACGGCCCACAAACACGGCGATTCAGTCGTTTTTGGATCGCGTCGACATCGACGACGGCACCTCGATCGGGCGGGATTGGTCCCGTGCCGGGGCCAGATTTCACGACAACTTTCGGGAGGTTGTTGTTTCAATAGAATGAACCAGATGATCCGATTCAGTTTTCCCGGTCAGGCATACTTCATGATTCGTCGTTTCCCATTGCCACTCTTTTTCCTTTGCGCATTGGTCTTGGCCGCGGGAGTCGCGGCGGAACCCGGACGTGCCCAGCGGCCGCGTGTCGGGGTGATCGGCCCGATCGACGGAACCGGGGTTCCGGTCGAGCAGTTCGAATCGCTGCAGCAACGTCTTGCTGGGGTGGATGTTTCCGGGACGCTCGGAAATTCGATTCATCTGGCGGCTTGCCAACCGCAGCAAATTTCGATTTCGGACCGGACGGTCGAAGCCGTCTGTGGTCGCAACGTGCGGCTTCCCGATGCGTGGACGCTGGGACCGGAAAGCACACTCTATCGAGGCGTTGCGTGTGGGCCGGACCGCCCCGAATCCGAGAAACGTGCCGAGCAGATCGGGCAAGCTCCATCGTCGTGGGCGTCGCTCCGACCGATCATTGAATCGAACTATCCCAATGACGTGATCGCGATGATCGATCCGCGGGGGACGCTGCACGTGGCTTGCGACTGGGATGCCGACCTGAAACTGGACGGCAAGGAATTGTTTGTCGTCCCGGCGGATGAGTTTGATCAAGCGAAGTTGTTCCGACATGACGACTGGATCGTGATGATGCAGCTCGCGCAATCGACCGACCACACGGTTGACCGTCAATCGATGGATCACATTCAGCTTCGCCTGTGGACGATCACGGGCACGGCACAAGACCGCACAGGTGACTGGGGCCGATCACCGCTGGCAGCCTTGCTGAATCCCGCGCATCACTCAGCGGAGTATGAACTGATTTGGCTGGACGTCGCCGGTTGGATGCCGGCAGACATGGCGGCGTCGATGCAGGCAGCCAAGGAGATCGGCTGCGACGTGGTCTTGATCGACGTGATTGCGGCAAACCGAGATGCGGCGGAGATGACTCCGTTGATTGCCGAACTGTCGCATCGATGTGGTATTCCGGTGATGGTGAACAAGCGGACGACGGTTTCGCCAGACCATTGGGTTCAGCCATCCCGGGCCGCGGGATCCGACGCCGTCGATCCTCGGTTAGATGAGGGTGTCGCGTTTGAGCGGAGGGTCAACGCGATGCTTCGTCGTCCTCTCCCGTTGCCCGACACCGATCAAAACGAAGTGGCGGCTGAGGCATTGGCGCGACCGGAGGCGGTCGCGCCGCCGGCGACGATGCGATGCGTTTCGTTGCCGCGGGTGCCGGAGGCAGATGTGCCGGAGGTCGTGCTGCGTAACGCGCGTCCTTTGTTGGATCGCGGGCCATTGGTGCGATCCTGGTGGTATCGCGGGGCGGCTGGCGACGGATCCGCTGACGCTGGGCGATTGTTTCAGGCAACCGACGCTACCGTGCCGCGCTGGGATGATCGTCGTTTGCAGTCGTGGACGTTTTTGGAATCCGGATGGCTGGATCGACGCAGCAGGCGGATGGGAGAACCGGGACTTGCGACACATCAGCCCGCCTGGATTCTTTTGCAAGCTGTCGCCGGCTCGTCTGTCGATGTTGCCCCGCCGCAGTTGGTTGAATCGGTGGGTGGTGACAGTGATCGCCGGAGTCCGACGCCGGGCCGGCGAGATTGGCTGTGGTACTACGACCATGACGCGGCGGAGGAATCGTTGCAGCAGCGTGTCGTTTCCGGGGCGACACCGGGGGAAGTCCTGCAGCGACACGGAGAGCCCGAGGACGCTGCGGCCGACATCGACGCGTGGCGATCTCACCTACTGGCACTCGATCAGCCGTCGCTTCGCAAGCGGCATCTGGATCGTGTGATCGCGGCGGCGGACCAAGTTTTACGACGCTGCGAGAAAGAGCTGGGTGGATTGCCGGCACCGGTTGATCCCGACCAGATCGTTGCGCAAACGAGGATGAACGAGGACTCGAACATCGACGTGCCGACGACGCCGGACGCGATTCGGTGGTATGCCTGGGCGGTGGACGCCGTGTATCGCAAGGTCCGTGCGATCGGCTACCGTGAGCTTCCCGATGTCGTGGTCGATCATCCGGTCCGAGACCCCGAAGCGCAGGATCGCGCGTACGAATCGGCCTTTGCCCAGCTGTGCGGGATGGTCGACATCACCGACCATCGTTTCGTCCTGACGTTGGTGCGGTACTTACGACGACAGGGCGAGCCGTTTCAAGCGTACGAGATGCTGCAGCGTCATGCGACCGAAGGTCCGGCGATGCCCTGGTACTTCAAGAAGGAACGCGACCTCTGGACCGACGGCGGCTGGGAACCGCTCAGGCGTCTCGGCCATGCGCGTTGGTTTTTGCGTGAGGCCGACCAGAGCGTGATGCACTAGTTGTCGACTGCGGCGTACGATTCGATTGATTTTGACAGTCGCCGTCCTCTCCGAGGTCGGCGTCGAGCAAAGCTTCGCCTAATGATCTGCCAAGGCTTTCTGAAATCCGTGCCAGCGAGGCAAGAAAATCTGGGTGTCGTCAGCGACCAGAAAAAGGGGCGATTGATTTTCAAATGCCGCGGTCGGTTCGCCAGCCTCCGTTGTCTGGTTTAGCGGGGCACGCGTCACTTGAGTGTCAGCCGGCGTCCTCTCCGTTGAATGAATCTTGAGCTTTACGAATGCCCCTTAAGACACCTGAGGCTATCGCGATGCGGAGACCAGCGTTTTCTATCGTTCCACGAAAGTTGGCGGCCAGACCACTTGCGACGATCCTGGTGCTGGCCTTGTCGGTGGGAGTGACCGCCCCGCAGTGTGTCCAAGCCGGCGTCGTTGTCTTCGGGGACAGCCTGTCGGACACCGGGAATGTGTTCGCTGCAAGTGGCGGCGCGGCATTTGCCCACGCTCCGGGCAGCCGGTTTCCTTCGCCGCCCTTTGCGAGCGGGGTGGCAAGCAACGGGGTGCTGTGGGTTGACGTGTTGGCGAGCCGTCTGGGCGAAACGCCGCCTGGACCAGCCCTAATTGGTGGGACGAATTATGCGTTCATCGGGGCGATGACCGGGACGCAGGTTTCGTCGCCGTTCGGAGTCCCTAGCATGTCCGAGCAGGTCGGTCTCTACCTTTCGTCCAACGCTGGCGTGGCCCCACCCGATGACATCTTTGCCCTATGGGGCGGTGCGAATGACTTTTTCTTCGGTCAATTCGATCCTGGCCTCGCCGTATCCAACCTATCCGACCAGATCCAGTTGCTTGCCGGAGCGGGGGCTCGTGAGTTTCTCGTCGCAAACCTCATCCCACTCAGCCTGACGCCGTCGCTTGCGGGCACGCCGACGGCTGCCTCCGCAACGGCATTTTCTCATGCTTTCAATACGACACTTGCGACAGAAATCGGCACGCTGCGTACGGACCTGGACGTGACCATTCATGAGTTGGACGTGGCGGGATTGTTTGAGGAGGTCAGCTCCGATCCCGCTGCGTTCGGATTCACCAACACTGTTGACCCTGCCCTCCACGTCGAACTCTCCACGAGCATACCGATTTTTCCCTACGACGTTGTCGGCAACCCAGACGAATACCTGTGGTGGGACGGAGTGCATCCGACAGCGGCGGTACAGAGCCTGATCGGTGAGCGAGCGGCGGCGTTGGTGCGGCCCGTGCCGGAACCGGCAAGCGCGGCGATCTGGATACCCGTCGCTTTGATATACATTATTTTGGTACGACGTCGTCTATTCGTGCTCCGCGTGTAAGTCGTCGGAGTGTTTTCCAGGGAGCTGGATCGATAAACTATTCTCGCTCAAAGCTTCCTCGAATCCCGATACCCCGTCGGCCCCGTCAGCCGGCGAGTGAGTTGCGGGGCACCGACACGCTCCGCGCGGGGTGAATTATGACACACCGTCCATCCGACGAGCCGAGCCGGCAGAGCAATCCATTTCGCCCGCCCGGTGGACCGGAGGCGGGTAGATCGGACCCAGGTGCGACAGAGGCTCGCCCTGAACGTGGATCGATCATCTACCTGTTGGCTTGTCTGCTGTGGTGCGGGTTGGCGATCAAGATGATCGTGCTGCGGCCGATCCTGTTTTCGTTGTTCGCGGACTTCGAGCTGGAATTGCCTTGGGTGACACGTCTGCTGCTTCACCCCGCCGTCAGCATCCTGTTTGTGATGATCGCGGTCGGTCTGGTGCTGCGACGGTTGACCGTGGCGTCGATCGAGTCGCGTCGCCGGATCGGATGGCGGGCGTTGGTTCTGGCACTCGTTGTGATTCTGGTGATGGCGATCGGGTTCGGGCTGCCGCTGTTCAGCCTGATGCGGGCGCTCGCTTGATCGGGCGGGCATACGTGTTGGTGTGGAGGCATTGGCCGTCCACTGTCGCTGCAAAGCAGCGAGGGGGAATCGCCTAAAGGCTAGACACCAGCGTTGATGCCCGTGTCACTCGGGTCAGGTACGCAAAACCGATTGGACGAAGGGTGCTTCGCAGTTTTGGTCGCTGTCCCCTTTTCCGCCACAGGAAGATTCGCAAGTTCACCGGGATCTTAGGTTTGTCGGTTGAACCTCACGTCGGCGCGGCTGTTGGGCAGGTTGGCGATCAGTTTGTCGAACGCGTCAGCGATCCCGTTGGCTTAAGTTCGCCCGATTGCTGTCCCTGTGCGGGGCATGCGTGTTTGTCTCACAAGTCCGTCCGGGGATGACGAAAATCCGTCGGGGGTCCGAGCCACCAACCATTCAGTCGTCGCAGGCGTTTTGATTGTCTTCAAGACGCGGCGGCTGGAGGCCGCAGAATTTCGGCACGAGCGAGCAACCAAACTCTATGTCAATTCCTTCCGACACCGGTTGCCGCTCGGTAACCGCCCCTGGCCAACCGCCGACGATGCACAGCGCGATCGGGAAATCGTTTCATCGCGGAATTCCGGAGTTCAGCGACCTGATGTTGGCGTGTCGGCACCATGCCGTGTTGACCTTCGTCGTGGGCAGTGTGTTTGCGGTGTCACTCGCGCTGGCCGCGTGGACGATGATCCGGCCGAACTATCATGCGGAAGCTTTGGTGCGAGTCCGCGAAAAATCCAACGTGGTGTTTGCGCCGCAAACCTCGAGGGCAGAAGACATCGCGTTCTTTCGTTCCCAGGCCGCCCTGGTACGATCTCACCAAGTCCTGTCGGCTGCGTTTGACGATGAAGAGGTCCGCCAACTGCCCGATGCGATCCCCGAGGGGGATCGAGTCGAATGGCTGGATGGGTTACTGCGGGTCGAGACCCAGTCGGGATCGGAGGTGATCAGCATCACCGTTCATCACGAATCCCCGCAAGTGGCACAAGCGTACTGCAACGCAATCACGCGGGCGTATTTGGACGAGATCACGCACCGGATCGCCTCGGACCGCCGACTTCGTGAAACCCAGTTGGAACAAGCCGTCGCGGCTGCGGATGCCCAGTTGGACGCCCTCTGGGACGAACTGAACAGCGTTGCGCGGTCGGTGGGCTCGGACAGTTCGGAATCGTTGACGATTCGCGACGAAATGCAGTTCCAGTCCTATCGGGATTACGCCCAACAGTTGCAAGCGGCACAGCTGAGGGGCAATCAATTGCAAAGCCAGCTGGAAGAGTACCAGGCCAACCATGGCGGACCGTCCACGGTCAGCGATGAGGTCGTCGAAAAATTGCTGCGACAGAACGCCGAGATCATCGCCGCTCGCAAGCAACTGCTGGGGCTGGAGCTGCAGTGTCAGCAGATGCAAAAGATCGCCGCCAGCGCCGAATCGCCCCAGATGCGGCGATTGACCGACCAGCGAGACTTGTATGCCGGTGAACTCGAAGAGCTGGTCAATCGAACACGGGCTGAAATCAGCGAGACGTTGCAAATCCAGGCACAATCGGAACGCCAGCAATCGCTCGCCAAGCTCAAACAACAGATCGAACTCAATCGCAGCGAGAAAGAGTACTTGCGTGAGCGAATGACGGAACTCAATTCTGTCGTGTCGCGCACGACGCCCAAGACCGCCGTGCCGTTGGACATGTCACGTCACGCCGTCGAACGCCAAAGCCGGCTGGCCGACGGATTGTGGAAGGCACTGCAGGAATTTCGGATCGAATCCCAATCTCAGCCGCGGGTTGCGTTGCAGTCTCTGGCGACGCTGCCCGAGCAGGCCAATCATTCGCGTCAATTGAGAGCCGCGGCGGTCAGCGGGGTGGGCGGATGGATGTTGGTGATGTTCATGATCGGCTACCTCGAATGGCGGGACTGCCGCGTGCGGTCGGCACGGGACCTGATTTCCCGATCCGCGTTTCCGGTTTTTGGCACCAATGCCTACGCCGCATCGCAGCCGAAATCGTGGTTCGGACGGCGTCAAAAACATGTCAGCGGCGGTGTCCGTGAAGCGGCCGCGAGGATCATTTTGCGGAATCAGGACGCGTCGCGTCCCGTCGCGCTGATGGTCAGCAGCTGCATCGCCGATGAACCGCGGCACCTGATTTCGCAGGAGCTGGTCATGCTGTTGGGCAACTTTGGGCGGCGCGCCCTGTTGGTCGACTGCGACACCGACCGGTCTCAATTAAGTCATGCACTGGGGGCGGCACAGTCGCCCGGCATCCGCCAACTGTCCGTCGGCAGCGAGTCGTTGTCGGCCGAGGCGATCACGGAACGTTTGATCGCGACGAATCAATCGGCGGTGGATTTCCTGCCGATCGGAACCATGGCCGACGACCAAACCTGGATCGATCCACGAATGCTTCGCGCAGTGGTCGCCGCCATGCGTCAACACTATGACGCCATCATCATCAACGGCCCATCGATCATGGGGTCGGCCGAAGGTGCGTTGCTGGCCGAAGAAGTCGATTCGAGTGTGATCGCAGTGTTCGTCGACCACAGCCGCTGGAACCAGCTGGTGTTGTGCGAGCAGTCGGCCGCTGAATCTGGAATCCCGCTGTCCGGTTCGATTCTGCACCCGGGCACCGGGAAGCCGGGGCTGCGTCTAAACCCCGATCAAAAGCCAGTATTGCCGAACCGATCACTGGCTGCCGACGGCACCGAAAGTGAAACCGCACTCCAGATGGAAATCGGTGCGTTGCAAGAAGAGATTCGTCGCGTTCAGGCGGACGGAGACGAATCGAATCAACAGAAAACCTCCCCCGACGTGACGAACCACACAGGCAAAGCGACCCATTCATGAAGCACGCACCGTTGACCACTCCCGCAGCATCCGTGGTGGCATTTGCGACCGACTCGGACAGGATCGTCCATCCGGCGCATCCTCCTGTGTCAAATCCGTCCAGCGCTACGACCACCGACGCCGCGGCTCCCGATATGCCCGTCACCCGGCTGGCCGCAGTCGAAGCCGCACTGGTATCGCCTGCGGTTCCAACACCTTACTTTCGCGTCAAAACGATCGTCGAATTGGTGATGACGATGCTGTTGATGTCGGTCGCGATTCCGATCATGGCGTTCGTTGCGATCGCCATCTTGGTGTGCGACGGACGTCCGATTTTTTATCGTCAGGTGCGGGTGGGAAAAAACGGCAAAAACTTTCGCATCTGGAAGTTTCGCACCATGAAAACCGGTGCGGAAAAGCACACCGGCCCGGTTTGGAGCAGCCCCAACGATTCGCGGGTCACCCGGTTGGGTCGTTGGTTGAGGTGCTGCCATCTGGATGAATTGCCACAGTTCATCAACGTGTTGGCGGGCGACATGAGTCTGGTCGGTCCGCGTCCGGAACGCCCCGAATTCGTACGCACCCTGTCCGAAGAAGTGCCGGGCTACTTACAGCGGACTCGGGTGCGTCCGGGAATCACCGGGCTCGCACAATTGAAGCTGGGCTATGACGAGTCGATCGTCGGTATCCCGCAAAAAGTTGCTTGCGATCTGCACTACATTTGCACTGCGAGTCTGGTCGAGGATCTGAAGCTGCTGCTGTCGACGCTGCCGTACATCGCGGGGCAGTTGTGTTTCAAGTTGAGGGCGAAACCCAAATCGCATCCGCAGCGAGAGACCGCCGCGGTGGACGTCACGCGATCGGGCGACGTGGAGTCAGAGGAGGCAACCGTGATCGAGCTGACGCAGAACGTGGCCTGAGATTTCGTTCTCAGACGGACCGTAGCGGAAGCCGCCAAGGCTTTCGGCGAGCCGGCAGGGGATTGAAACTCTCCGCGAGTTCCGCTACGGGGGAGCGAGAGGCGAAACTCTTGGCGAGTTCCGCTACGGTTGTGCCGTGATCGTCAGGTCGTCAAAATCGGGTTCGCCTAATCCCCGTCGGGCCTGTTCGACGAGCGCCGCCATTTCGCGCGCGGTCACGTAGTAGTACCGGAATCCGTACCGATCGGCCGTTTGTCGCAAGCGGCGATGAAATTCCGTTGCCCGGGGGCCCAGCCACTGGTCGGTGTTGGCTTCCCAAGCACCGTGCGTGTGCAGTTTGATGAATTGCCATGCGGGGTGCCCGGCAACACCGACGCGGGCTTTCAGCCAGTCATCGATTCGGGATTGCGACAGCGGTTGGGTCCCGGCGACATTGCCGTTTTCGATCCGTGGTTTTTGCCACGCCCGTCGGTGGGTGACCAGCAACGGGCCTTGGATCATCAGCAACCCATCGGCCGGGCGTTCCTTACCGACGGTCACCGGTATGCCCACATCGTGGGACTTGGACCGCTGCGGATCGTCGATGGCGTCATAGATGCTGTTGATCGTTCGTGTTTGTGCGGCGTGGGGAGCGGCCGGCATCGTAAAATCCGCGTAGCAGCCCGTTTCGCGTAAAACGGTCAGCTCGTTGTTGACGCCGCAGTGGCACCGATCGGGATGTGAATTGTCGAGTGCCCAATTGCCGTGAATGAAGCCGTAGCGGATCCGGCCGGAGGCGTCTTGGTGCAACAATCCGTGGCGCGTGTGCATGGTTTCAACGGATTTGGACAACAATTCTCGCAGCGAGTCGGCGTTGTCATCGTCGTGGTGCAAATGCACTTCCACGTCGCCATAGCCCGAATGTTTCAGTTTGGCGAGTTTGTCCAAATGCTCGGCGCTGTAGCATTCGATGGGATAGAAAAACGAGTGTTGCGGCGGTCGGCCACGCGAGTCACAGCATCCATCGACCGACGCGGGGTATTCTGCCAGCCAGCGATCGACGCGCTGCCGTTGACGTTGCAGCGACGCTCCGTCACGCTCGGGTTCAAAGTGGTCGGTGACGGCGATGAAAACGTGTGTCGGCCGCGGTACCAGCCGCTTGCCGGCTCGGTAAGCGCGGGCAAACGTCAACGGCCCCATTCCCCGAATCAGCATCACTGGGGAACCTTGACGGTCGTGGGTGGGAAAGCGATCAAATGGACGTTACGCCGCACGTTTTTCAGTGGTAGGAACCATTTCAGATGTCGCCGGGATGTGGCTCCAACTCGGTCGCTGGGTCGGGTTCCAGATCACTGTATCATGACCGGCCAACCAGCGGCAAATCCCGACGCCGATCGCGGCATTCATGACCACGAATGACGTCGCGGCACGCGCCAATCGCGCCGCAAGGCTGCGACCGGAAGCGACGACGCCGTAGCCGGCCGCGACATAGGCCAGCACTTGCAGCACCACCAGCGTCTGATAGATCGGTGTGGTGGCCAGGCAGAGATTGCTGACGAAAGCCGCGATCAACAAGAACGGGCCGGCCCAGCGGAGCAGCTTGTGCGAGACAAAGGCGGCCGCTTGGCCACGATTCTTCCAACGCAGCAAACCACGCAGTACCGCCAGGCACTGCATCGCTCCCAGACCGATGCGTTGACGACGTGAAAACTCAGCCCGGATCCCACCGGTGCTGGATGAATACGCTTGAGCCGTCGGGTCAAACACCAGCCGACACGGATGCGTCATCCGGACCAACATCGGCAGCACCATGTCGTCGTTGATGGTGGGACGCGATGGGGCAACGAACATGGATCGCGAAATGGCATAGATCGCACCGCTGGCCCCCAGCGTGATTCCCAGGCGTGCTTCGCAGGCACGGATCTTGTTTTCCAGTTTCCAGTACAGCGATTCGCTGGCCGATCCGTGCTCGTCGATCATCGTGACCTTTCCGGCGACCAAGCCGACGTGCCGGTCCGCAAAATGTCGCGCCAGTCGTCGCACCGAATGCTTGTCGAACCGCGTGGTCGCATCGGTAAAGATGACCACGGGGCTGGCGACCGATCCGACGGCGTCGATCAACGTGGCCGCCTTGCCGCGGCGGGTCTTGAATGAGATCACCTTGATCCGGCTGTCGTTGAATTCCGACACGACGCGTCCGGTTTGATCGGTGCTTCCGTCGGAGGCGACCAGGATGTTCAATCGCTCGGGCGGATAGTCGCACGCGAGAATGTTTTCGATGCGTTCGGTCAGATAGTTCGCGGCGTTGTGGGCCGCGATCAGCACCGTGACTTCGGGCAAATCCTGGCGCCGTGCCGCGGCGACCGGGGATTCATCGCGTCCGAACACACGGGCCAGCACGGCGATCAGAAGCGGGTAACCCAGGTAGGCGTAGAACAGCCCCACGAGGGAGCCCGACAAGATGGTAACAAGAACAGCATGCACTACACGGATCCGGAGCGAGGCCACGACGCGACGGCAATCGTCGAAACCCCTTTAGGGTCGACATTTGGGGGCCGTTTTCGTCGCCCTATCTGCGGGGATCACGTGAGGGATCAACCTCATCGGCAGACCGAATCCATGATGCCTGCCAGTTGGCCGGCCTGTCGGCGGCGCGAGAATTGGTCCAGGCAGGTCCCGTCGACGACCGACGGCCGCTGGTCGAACAGCTTGATCAGGCAACCGGCGATGCCGTCGGTCTGAGTGGGTGAAAACCGAAACGTGTGTCTGTGCTGACCAACCAACGAGGCCGTTTCCCCGTCGCCGCAAACGGCCAAGATCGGTCGCTTGAGTGCCAGGTATTCGAACAGTTTGGCCGGCACGACACGCTCGGCGCCCGGTTCGTCGGCCAACAGCAACAACAACACGTCGGCCGAAGCGGCCAGTTCAAGCGACTTGCCGTGCGGCAGGTAGTCGTGTCGCTGGACATTGACGCGCGTCGGATCAAGCTTTCCGACGATCGCGTCTTGATGCGGCGTGCGCCTGCCGGCGATGATCAAATCGATCCGCGCGGCCGAATCGGGATCCGTCGTGGACAGTCGAAGTAGCGCGTCAACGATCGGCGAAATGTCCGTCAGCTTCCAGAGCGTGCCGGTGTAGACGATCCGCAACCGCTCCGAGATCGGCGGCGCGGATGGCAGTCCGGTCAAGTCGTCTTGGTCGTAGCCGTTGTAGATGCAGTGCACCGAAGCCTGCCCGCCGGAAGCGTCGATCTGGCGTGCGAGTTCGTTCGCACTCGATTGCGTCGTTGCCACCACCGCGTCGGCCGCCCGCAAGACCTTGTCCAACATTTTCCGTTGTCGACGGATTGCGATCACCGAACGTTGGTGGTTTTCGAAGTGACGAATGGCCAGCAGCCATTCGTCGCGAAAATCCAAGACCAGCGGCAATCCGAAGCGACGCTTGAGCGTCCGGCCGAGCAAGAAGGAGGAAAACGGTGGACCGGTCACATACACCGCGTCGTGCGGGATGCCGCGAAGCGTCCGCGTCGCCAGTCGTGACGCGGACGGGTTCCAAAGGACTTGTGGGTCGGGTTGCAGCAACGCCATTGCCGCCTTGCGGGCAGATTGCCTGATCCATTGCTTCGGCGAAAACGAAGACGAAGGCTGCGTCGCGATCAGTTTCTGCTTCGTTCGATATGACGGTTCGAACGTCCGGGCGCGCAGCACGGTTGTTTCCGGATCCAGTTCCATCGACAAATCGCTATCGCGGACCGGCACCGAGGGATCGGCCGCGGTCAGCACCGTCGGCCGCCACTGGTACTGGGGCAGGTACTTGGCAAATTTCACGCTGCGTTGAACACCGCCGCCGCCCACGGGAGGGTAGGCATAGCTGATCAAAAGCAGGCGTCGTGGATCGCAAGCCATCATCCCGCCTTGCCGAGTTTTGAATTCCAAACTGCCAGCGTCCGCCGAAAGACCGCTTCGAAGCGTGCCGCCATCTGCGGCAACCCGTCGGGCACAAACGCCCGCGGGAATTGCGACGGAGACTCGACCGGTTGCTCAGCCTGTCGCACGACGGCGTCGACCAACCGGTCCAGGTCGTTGTCGGGAACGAGTCGGTCGATGCCTGGAGTCGCAATTTCGGACACACCGCCGACGTCGGTCGCAACAAAGGGCACGTCGCATGCGATGGATTCCAGCAACACGTTCGGAACGCCTTCGCTGTGGCTGGTCAAAACCATCACATCGGCCGCGTTGTAGCGAACGGCCAGTTCTTGCTGGCTGAGATTCCCTTCGAATCGCACGCACGAATCCAAGTTCAGTTGTGAGCGAAGCTTGATCAGGTCTTTCCGCATTGAACCATCACCGGCGATCATGATTTTCAGCCGGTCGCCCCATCGCTGTCGCCAGCGTTGGGCGGCGCGGAACAGTAGTGTCGGGTTTTTGACCGGTTCCAATCGGCCGGACCACATCAGTGCGATCCCGTCATCGGGTAGACCGCACGCGGCACGGGCATCGCGGCGAGGACGCGGATGAAAACAATGTTGGTCGACACCGCGATAAACCACGTCAATCTTGTCGGCCGGCATGCCCAGATTGATCGCCCTGGCCGCCAAGTCACGGCTGACCACGACCAATCGATCGGCGTCGGCCAAAACCTTTCGGATCGCGTGCCGCCGAGCGGAGTTGCGAGGCAGGAGCCGCAAGTCGCTTCCGCCGGAAAAGACGACGCACGGTGACTTGAAGTGCAACGCAGCACGCTCGGCTGCGCGGCCATCGGGATGCAGCCAATAGCCCATCACCAAATCCGGTGTGAAGGATGCTTCGATCTGCTTGAGTGCGGGTAAGATCGATTGCCAATAGAAATCGTCATAGCGACTCCGCATCAATTTCGGCGGGTAGACGTAAGTGGGATGAAAATCGTGTGGTGATTGATGGTGCACGCTGCCCGAGCCGAGCGGTCGCAGCCGCTGGACCCACGGAACGGGTGCGATCACTCGCACGTCATGGCGTTGGCGTAGAGCGTCCACCAAGTTGCGATTGAACATCCCCTGCCGCGGGCTGGTCGGCGTCGGATAGGTCGTCGCGATGTACAGAATGTTCATTGGGAAGACCTCCTGGCAAATTCCGCGATCACCGGTCGGTGGTCACCGCCCAGATCGGGCCCGACGTGGGCGGCCAAGACGTCCCAATTCTGATCGGCCAGGATGTGATCGATTCGGATTCCGTGCAAACGGGTGTACTTGGTGTAACCCAGTCCGCCTCCGGCGATCGAAAACGCGTTTTGATACTCGCCCCAGTAATCGCGATAAAAAACGCTTTCGACCGGAACGTTGAAATCGCCTGCGAGCATTGTGGGCAGATCGACGTCGCCGACCGCTTCGGCGACCTGCTTTGCGATGCCGCGCCGCGTCTGGCCCAGTCGGTCGATGGCTTCTGGGCCGCGCTGGAAATCAAAGTGTTGAATCTTTTCCAGTGCCGGGCGGAAGGTGGGCAGGTGGATCGACGCCAGTTGAACGCGTTCACCTTGCGGCAGGGTCAGTTGGCACCCGATGGCCGCCACGGCATGAAAATTGTTCCGCGGCTGCCGGCCCAGCACACGCGGCCGGCTCAACTCCAGCGGGCTTGCGATGACGACATGGTGCAGTTGTCGGCGGTTCCAACCGAGTTGTTCAAACAGCGGATCGGCTACCGCTTGGGTGCATTCCTGCAGCATCATCACGTCGATTTCGTGGTCGCGAAGCAGTTCGATCAGGCGGCGATCATCCAGCGTGCCGCCGCCGACGTTGCAGGTCAGCACACGCAGGGTTGGTCTCACCTCCGAGGACGCCGGGGCGAAACGCGGGAGTTGAAAGTCGAGGATCGGAAACAGGACCAAACCGACGTGGATCAAGTAGACGGGAGCCAATCGCCGTCGAAACACCAGTGTCAGCGGGACGAGCAACAACAGCGGCAACGCAACGACCCAGCGCGGAGAGAACAGAAAGACGGTGATCAACCAATACGAATTCAGACGCGTGTGCATCAACGCGGCGCCGATGACCAGCAACAACAAATACAGGATCGCTAGAATCAGCGTCGCGCGTCTCATCCCGCAATCCTGGGTTGACGGACGGTGCGATGATCGGGGTAGGCAACAACGACCCTCAGTTTTCCCGCGGCCGTCAAGTCGATTCGATCGACCCGCCGGATTTCCAACTGGGACGATTCACCGATGGTGTTGATGATCCGCCGCCTCAGCTCGGCGCCGTCATCGGCGTTCCAGCTTTCATCGACGACCAACTTCAACTGGATCCTGTCCGGCTGGGTTTGGACGGCTTGGAATTGGCGAACCGACGAGATGTCTTTGATCAGATGTGGAAAGAACGCCCCGGGCAGGTTGCGGCCGTCGGGCAATCGCAGCACATCCATTTGCCGGCCGACAATTTTTTCCAACAAAGGCAAACCACGGCCACAGGAGCAGTCGCCGGCGGCTGCCACCGCACGATCGCCGATCGCGTAACGGACGAACGGCATCGCCGTGTTGTACAGATCGGTGACCAGGATTTGACCTTCTTCGCCGGGTGCGACCGCGTTGCCCTGGTCGTCGACCACTTCGACGATCATGTTCTCGCTCGTCACATGTAACCCTTGGTGGTGATCGCACTCGGCCGCGATCAGCGTGAATTCGCGCGAACCGTAGGTTTCATAGACAGGGGATCCGAAGACACGCTCAATCAATGCCCGTTGGTGTTCGTACAGTTTTTCCGATCCGACGATGATGGACTCCGGGCGGTGAACCGAAATGCCGCGTTCATCGATGGCCCTGGCCAAGACGAACAGGGGATTGGCGTACGCCACCAGGACTTTGGGGCGAAACCGGTTCAGACGTTCGACGTAGCCGCCGGCGTTGGAATCCGACATCTGAAAGCTGTTCAAGAGGTCGCGGCGATACAGGAGGCGGGCGTAGAAATGCTCCTTCATCCTCCGCCGCATCGACATCGGGTTCAAATTGACTCCCCACAGATGGGACTGCCGAGTCCCCGGTGACGCTCCGGCCCAGCCGTAACCGCGAAACGCCGCCGCCACGCGACGATCGTTGGCGTCCCGTTCGATCAAGAACCGCAGCGGGGCACCGCTGGATCCTCCGGTCGCCTTGGACACAAATCCGATGCCGTTTTGGGACGAGCGGATGTCGGCCGCATTGTCGCGCATCATGGCGCGGGTCGTGATCGGAAACGCTCGCAAATCAGCGAGCGATGAGATGCCATGGACGTCGATCCCGTGCTGGGCCCAACGATCACGATACCAACGGCAGTACGTGTTGCAGTAGTTCAGCAACACGCGCAGCCGGCGGACTTGCAAGGATTCGATGTCTCGCCGCGACCGCCACTGGCTCGATTCCAGTTCGCGCCAATACGGGAACGTCTTGCGACGCTTCAGCCCCGATTCGAACCCGCGAATGATGACGTTTTGATAGGCCCAATCGATCATCACGCTGCCTCGGCGGAATAGAGTTGCTGGTAGGCGTGCACCATCTTGCGGACACAGAATTTGGACTCGACGCGGGCGCGTCCTTCGCTGCCAAATCGCCGGGCCAAATCTCGGTCTTCGTCCAGCCGTCGGATCGCGCCGGCAAGGGCCGCGGGGTCACGGGGGGGCACCAGGATTCCCGTCCGGCCGTCGGCGACGACTTCGGGGTTGCCTCCGACATCACAGGCCACGACCGGCAATCCGGTCGCCATCGCTTCCAACAGCGTCAACGAAATCCCTTCGGTGACCGAGGGCAAGACGAACATGGATGCCTGGGCGAGCACCACGGGGATGTCGTCGCGGATGCCGTGGAATCGAATTTGATCACACAGATGAAACGATTGCGTCAGCGATTCCAAATGGGGCCGCTCGCTGCCGTCACCGATGATGTCCAATTCCAGTCGGCGTCCATTTTGTTTGGCGACTCGGATCGCGTGAATCAGTGAGGCGACGTCTTTTTCGGGGCTCAGCCGGGCCACGACGACGGCCCGTCCGCGGGGTCGTTGATGGACCATCGCAAACCGATCCAGGTCAACACCGTTAAAAATCGTGACCGTTTTGTCGGCCGCGATGCCTTCGTCGACCGACAATCGGGCGCCGTCGCTGGACACGCTGACCACCCGGTCGACCCATCGCGACAGACCGCGAAAAAGTGTCGTTTGTCGTCGCGAGGATTCGAAGCGTTGGCCGTGTCGCGTATGGATGACACGCGGCACACCGGCCAGCCGCGCCGCGGCGACGCCGTAGACATAAGCCGCGGTGTTGTGAGTGTGAACGACATCGGGCACCATGCGGCGCAGCGTTTTGGCCAGCCGTCCGACCAGGGCGGGTTTCAGCCCTTCGGCCTTGTTCATTGCGATCACCGGCCAGCGATGCGATTCAATTTCCGCCGCCAGTTCGCCCCGCCGCTGAAGCGAGACGAAGCTCAACCGGTACCGGGAACGGTCGGTGAAGCGGGCGAATTCGACGAGCAGTTTTTCCATCCCGCCGACCTGAGTCCCCAGCGAGATGTGAACGACGTGTCGGGCGTTCATGCGGCCTCCTCGCTGAACAAGGAAACCGCGGCCGGGGCAAGCGACTTGACCACGCGCGCCGGATTGCCGGCCACGATCGTGTCATCGGGAACATCTTTGGTCACAACCGACCGCGCCCCCACGATGGCGCGATCGCCGATTCGAACACCTTTCAACACCATCGCGCCGTGCCCGATCCAGACGTCATGACCGATCGAAACGGCCGCCACTTCGCTTGACGGTGTGGTCAACCCGTTCCGCCGATCGACCGCGTTGATGGGGTGGCCATCAAAATCGCTGACGCGCACACCGCCGGCGATCAGGCAATGGTTACCGATGCGGATCTCGCGTCCGATTACGAACGCGCAGTTGTGACCGATGAACGTCCCGCTTCCGATCGTCAGCTCCGGTGAAGCGACGTGCCGTGAACTGAAGGCGAACGAGGACTTTCCCGACAACCTGACATCGTCGCCGATGGACAAGGTTCCGCGACCGACCAGATAGGGCAGTTGTTCCATCCGAAATCGCTGCCCGACGGTTTCGCATTGACCGCGAAACAGCGGTTCGTACCAGAAGAACCGAGTCGCCCAAGCGATCGACTCTCGCGCGGCGACGTGCAACCGGTACAACCCTGCGACGACCGGGCGGTTGACGTTTGTCACCGGCAAATGACATTGCAACAACCATCGCGCCACTGTCTTGAGCTGTTCACGCATCATGCCGCTCCTTCGGGTTGGTTGCGATGCAACATCGATTGCCGCAACAAGACGACCAGTCGCTTCAATCGGCCCAAGCGTTTCATGGCGGGCATCCCCGCAAACGGCAACGGCCAGCCGAGCACCGACCGCATCAGCATGGGAAGCGCCGTCGACGGCGAGGGATCCATCGCGGCCCAGCGATAACGAACGTACGAGGTCCAGAACAACCGCGACGCAAGGCCGAGCAGCACGGCGTGGCGGTCGATGACTTCCAGCATCTTGGTGCAATCGACTTCGATGCTGCCGCGCGACAGGCTGCCGGGTTCCAGTACGGCGGTCGCCAACGGTTGTGAATCCAAGAACACCGTGTTAGCGGCCGCCAGACGAATCCACATGTCGCGATCCTCGGCAGGTTCCAACCCTGAAACGAAACGCAGTTTTTCGATCGCCGCACGCCGAACCAGCACCGTCCCGGTCCAGTGCAACGTCCCGACCATGAAGGCGTCGGACCCTGTGGCTCGGATCGGTCGGTCGTACCACTGTTCGGATTTGCAGGGGTTCAATTCCCTCGATTGACCGGGCGTTTCGCAGTAGAACCTGCCGGCGACCACGTTGACCTGCTGATGCGCCGTGAAGATCGCCAGTTGACGCTCAATCTTGTTCGGTTCCCAATGATCATCGGCGTCAAGGAAACCGATGAAGTCGCCGGTCGCCGCGTCCAGACCCCGGTTGCGGGCGGCGGCGGTTCGCGAATTGGTTTGCCGGATCAACACAACCGGCGGGGCGTACTGCTGGACGATGTCGGCAAGACCGTCACGGCTGCCGTCATCGACCACGATGACTTGCGATACCGGGACGGTTTGTGCCAGGCAACTGTCGATCGCACGGGCGATGGTTGCCGCGGCGTTGTAGGCCGGGATCACGACGCTGACGGTGGGAATGTTCATGCGGCCCGCCTCCTGCCATCGCCGACCCGACGGTAGTAATGCATGATTTGGTCGACCACCACGTCAGTGCTGAAGTGATCGCAGCAATGTTGTCGCGCGGCCCGACCGATCCGCTGGGATTCACCGGGATCGGTCAACCATTCCGCCCAAGCGCTGGCCAAATTCCCCGGGAGGGATAGATCAATCGCTCGACCACCGGCACCGATCATCCATTGCATCACGGGGTGCCGATGAACCAGACAGGGCAGCCCGCTGGCGGTGGCTTCCAATAACGCAATCGGCATCATCTCTTTCAGGCTGCCGAGCGAAAACACGTCGGCCGCGCGATACAGATCGGCCATCCGGGTTCGGGGAAATCGAACCAGGAATCGAACACGGTCTCCTAACGTTTCGTTTGCCATCGCGATCAGGGCGTCGGTCTCCGGTTCCCGACCTCCGGCCACAACCAGCCAAGCCGGCAAATCGGGATGTCGATCCAGCAGCGTGCGAAATTCGTTGACCACATAGTCGATGCGTTTGTGTTTTCGCTTGATCGCGGCGGCGACCAACACGACGAGCGCGTCTCGGGGGATACCGAGCTCGTTGCGCAGTGCAGCATTGCTGCCCGGGCGAAAGTGATCGGTATCGATAAAGTTGGGGATCGTCGTCCAGCCGTCTCGATCCAATCCGGCGTCGCGGGCTTGCCCGTGGTGCCAGGGGGCGAGGTGTTGCAGGTAGGTGATCTGCCGCTGAAAATCGAGCGGTTCTTCCGTCCCGTGGGCCAGGATGGTTCGCGTCGTGATGCGGCCGCGGCGATGAGCCTTTTGCACCTGCAGTGCGACAAAGGGGTCTTGGACGTGCAGCACATCAACGTCTTCCGCTCGCAGCACTTTGATCAGATTGCGGGCAAACGTGGTCTGTTCGACCGCGTAGCCGCTGCCCATACCGATCCGCCAACCGAGTGCCGCGGGCAGAGACCGCAACAGCAAACGCGTCTTGACGGCGTCGCGGGTCCAGCAGGGGACGACGCGATCGATGTCACGTTGGGGTTCGCCGGCTCCCTTGCACAGGATGACGTCTTCACCGCGGGCGGCCAGCGCGCTTGCCAAATCGTCGGCCCAGGCTTCGATCCCCCGCGCGACGTGTCCCAATCCCGATGATGCAATGCAGATCTTATTCATGGACCGGAGCTCCCGCGGTCGCCAGTGACGGCGCCCGTTGATCGGCGACGACGACCGCATCGTCGTTGTAGCGGAAGCGATCTTTCAGCCGCAGAATGGGTTGCTCAAAGAACCGCCATGACAGCGCGGCAACGACCAGTGAGACGATCAGCTTGCTCACGTCCAGCCACCAGGGGTCGCCCATCTTCCAGCGGAATTTCACCAGCGTGTCCAAGTTCTCGTACAGCACCAGGTGGTACAGGTACAGTCCGTAACTGATCGTCCCCAGGCCGACCAAAACCTTGTTGCGAAACGGCGACAGCAAACGGCTGCCGGTCATCGAGACGAACAGCCCGATAACGCCCAGATAGGCGAGGCTGATGATGGCGACCGGCAGCGACAATTGCAGGTACTCTCCACCGGTCAGTGTCGGGTTTCTGGAACAAAGAATCCAATACAGTGCCCAATAGCTGGCGAAGCACGTCACTGCGATCGACGCGTAGCAGACCGCCTGACGCTCGCGCCCGATGGACCGGGTTCGGTGCATGATCCACGCCAACAGCGCCCCCATGGCCAGGCTGTCGGTGTGGCCGAATAGCACCGTTTTGGGTAACCCCTGGACACGCAACGCGATCGGCAACACGACCAGCACACCGGCAAGCCAATACTTTGCACGCCCGCGTATCAGTAGCAACGCTGCCGGCCAAAACAGGTAGAACTGTTCCTCGATCGCCAAGGTCCACGTATGTCCCAGACCAAGGTCCACCGGTGGTGTTTCGGCGCCCCAATACTGATGGATGTTTTGAAGATAGACCAGGTAATAGGCGATTCCCGATGTGTCCGCCGGCGTCGCGCGGATCAGATTGACGGCATAGGCCATCAGGATCACCAAGTAATACAGTGGCAAAATCCGCAGGCTTCGGCGCCAATAGAACGCCCGCAAAAATCGCGGTTGATCGAGGTTTCGCTGAATGATGCCGGTGATCAAGAACCCCGAAAGGACGAAGAACAGATCCACGCCCGTCGCACCGAACCAGAATCCGCGGGGAAGATGACAGCACAAAACGGCGATCGCGGCGATCCCCCGCAATGCGTCCAATTCGGTGATGTAGGTCGGCGTGCCGCTGGGATGTGATTCTTTCACCGATCGATCTCCTGTGCCGCGTAAGCATGGGACCGGTTTGCTGCTGACAATCGCCACGTCTGCACGGCATCCAGCATGATGCGACGAACGCGCCGCAGACGCGTCAGGGGACGTTGCTGGCCGAGCGGATTCGTCCAAGGCCAACGGCGGATCGAGCGGACGGTCGCACAGAACGCTTTCCAATATCGCCGTTCCACGTCGCACAATTCGATCGCCCGTTCCAGCTCCCTCGCCGAGAGCCCGCGTTGGACCAGACGCCCGATCCCCGGAACATCGGCGTATCGCCCGGGCAACGAGCGGGCGAATTGCATGTCCAGCGCGAAGGTGCGGTCACGATTTCCGGCACTGATGCCATCAGGCCGCTGGCGGTACCGGGCCAGCGGCGTTTCGATTCGGCCGACCGCCCCGACTCGGCTCAGACGTAGCCACAGGTCGTAGTCCTCGGAGATGTTCAGCTGTTCGTCAAACAAGCCGACCGCCGTGAGCGCATCGCGACGACAGACGACCGTCGGTGTGCCCAAGCGATTGCGCAGGATCATTTCGTCAAAGCTGTAGCAACGAACCGCCGCGGGGATGGCGATCGACGGCGAGGTGTCGTCCCAAGGGATCATCACCCCACCGACGGCGACCAAGTGCCGGTCGGCCTGCAAAGCAGCGAGTTGGAGATTCAATTTGTTCGGCAGCCAAGCATCGTCGGCATCCAAGAACGCGATGTAGTCACCGTCGCTATGTTGTATCCCTTGGTTGCGGGCTCCCGCCGGGCCCTTCGACCGCTGGTTCATCAAGTACGTGCATGGCACACCGGACTGGTCGACCGCAGCGGAGGTGTCATCGTTGGAACCGTCGTCCACGACAACGATTTCCAAGTCGGCATAGGCTTGGGTCGCAACCGATTGCAGCGCGCCGGCGATGTATCGGGCGCAGTTGTACGTCGGGATGATCACCGACACCCGACCGAAACCCGTGCGTCGGGTGCGTGGCGGAACGAACGCAGACATCGTGCGACCGGTGAGCCCGGCCGGGTTGCTAGCCATCATGCCCTCGCCTCGATTCGAAAGAAGCTCAAAAAGTTCGCTTGCACCGGCGGCGTGCGCAGCAACGCGTTGTATTCGTCTTGTCGAACAGGATCCCCGTCGAAACGTGCCAGTCGAGTGTTCTCGTCGACATCCAAGAAGACAAGCGTGTCGATTTGATCGATGTACGTGGCGGCGCGATAGTCCAGCAGCACCAGACGTCGGGTCGATGCGATCAGATCCCGATCGTTGACGTCGTCCAGAATCGTGACGCCGTCAAAGCGACTGTCACCGGACCATTGATTCGCCAGGAAGGACTTGCCCGCGCCGGATCGACCGACCACCGCCATCCGGAATTCCGAATCACCGCGAGTGTGTTTCTCGACCCACTCCGGCACCCACGTCACGTCGCGTGCGACACGATCACATCGAAAGAACGGACGTCCGATGGAGTCTTCACGCAGTTCATCGTTGGTAAACCCCAAGAATTCGATCGTTTGAAACCCACCGTATTTCAGCAACACCCAGGCGCATTGACGCGGGTCATCGCCATGATGCCCCTCGAAATACATGACGCGTGACAACCCGGCCAATCGGCTGAGGATGGAATTGCGGTCTTCCAGTTCTTTCGTTCCATAGACGGAAAGGAACATGACGGTGTCATGCGGCTCGAGTGCGGCCAGGGGATTGTCCAAGTCGTCACATCGGAACGCGGTCGTCGGACCGCTGTACAGCCCCCGCGCACGATCGACCGCGGCGCCGTCAAAGTCCAATCCGATGACTCGGTGGGCCCCCAGTTTCACGCAGTGGTTGACGATCGCGCCCATGTTGCACCCGGCGTCCAACACACGTTTGCCCGCGATGTCTTCGGCACGAAATAATTTCAACCGCTGGTCGGTTTTGTCACGCAATCCGACCACCTGTCGAGCGGGATCGGAGTGATAGTCGACAAACCACTGGTCACGTTTGATCGCGACAGACCGTCGACCGGCCATCACGCGGGACACCAGCGTTCGCGGTGCTCGCGTGATCCGTCGGCAGGTTGCTGTAAATGTACTCATCGGTGGGGATTCCTTTCGCTGCCGTGGGGCAAGTGACGATCGCGGGAAAACGGGTTCAAGGTTTCGCCTCCAAGACGCCGCGGATTCTGGCGATCCGTCGGAGGGTCGGGAAAAGGTAGCGCTGTCGATCGGACGTATTGAGGCCAAATCCACCGATCATGACCGCGGCGATCGCCGTGGCCAGGATTCCCCCGAACACCATTTCGGTCCAGTTGCTTTTTGCCGTGACGTGGTGGACCGCCGCCACCATCGGCGTCAGCACGCCGGCGACGATGACGGCCGGCCAGAGAATTTGCCGGCTGTAGTCTTTGAAGCGGAGTTGCAGGTTGCCGCAGACGATGATCGGGTGCGCGATGCCGCGGCACAGGACGGCCGGCAACGTCGTTCCGATCGCCACACCCAACAGCCCCAACGGCCGGATCAACGCGACACTGATCAACAGATTCAACGCCCCCTCGACCAGCATCAACCAGGTCAACCCTTTGAATCTGCGCCGGCCCAGCAGGATCTTGGATCCGATCCCGGTGCCTGCGGTGAACAACGCTCCGACCAGCAGAATCTGAAACAGCAGTGCGACCGAGTGGTACGAGTCGGTGTGGACGTATCGATCGCCGACCCATAAACGGTAAAAGTCGCTGGCCCACAGACCGGTGATCAACGCCGCGCTGATTGCGACCAGCGACAACATCCGGGTTCCCTTCAGGTACATCGCTTGCAGACCGCGCAAGTCATCGTGCGCGTCCAAGTCCGTCGCCGCCGGGTAGAAGACCTGGCTGACGGGAACAAAGATGTTCGCAAAGTACTTCATCAGGTTGTTGGCCAGGGCAAAGTAGGCGATCGCCGAGACCGGCATGAAAAGCCCGATCACCAGTGCGTCGGAAAAGCTGATGACCAGATGGCTGACCGCCAACAGCGCGCTCCAAAAACCGAACGTCATGCATTCGCGGCAACTGTCCCAGCTGGCCAGACGCAACGAGATCGCCAGTTCGGGAAGGACTCTCCTTCCGATCGCCCAACGAAGTGCGTAATCGAGCAGATTTCCCGCCGCACCGGCCGCACAGACACCGATCAGTCCGTATCCGGAAAGCAACAACAGCACCGTGGCGGTGGCCGACACGATCCGGCTGAACAGACTGGCGGCGGTGATCAGGTCGAAACGCTGCCGCGCGGTCAAGGCGACCGAAAAGGGAAACAACAGCAACTGGATCGCGGTCGAACACCCCAGAATCAAAACGCACCAAACCGATTCCGCCTGGACCTCGGGCGGAAACGAAAAACAGAGCGGCGCGACCACGGCCGTCGCCAGCGTGACCACCAGCGCACAAGCGGCGCAACCCAAGTGCAACGTAAACCCGCTGCTGGCGGCGCGATTCATGCGTTCAAAATCGCCCTTGGAAAAATACCGCGTGATGTACTGCGTCATCCCGGCTCGCAATCCCAAGTCCAGCACCCCATAGTAACCGGTGATGCTGATCACGATCGTCCATACGCCGTAGCGTGCGTCACCGATCTGGTGCAGCACGAAAGGCGTCAGGAAAAACGTGATCGCCACTTGGACGACGTACGCCATCCAATTGCTCAAGATGTTGCGGGAAAGGACGCGGAAACTAACCATAGAAGTCAATGATTGATTATTCACCCTGCACAGAATCACCAGCGGACAGCTTTTACCAGCGGACCAACAGGCGAATGATCACGTAAAACACCAACAACGATGCCGCACCGGCCAGCAGCGAAAGCATGATGAACCGGTTGCCGATTCGCATGCCGACGGCACCACCGTGGGATGTTGCGTCCAACGGCATATTCGTCGCGGCGGCAACGAGCCCCAGAATCAAGTACGTCGGCGCGACGAACTGTCGCGAGATCGTCAGCATGGCGGCGACGCAACCCATCAAGGCGGCAAACAGGAATCCGCACAACCGGGCGTGTTCGTCGGTCGACCTCGGGCCGGCGATCCGACTCGATCGCCGGCGGCGCCAAGACCAGAGACCGATCCCGGCGGCTAAAAAGCAGGCGACGAACGCGGTGCCGCCGAAGAAGCCCAATTCAGCAAAACAGTGCAGGAACGAGTTGTGCGTGACGACGCCGATTTCATCGACGATCAATCCTTCGCCCAATCCGAACAGCGGGTATTGTCGCCAGACGCCCATGCTGTCCGACCAAATTTGAATTCGATCCTGTCCGGTCCCTTGATTGACGGCGCTAAAGTCCGACATCCGACTGGAGAATGCGAGGGCCATCAATGAGAGGACGGGAAGTGCCAACGCGCCGAATTTGCCTCCGCGAAAGTAGCACAGCCCGGTGGAAATGGCACAAATCAATGACAGCAGTGCACCGCGCGAATGGGTCATCGCGAGTGCGGCCAGCAGCACCGCGGCAGGGATCAGCCAGCCATAGCGGACCCATCCCCTTTCGGGTTTGGTGAAGAAGGAGGCACAGAACACGAGTCCGGTGACCAGGATCAGCCCCAAGTCATTGGGGTCTTGAAAGATCCCCGTTCCACGAATCCGCTCGACACGCTCGGCCATTCCGTCCTGAATCACGCCCCGGTCTTCGATCGATTCGAGTGCGGCGATGGAGATGATTCCAAAACTATCCAGCAGGACCAGCGTCGCCATGGTCGTGATGGTGATCGTCAACCAGCGGACAAAAAACGCCAAGCGTGATGGAGTGTTGACCAGGCCGGTGATCAAGGCATAGAGCGCGATCAACTTGCCGACTTCATAGGTCGACATCCTGGCCGCCCAGAGAAAGCCGTGCGAAAGATGCGACATGGCAACCGCCAGCAGCAAGGCCAACAGCGATGCGGTGATCGGGCGTTCGATCAACTTGGCGTGGCTGAGCTGGTTCAGACAGGCCCGCGCCGACACGATCATGCAGGCCACGATCAAGAATTGATAGATCGGCCATTTGTCCAGGGCAGGAATCAAGTCGGCCGGACGCACAAACAACGTCGCCGTGGTGGCCAGCAACAGCGCAAACCCCCAGCCGTGGCGGTCATCGACGTCGGTGTCGATGCGGGGCACTGTGCCGTGATCGGTGGTGTTGAAAACCGCCGTTGCCATCTCGCTTGTTGCTTCCTTGCCAGGCGTGGATTTTCGATTGATGAATTGACAGGCTGGAAGCCTATCCCACGTTGCTAACGCAGATACTCGATTTCGACTTGTTCGAGTTGGTCTTCGTCGCCGGACTCGGATTCGATTTCGTACCACTTGCCCGGTTCGGCCGGTGCCGATGAGGCGGCTTCGATTTCCGGGGCGACGGACCCCAGGTCAATGTTCGCCATCTCGACGGGGACTTCGTGGCTGGTCTGTTCGATCGGGCCGGGGAACACTTGGCCACTTTCGTTCAGATACCATTCTTCTTCGACCTGCTCGTAGTGCGGCGGCGATTGCCACGGGTCACAAGGATCCAGGGCGGTCCAATTGGTTTCGCGATACCCGGCGTTGTTGACGATCGAATCGTAGGCCGCGGGCGTGACGACCCCGGCTTTTTGGCGAAGCCGCCCTGACTGGCAACCGGCCAGCGTCAACAGGACGCCGGCCAGGACGAGCCGGCCGATCGCGGCGATCGCGGCGATCGCCGTTGTTTTGTGTGTCGTTGATGTGAGGCGATGCTGCATCTGTCTTGTGCCGGGCTATTGGCCGAACCCGACGCCTCCGCTGGTCTTGTCAAGCACTTTGCCGGACAACCGCGAGGCCGTCCCGGTGCCCAGTAAAGTGAAGCCCAAAATCCGCTCCAGCGGCGACGTGAACTTCGCGATCGCCGAATCGATGGCGACCAACTTGTTGTGCGCGATGAAGATGCGGTCGCCGGGCAGGAGTTGGTAATTCGTGGTGACATCAGCCATTTGCGTGATCCCCTCCCAATCGATCGGCAGCATCACGCTGGTGCCCTGCTCGCGATTCGGTCGGGCGACCCACATCCGGCTGGACGAGACGTAGCTGGTGCCGTTGATCTGGCTCAGCGCGTCGATCACGGTCTCATTGCCGGTGTACGGCAGACGGACCAATTCGTCCCCCATGCCGCCGCCTTGCGTGACCACATAAACGGCCTTGCTGTTGTAGGCATAGACGGACACCGAGACTTTGGGATCGCTGAATTCGGTCGCCATTTGTGCGGCGATCGCATGACGGGCCTCGTCCAACGTCAATCCGGCCAGTCGGACCGAACCGTATTGGCCGAGCGTCACCGTGCCGTCGGGACCCACCAAGTGTTCTCCGGCGATCGGCTGGATCCCCGCCACGCCGATCAGCGACATCGAGACGCCGGGTTGTTGCAGCTGGGTCTTCAAGTGGGCTTCGATGTGACGCGTCGCCTGGTCGACCCCGAGTCCGGCGACCTCGACCGCCCCATAACTGAATCCCAGTTGAATCACGCCACCCAGGTCGACCTGGTATTCGCCGTCGATCGGTTCGCCGGGGAACGTCCCGCTGACGCTGATCGTGACCAAGTCACCGGGTTGCAGCGCATGTTGTTCTTGCGACACGTTTTGTTGGACGTCGATCGTCAGGATGTCCGGCGGTTCGATGCGATACATCGGCACCGTCACTTTGTCCAGCTCGCGTGGCACGAAGGCGACCGCGCCCTCGGAATCGCAGTTCGTTTCCACCATCGACGACAATCCGATCGGGTCGCCAGCAACGTGCATCAGCTGACACCCGGTGCTTGCCAGCGCGCACACCGATAGCACCGCGAGTGCGAAGCGTTGCAGAGGTCGGACGGCGTAGTTCACGTTGTTGATTGCTGTGGATGGGGGGAGGATGTGGGCAGCCTGCCGATCGGCAGTCGCGTTCGTGTTGCTGGCACTTGCGATCGATCAACGACGAGAGGCGGAATTAAATTGATAGTAGTGCAAGTAGTTGTTGAACGTCCCGCCACGTCCGGTCTGTGTCCGTTCCGATGGGGCTGACGCGCCTGTCGCGGATCGCTCGAAGGCGCGCTGGAGCTTTTGCAGTTGTTGGAACTGCCGGGTCTGGTTCTGGCGAAACTGTTGCCGCGGCTGCACGAACGAGTGATACGGACTGAGGATGCTGTTGTCGCTGCGGAGCAGGTCCAGGTAGGGCGAGAGTCGCTGTTGGTACGGCGAATTGGTCGCACCCGCCGATCCTCCGCCCAGTCGGCCGCCCGGCGCTTGGGCGTGGCTTTCTGAAGCCGACGACAGCACGGTCAGGCCGACACACACCAAGGCGATCGATCGGGCGGCGGTCTTGCGAAGTTGTTTCATCATTGCGGGTTTTCCACTGGGTGTTCCAGGCTTACCCACCGTATCGTCTGCTTAACCGGCACATCTTTCCTCCGTTCTGAAAAAAACTCCGGATTGTTCCGAGATCGCCTCAAGACAAACGTCGTTGAACCACGGCTTTTCCAGGTCGTCGAGGAGAGTCCCACGGACGACGGCCCGGAAGGGCAATCGCACCTGGAGAATCGGTCGTCGAAAGCGACGCGGCCGCTCGGACCTACACGCTTGTTCGGGTTCGTCCCAACAATCCAGTCCTAACGAAACCTCCACCTGGGCGGCCCTGACACAATTCGATGGTCCGCTGCCGACGGTCGCACCGATCGACAAGTAACCGCTGTGTCCATTCCATTGACCCACAGAACCCTCTCGTGCACTCGCAGTTGTTGGCTATCGGAGCGCGCTTCCATCGCGTCTGGCGAACGAAATCGCCCGGCGAGACCGCTCGTTGGGTGCTGGTTCTGGTCTGGGTCGCATTGGCATTGTGCAGCTACCGTCATGTCATTGGCGATTTGCTTGGGCAATGGCAATTGAACGCAAGCTATTCGCACGGGTCGGTCGTCCTGCCGATCGCCATCTGGCTGTTGTGGATGCGACGGTCGTCCATCCCCAACGTCCAGAAACCGTGGGTCCCCGGACTCGCGTTGCTTGTAGCCGCTCACGGCCTGCTGTGGCTAGGCGGATACTTTTATCTGCCCGCACTGGAGCGTTGGACCATCCCGCTGCAGCTGTGCGGCATGATCGGATTGCTGGCCGGTCGTCCGATGCTGCGTTGGAGCCTGCCGGGGGTCGGCTTCTTGGCCTTCATGATCCCGCTGCCGTTTCAGCTTGAAATGCTGGCAAATCAATGCTTGCAATCGGCGTCGGCGTGGGGCGGCTGTTTTCTGCTGGGACTGACGCAGACGTTTGCAATCACCGACGGCTACACCGTCACGATGGCCGGCGGTGGTGTGGGGATCACGAAGGATTGCAGCGGGATGCGAATGACGGTGGCGGTGGCGGCCTTGGGCTACGTCATCACGGTGTTGAACCGCCGGGGGCCGGGGACCGCGCGAGTCGGCCGGCAACCGGCCGGACGCGAGGCGGTGGAATTTGTCATCGTGATGCTGTCGGTGATTCCGGTGGCAGTCTTCGCCAACGCGGCGCGGATCGCAACCATCGCATGGGTTGCGGACCGTTATCAAGATGACGCAGCGACCAGTTGGACCCACGACATCGTTGATTGGTTGGTCCTGCCGTTTTGCGCCATGCTGTTCCTCGCACTGCGGGCCTGGATCGCGAACGTCCGTGATTTGTTGCGTACCATTACGTCCTTTCGGGATTCGAAAGATGGTCGAACCGACGCGCAAATCGAGTGGCGGCAATGGGGCAAGGTAGGATTGCGATTGGCGGCAGTTCCCGTTGCTCTAGCCGTGATGACGCTTGCGACGATCGGCCACCACGCGGCTCAGCGCACTCGGATTGTTCGCCAAACGCTGTCGGCAGCGCGGAGCCATGAATCCGATGCCGATTGGAAACAAGCTGCGTCCTGCTACCGTCAACTCCTGACGCTGCAACCCGCGCGGGTCGAGCAGCGCTATCGCTACGCCTGGGTTTTACTTCAGGATGCGACATCATCGGACGATCGCATGCGGGTCTTTGACCAATTGGATGCGGTTTTGAAGCAGTCCCCCAGCCATGTCGCGGCGTTGGAATCGCATTTGGAATTGGCGTTGGATTTTGATCTGGCAAAACCGGCACTTCGAAGTGCGGCTCGTCTTACCGCGCTCGGCCAAACCAACGTCGCCGCACAACGCCTGTGTTTGGAAGCCGAATTGCGTTTTGCCGCCGCCGACGATTCGGCAACGTCGGTCCAGCGATTTAATCGATCGATTCAGCAGCTGGGACCGGCGACCGAGTGGCGTGACCGGTTGGCCATGGCAATCGCCCAGTACTGCTGCGATCACCAGGACTCGATCGACCGCCGTGCGGCGCGTGAACTTGCTCCGGCCATCACCCGAGCGGCCGGTCAAATCGATTCGGCGCCGGCCCATTTCCAGGCTTGGCGCTACGCGCATCTGTTTGGAACCGCCAGACCTTCGATCGAACGCGCCCGCTCGAGCATCGACGGTGATTGCCCAACGCACGTGGCCTATCGAATCTACCTGGCGTCGGCGCGAGAAGCTGGGTTGGAGAACCGACGCGAGGACGTGAAGCGGTTTCTTTGGAAAGCGATCGAGCAGAGCCCCGAAGATCACGCCGCATACGTGGTCCTGGGTGACGTGTGTGCCAGTGGTGACCAGTGGCCGCAAGCCACCGCGGCCTACCTGCGGGCATGGCGACTGGCGGGCGATCGTCCAACGGAGTTGGGCGTGAAATTAGCTGAGGCGCTGCTGCAATCGAAACGGCATGCGGAATCGGCCCATCTGGTGGCGCAACTGGTGACGGAAAACAACCATGCATTTCACGCCGTCAGTCGCCCACTGCGAATTCGGTTGATGCTGGTCCAGGCCCGCCTGGATGTCCACGCCAATCAGTATGAAGACGCGCTGCGAACGCTCCAGCGGTGTCAAACGCTGGTCGCGATCCATGCGTCATCGCCAGCGGAGTCGGCCCGCAGGCTACAGACGCTTCAGTCGCTTGAGGCCCGATGTCTGGTTCGTTTGGGCCGATACGGCGACGCGGCCCGAGTGTTCGAATCCCGCGCCGTCGAAAGCGACGTTGCGGCCGATCAATGGACGGCTGCCGCGCGAGCCTGGCGCAGCGACGGCAATCGGCCGGCCGCGGAAGATTGTTATCGCAGCGCCGTCGCCGCGGTCGGACACGACAGCGAGGTGTGGTTGGAATTTGTCAGTTTGTTAAAAGACCGCTACGGTCCCACCGGGGCGGTCGAGGAGATCCGGCGACGGCAACAGCCCCGCGATCAGACGGCTCCCCCTGCCGACCAGTTGCTTGCCCAAGCCTGGGAGATGGTGGGACATTCGGATCGAGCGATCGGGCACTATCGCAGTGCTGCCGAGAGCGATGTTCAGGGTGTTGCGGCACTGGCGATCGCGCTAGCGCGGCATGGCCGGGCCGAGGAAGCAGTCGCCCTGGTCGCCGATCCACGCTGGACGGTCGACGCCTCGTTGCGAGCCCACACGGCAACCGTCGTCGGCGTCAGCGCCGCGGGGCTGTCGCCCGGTCTGATCGCGAAATTGGAACCGATTGTCCGCGGCGGAGAGCCGCGAGCGGTCGACGACACGACACTGCTGTTGGCGATCGTGGATTGGTACGCGCACCGGCAACAGCCTGCTGCCGCGATCGAATTGCTGGACCGGGCCGTCGCAGCCGACACGCAAAACGTGATCGCGGCCAACAATCTGGCCATGCTGTTGGCTGATCAAGCCCGCGATGATCCGCGGGCGCAACAACTGCCGCGGGCGCAACAACTGCCGCGGGCGCAACAACTGCCGCGGGCGCAACAACTGCCGCGGGCGCTGAAGTTGATTGATCATGTTCTGAAACAGACCGGCCCCCAACCCGAATTCTTGGACACGAAAGGCTGGATCTTGGTGCAGATGGGTCGTGCCGACGAGGCGTTGTCGATATTAAAACACGCCGTCGAGGTGTCCGACACGAGCGATCCCGTCGCGCATTTGCATTTGGCCGCCGCCTACTTGGCCGTCGGTGATCGCGATCAAGCCAACGAGTCGTTCGACGCGGCGCGGTCGGGCGAGATCGTCCTGGACCAACTCAATCACAGCGAGCGGCACGCGTGGACGCGGCTGCAGGACGCATTTACGCAGCCCAAGGAAATCACGGCGCTGGCCCCCACCGATCGGAGCGCAAACTGATGGAGTTCACGTTGACTCGGTCGAACATCGCCGTGCTCGGATGCGTCCTTTCGCTGCTCAGTTGTCTGGCGACCTCCACCTGGCGTACCGAAACGCCACCGCGCTGCGCGTTCGAGCCCGCACAGACGCTCGGCCCGTGGCAGCTGCTCGAACACGGCGAGTTGCAAGCCAGCGAGTTAGCAATTCTGCGGGCGAGCGATCATTGGCGGGTCGGCTATCAGCATCCGCAAACCCGGCAGGTGGTGGTGGTGACCTTGATCGCGGGTGCCGCCGGTCCGCTGGCGAGCCACCTGCCGGAGACATGCTATGCCCGCCAGGAATACAGCTCGCACAGCGATGCGGTGGTTTGGAAGTTTCCCGAGACGTCGGACAGCTTTCGGTTCCAGACCCTTCATCCACGCGACGTGGACCAACCGGCTTTGACGATCGCCTACGGGTGGCATGATGGGACGCGTTGGAGCGCGCCTCGTTCACCCCGTTTTCAATTCGCCGGCAGCCGCACGTTGCAGCGAATGTTGGTCACGATGCGGCATCCGGGGGGGCTGACGACCGAAGCCCGCCAGGTGCTGCAACAGGTCCTTGAATTGACTGTCAACAAGCCCCATCAACCGTCGCAACTCCGATCGGCCCGCGCTGCGATCCCACCTTCAACCCAAAAGTAACCGAACCGATGTCCGTGGTGAACCGTTCGAAAGAGACGATGAAACGACGAATCCGCGATCCGTGGCCTGGGGTCTGCCGTGCGCTGACCCGTTTGCGGGTCGGGGCCGGTCTGCTGTTGCTGGGAACGGCCTCCTTGCCGTCAGCGACAGCCGGCACGATCCGACACGACCGCCCCGATTCCAGTTACACCAGTCTGGCGGCCAGCTATCCCGCCGTGGGTGCGTTGACGTGGAGCAATATGATCTGCTCGGCCACGTTGATCGACCAGGATTGGATTCTGACGGCCGGGCACTGTTTGGACGCCGACGGTTTTTCGGCCAGCGACTGGACGTTCGACCTGACCGACAGCGGGGGCGGAGTCCACGTGGGTGCCGAGCGATTCGTCTATTCCGGCTGGACGGGCGACCTGACCACCGGGACCGACATCGCACTGTTGCGGCTCGCCACGAGTGAATTGAGCGTGACGCCGGCGACGATCAATACCAACACTTCGGAAGTCGGACAAACCGCGACGCACGTCGGCTATGGCGTGACCGGGACCGGCGCGACGGGCATCACCGCTCCGGCAGGCACCAAGCGCGCCGGGCAGAATGTCGTCGATGTCGATGGCAGCGTCGTCGGGGGCTACAGCGACGACATCTTGTTCGAAGACTTTGACAGCGGATCGGCGGGCGACAATTTTTTCGGGTCGGCAACACAACTGGACCTGGAATACCTGATCGCCGGGGGGGACAGCGGGGGCGCGATCTTCATGGACTTTGGCAGCGGCGACGTCCTGGCCGGCGTCCACTCCTTCATCGCCAGCGTGGACGGCAATACCGACGCCGACTATGGAGACTTGGCCGGTTCGATCAAGGTTTCCTCGTACGCCTCCTGGATCACATCGACCATTTCCGCCGGCAACGATCCCGTGGCCCCCGAATTGTCCTCCTGGATGATGTGGATGGTGCTGGGCGTCGGGCTGCTGATGAGTTCGCGATCGGCGACACGCCGGATTTAGTTCATTTTGCTGGCATTCTGTGCTGACATTCCGATTGAAGTCATCGAGTGATCTTCGCTAAAAGTGCGGCTGATTCGATCGATGGGGACGATATACCCGATATCTGTGTCGCCCCGTCCCAAGCTGCAATTGCACAACAAGAAGAAGCACTGATGAAGAATTTTGGTCGAGCACTTGCCGATGCGCTGGGTTTTTGGCCGCTGTTGCTTGTCGCGACCCTCTGCGCCGTCGGCAACGGTGCGATCTGGGGACTGAATATCGGCGCGCTGTTCCCGGTCATCAAAGTCACGATGGTCGGTGAATCGCTGCAGGATTGGGTCAAGGGCGAAATCGCCGAAAGCCACGTCCGAATCGCCAAAATCGACCGCGAGATCGCCGATCTTCGCGCCAACGTCAAACCGGGCAGCGAGCGGGAAATCGAACTGGAATTGCTGCAGTCGCGCAAGAATGCCGAGCAAGCCGGACTGGATTCGTCGCTGAAAATCCAACCCTATATCGACCGCTACATGCCCCAAGATCCGTTCCAAACGGTTCTTTATGTGATGCTGGGCGTCTTGTTCTGCACGGCACTGAAACACGTCTTTCAATTCGCCAACACCGCGATCGTGGCGCTGATCGCCGCCCGGATCACGCGGCGGATTCAAACCAGGATCTTCTCCAAAGCCCTGACGCTGGACCCGGCCAGTTTCGCCGGCCACACCAGCAGCGGCTTCGTCGCCCACATCACCTACACGACCAATATGCTGTCAAATGGCATCACCAGCGTGTATGGCGGTGCGGTGCGAGAACCACTGAAACTCGCCTCCTGTCTGTTCGGCGCGGCCGTGATTTGCCCCCGCTTGCTGCTGCTGACCATGCTGGTCGTTCCCGTCGTCTTCGGTTTGCTGTACCTGGTCAGTCGGTCGCTCAAGCGGGTTTGCCAAAACTTGCTGGAACGGGCGATGGGACTGCACCACGTCATGCTGGAATCGCTTAACAATATCAAAACCGTCCAAGCCTACTGTCGCGAAGATCACGAACAAGAACGTTTCGACAAGGCGACCCTGGACATGCAACGATTCACGATGCGGATCGTCAGTTTCAACGCGCTCAATCGCCCCCTCACCGAGTTGCTAGCATTGGGCATGATGAGCACGGCGATCGTCGCGGGGTCGTATTTGGTGATGAACCGGGCGACGGACATTTTCGGGATCCAGATCACCAGCCAGCCCTTGGGCCCGGCATCGATGATCATCTTTTTCGGGATGTTGGTCGGGGCCAGCGATCCGGTGCGGAAGCTCGCCTCGGTGATCGACGGGATCAATACGGGGGCGGTTGCCGCCAACTTGCTGTATCCCATGTTGGACCAGACCAGCCAAATCGTCGAAGCGGACGACGCGGTGACGACTGCCCGTCCCCACCGCAGTTTGAAGCTTGAGGGCGTGCATTTTGCATACGAGCAAGGCAATCCGATTTTGAGCGACGTGTCGCTGGAGATTCCCCACGGCAGCACCGTGGCGGTGGTCGGCGCCAACGGTTCGGGAAAATCGTCGATGATCAACCTGTTGTGTCGGTTTTACGATCCGCAGGGCGGCCGGATCTGCCTGGACGATGCGGACATCCGGCAGATGAAGCTGAAAGATCTGCGGGGTCGGATCGCGTTGGTGACACAGAACACCGAATTGTTCAACGAGGATTTGTATTACAACATCGGGTACGGGTCGGAGGGTGCGACGCGGGACCAGATCATCACCGCGGCGCGGGCGGCCCATGCCGAGTCGTTCATCGAAAACGAGCTTCCACAGCGTTATGAAACCGTGATCGGCCAGGACGGGCACCGGCTGAGCGGTGGCCAGCGGCAGCGCATCGCGCTGGCCCGAGCATTGATTCGGGATCCCGACATTCTGATTCTTGACGAAGCGACCAGCCAAATTGATGTCGAGAGCGAGCGTCTGATTTTTGACACCATTCGCGACCAGTGCCAGCATCGCACGGTGTTTTTCGTGACGCACCGTCCCGGCATGCTGGACATCGCCGACATTGTGCTGCGTTTCGAGGACCAAAAGATTTCGGTGGAACGTGGCGTCCAGGCGTTGCAGAACAACCGTCAGGGAGACGACCAGGAACCTCGACTCGGTGCCGTTGCGTAGTCCATCGGGCGAGCCTTTGGACACCATCGGGGTGTTGGGGATTCACCTTGACCGCGTCAAAGCAGATTGCATAACTTGATCATCCCGCGACGAATGGAGGCAATTCATCCGTCGTAGACATGGACGGACCCGAATCAAGTTGGAGACACAGGGATATGGAAATCGTTGCCTTAATCGGAGTGCGCGGGGGGTCAAAACGAGTCAAGAACAAGAATTCTCGACCGTTTGCCGGCAGCAACCTGCTGGAATTAAAGATCGCGACGCTCAGGCGGGTCCCCGGCATCGCTCGCGTGATCGTCAATTCCGAATGCGACCACCTGCTTGACATCGCTCGGTCGTCGGGTGCGGAAACGATCAAACGTGATCCACAGTTTGCCAACGATCACATCACATCGAGCGACTACTATCAGCACGTCGCCGAGAATTGCCCCGCCGAGATCATTCTTTCGGCATCGGTGACCACTCCCCTGTTTACCGTGGAGAGCTACCAAAAGGGCATCGAGGCGTTCCGCCGGGCGGATTATGCGAAACACGACTCGGTGACTTCGTGCTGTCGGATCAAAGAGTTTCTGTATCGCGACGGCGTCGCGCTGAATTACGATCCGCAGAACCAGGTCCGATCACAGGACCTGCCCCGCATCATGGCGGTCAACTACGGATTTTCGATCATCCGCCGCGACGACATGATCAAGCTCCGAAACATCGTCGGCAAGCGACCGCTGATGATCGAAACCTCGCGTCTGGAATCGATCGACATCGATACCCAGGAAGACTTCTTCATCGCGTCGACGCTGTACAACGCGTTGCAGGCCGAGAAGAGGGAGGCGGCTTGATGTATCAGGACTTCGCCGAAAATTGGGGTCCGTCGCTCGCGCGACGTTTCGGCCTGGAACAACCGATTGTCGATCAGTGGCACGACGATCTGCAACTGCCGAAGTCGGAACTGGGACATCTCCCGGACTGGGTCGAGCTCAACCGCGCGACCCGTTCGAGGATCGCCCGGTGCAAGGAACAGTGGTCGGGCGAAACGGTCGTCTGTGTCGGCAACGGTCCTTCGATCAATCAAATGGACCTGAGCTGTTTGGACGGGGCCTTGATCGTCGGAACGAACCGTGCCTACCAACTGCTCGACCGGTTCACCCCGCGCGAGTTCCACCTGGTCGTCCAAGACAATCAACGGGTTGCCGAATTGGGCCAGGATCTTCGCCAACTGAAGTGCCCGCTCCATCTGGGCAACATCTATTACGACCAGCGGGGCGTGCCCCCGGAATGGGTCACGCCGAAAATGCGTAATCTGTCGGTTTACATGCCACGGTTGCGATGGCAGTTGGAAGAAGACCAGCTGGAACCGATACCGGATTTCGAACCTGGATTCTCGAGTGATCCGACGCAGTTTGTCTATTACGGATTCAGCGTCATCTTCAGCGCGATTCAATTTGCCGCCTACTTCGGTGCCGCACGAATCGTTTGCATCGGCATCGACATGGACTACGACTCGGGCACGAACTTCGTTCCCGGCGTCAATGTGACTTGGGACGGGTTCAGCTATGAATACCACGCCAAGCCGATGTTCGAGTTGATCGACCAAAAGCTCCGCAAGTCGGGCATTGAGTTCATCAATGCGACGCCGCGGGGAAAGGTCGACGCGATCGATCGAATGCCGCTTGCAGAAGCGCTTTCACGAAAGACTCCACGACTCGCTGCATGACGTTTCGCGAGTCATCCGCCCGACTTCCTCACACCCACTTGCCCACCTCATTAATCAGAAATCATGATTGTTGAAAAAACGAATGCCCGGAAGGGCGGAACGCAGGATTTTGTCCGCTTTGTCCGTGACGGTTACCGCGTGATGCGGGGTAAAGAGATTAAGTACACCAAGTCGATGGGCCGCGGCATGGACGCGGTCGTCCACCAGCCCCGGCCCGAGGCCAATTTTTCGGAGTTCTCCGTCTGGGACAAGGAATGGGAACTGTTGGCCGAATTGGTCCGCGAATCTGCCCAGCACGACGGTCCGATCGTCGAGATCGGCGTGTTGGCCGGACGCACCACGCAACGGATCGCGACGGTCAAATCGCCCGAGCAAAAGATCCTTGCCGTCGACAACTTTTGCTGGAACGGTTGGGGGCTGACACCGGACGAGCAATTCAGCCTGGTCCAGCTTTCCCTTGGGTACCTGGTCGAAACAGGACACGTCGAAATCTGCCGCATCGACAAAGACGAATTCTTTCGGACTTATGACGGTCCCACGCCCTCGTTGGTCTTCCTCGACGCCATGCATGACTACAAGGAAACCAGAAAGGACATCGTCTGGGCAAAAGAAGTCGGTGCAAAAATCGTGTGTGGACACGACTACTGCGATGACTTTCCCGGCGTCATCAAAGCGGTCAAGGAATTCGGCGGACCGACCCGGTTGGCCGAGCGATTGTACGTGCTGTAGCACGCGGCATCGTTCGCGGATCGTCCAACACTACTCAACCAGGGAAATTCAGGACTAGTGATCCAACAACTTACCTATTCCGAGCCACCGATTCCCGGATTGGTCTCGATCGTGATCCCGGCATACAACCGGGACGATTTTATCGGCGCGACGCTCCAGACGGTGCGCGATCAAGAGTACACCAACTGGGAAGTCATCGTGATCGAAGACTCTTCCAAAGGTGAAACCGAGCGAATCGTTGGCGACTTCGGACGCTCCGTGACGCAATCCGTTTCCTATTCTCGCAACGAACAAAACCTCGGTGCGGCGGCGTCTCGCAACCGCGGCTTTGCCAAAGCGCGGGGCGAATTCATCGCGACGTTGGACAGCGATGATCTGTGGAGACCGAATCATCTCAGCCGCGTGGTCGACGCGATCCGCAATCATGGGGCACACATCGGGTACGCCAAAGTCCAGATGTTCCAGCATGGAACCGGCGCCGAACTGGATGTCTATGGACCGACCGACGATGAAGTGTCTCGTTTCCCGATCTCTCTGTTTAATCGCTGCTTTGTCGTACCTTCGGCCACGGTGATGCGGCGTGAGGTGATGGAGGTCGTGGGTCCGCAAAGCTGCGAGCACAAGTACTGCGAGGACTTCGACTTTTTCCTCCGCTGTGTTTCCTCGGGGGTTGAATTTATTCACGTCGATGACGTGACATGCGACTATCGAAAGGAACATGCCGGCGCGACGACAGAGCGTCTTGCCGGAACGATCGAAGAGGTCGCGTACACGATCTTGCGGTACTCCAAGTCGCCGGCCGTCGACCGGGAAACCAGTCTTTCGTTCGCCTACGACAACTTGCTCGCCGCCGCGCGTCTGCACCGCCGAACGGATCCGAGCAAAGACCCGTCGGCGGATCCCGTCAGGGGCGGTCAGCTGCTGATCGAGGCATGGAATCTGCGACGGAAGGATGTCTCGTCACTGACCAAAGGCGTTGCCGCTGTCATCCGCGGGACCATCGGCCAACTGTTATCGCCCGGCGAAGACCGGACCCGACACCGAGCGACGATGGATAAACGACCGTTGGATCGTTCGGCATTCGAAACATCAAAGCGACTTTTGGAAAACAGCCCTGAGCTAAAGAAGGCCGCATAGCGGGACAGGAACCTGATGAAAAACCAAGAACCAATCGCGCTGGTAAGCGGATCCGACGATGCCTACACCCTGCCGCTGGCGGTCACGATCGCATCGGCGATCAAGTCGCTTTCGGCCGACCGGCGACTCGACGTCTACATTCTCGACGGCGGGATCTCCGATGCATCCAAGCGGCGACTGCTGGCATCATGGGAGGATCCCCGGGTCAGCGTGCAATGGATTCCCGTCAGCCGGGAATCGTTCGAACGCTTCCCGGTCAGCCACCACATCAATGCGGCGACGTACATGCGGTTGGCGATCGCCGAGTACCTGCCCGCATCGGTCCAGCGAGCGATCTACTTGGACGCGGACATGCTCGTCCGCCAAGACCTGGGACTCCTTTGGGACGAACCCCAGGGCGATGCGGCACTGTTGGCGGTTCAGGACTATGCGGCTCCCTTCATCGACGCATCGACCTGCCTGACCAATTTTGAACAGGCCCAGCCCTACCTTGCGGCCGTCCATCCGATTGCCAATTTTCGTGAACTCGGACTGCCCGCCGATGCCCCCTACTTTAACGGCGGGATGCTCGTCATCGATGTCAAAGCGTGGCGGGAACGAAACCTTGCGAAACACCTGTTTGAGTGTTTGGAAGAACATCGCGAGCACGTGCTGTGGTGGGACCAGTACGCGTTGAATGTTGTGCTGGCAGGTTCCTGGCGAAGTCTCGATCTTCGCTGGAACCAGGGAGCCCACCTTTACGTTTATCCCAGCGGCGAACACAGCCCGTTCGACTCGAGCACCCACCGTGCCATCGTCGAGGATCCTTGGATCGTCCATTTTTGCTCGCCCGACAAACCGTGGAACTACTTCTGTCGGCACCCGTACACCGATGCCTTCCGAAAACAAGTCCGACAGACCGATTGGCATGGTTGGAAACCCGAACGTCCGGATGAATTCATGCGACGGTGGTGGGGACACCACTACAAACCTGCTCGTGAACGCTGGAAAACTCAGGTTCGAAGAATCAAAGAAAACTTTAGATCACGAAACCGTGCGGCCTAGTTTTTTCAAATTTCAGTCGATGCCATATCGTTAGGGAACTCTCCTTCGGTGGGGAGATCAAAACGGCAGATGTACTTTCCAGCCGACCCATTCGCCGCAAAGCAACCATGTCATTACACTCCCACTCCAACGCTCGCGGACCCAAACTCGTGGTACGATATGGCCGGCCGTATTCATCTCCCCCGGAACTCCAAGCGAGCGGTCCGTTGAGTTCGAGTTGCCTGATCAACAACTACAATTACGGCAAGTACGTCTGCGAAGCGGTCGACAGTGCGCTGGAGCAAAGCCTGCCGTTCGACGAAATCATCATTGTTGACGACGGCTCGACCGACAATTCACTGGATGTTTTGAACGCGCGTTACGGGCGACACACCGGGATTCGAATTGTTGCACAAGAACAGAGCGGCCAACTTTCCTGTATCCAGCGGGCCGTCGAGATGGCTTCTGGAGAGCTGATCTTCCTGCTGGATTCCGATGACTGCCAACACCGCGACCTGCATGCGACGGTTCAGTCGGTCTTCCAGGCACGTCAACACATCGATTTTTTGAGTGTCGACCACGAAAAATTCGGCCCCTGTGTCAACGATCGCCAGCGCAAGAAACGAACACGCGACCAAGGCGTCAGCGCCTTGGCGTCGATTTTCTTTCGCCACTGGGTCGGTGCCCCGACGTCCTGCTTGTCGATGCGATCTTCGCTGCTGGAACGCATTTTGCCCTATCCCAATGAGAGCAACTGGAGAACCCGCGCCGACGATGTGCTGGTGCTCGCATCATCCATCGTCGGAGCGCAAAAGTATCACATCGGCGAGCAACTGGTCCGCTACCGGGTGCACGAGAGCAACCACTTTTCCGGCAGGACCTGGTCAGAAGCCCAAAAGATGCAGTATGCACTCAAATTGAATGCAATGATCAACTGGTACGTCAATGCTGCCGGATACGACATCACGTTACTACCTAAGCTGGCATCGAAGGAGTTCCGGACGATCGAGCATCCCGTGCTGAAGGAACTGTTGATGTACCTGCGTCTGTGCGCGCAATCGGGAACCAGCTTGGACGTGCGTTGTGGCAGCCTGATCAGTATCTTTCGGCACTTTTTCGCAGAGCGGCGACGCGGCTTATGGCAGCCCGCGCCCCACGCTCCGGTTGCCAATCCGTCGCGGCCGAAGCGGAAGATCGCAGTGCGTGAAAGCGCGCAAGCGGCATGACTTCATCAGCCATCACCGATCGAAGGCCGCGTTCCGATCGGTAACGCAGCCTTCGTGGTCTTCACGTTCCGATTCGACTCGTCATTCGGAATCCCGTCGCTCGTCATCGTCGCTGTCCGGGCGATCCTGTCGTCGATCGTCCCCCAGCACGCTCTCGTCGTCCTCCTCCAAGTCGGCGTCGGAGCCCATCAACTGTGACGCTGCCGATTCGATCGCGCGGATCAACGGAGTATTTCGAACGTTCGAATCGTCGCGGCGTGCCACCGTCGCGATCATCCGCTGCGCGTTTTTGATCGCGTCGCGCAAGTTTCGCTCCGACTCCTCCGAACGGTCCACCGCGTGACGCCCGATGGCCGAGTACAGGCCGTGCGCGGCGCCGGCGAGGCGAGCGTCCAGGTAGTGATCCGCGCGCGGATCCGACGCGATCCGTGCCGGGGCAATGCCGAACGTTGACGCGCGATCCAGTTCTGCAGCGCGGCCCAGACTTGCGGGACGGCCCAGATCTGCAGGACGACCTGGGGGATTCAGTTGCGGACGCTCCCACTGATCCCGATTGGGGTCCGGTCGCCAATCATCGTCGTGATTCGCAGGCAGTTGCGGACGGACCGGCACCGCGGGTAGCGATGGAGACGGCATGGTTCTCACAGTTACATCCGTGTGAACGTCACCACCACGGCGGCGATTCGCGTTCGTGTCCCAGGCCAGCGGATCGGGTTGACGCAACAATTCGTTCATTCGTCGCCGGATAATCTCTTCACGGGCTTCGGCGCGGGCCTGGTGTTGCGATTTCAACTGCTCAAGTCGTTTGCTGATCTGTTCGATCTGCTCGTGTTGTTCGGCGCTCATCGCTTCGAATTGGTCGTCGAGCATGCCGCGAAGCTCTTCCTTCAGCTCTTCGGTCTCGTCGTCCGGTTTCGCCGCAGCGATCCGCTGCACCAAGGGACCGATTTCGCGTGTGTGGGGCAGCGGGCGGATCTGGCCAGCGGGCATGCCGCTGACGTCCGAATGCCGTCGAATCGTTCTCTCGTAACGGACATGAGTTTCTGGGATTCGGCGCGTCACACCATCCTCGACCACCTCGCGATAGCTGGTTTCGACACGCGGCCGGATGATGATCTGCTCGGCCGCATCCAGCGTCAAAGCGTCTTGCGCGGTGATCGGGGGCGTCAGCGAGACGATGCCGATCGCCAAAGCGCAGGTCGCCCCCGCGGCGACGAGGATGGAATAGCGTCTGAGTTTCGGTTCCAACATGTGATGCATCCTTTGGGATGGGAGTAACAGAAATCAAGTCGTGCTGAATTTTTCGGTAGCGGAACTCGCCAAGAGTTTCGATCCTCCTCACCGCATCGCCGCCCAAACGTAGCTACCTTCGCCAGAAGGTGGATCCCCGGCAAGTTCCCCGCTCCGGCGAACGCGAAGACGTCACTGTGTCGCTGTCCCGCTAGCCGGTTGGCCCCGATGTCGACGATCATCGATTGATTCGAAGCCAACGGCGTCGAGATTCAGGTCGCGTTCCAGTTCGTGCAATGAGTCGCGAATCTGTTGCAGTTCGACAGGCAACGCGTCCCAATGCCACGACACATCTGTTTCTGTTGGAGCCGCCGATCGCTCCATCGCCGTGACGGACGGACCGGCGGAGGTCTGCCCCGTCGGTAGGGTCTTGGGAGAAGCGACTCCCGGTTTGCTTTTGTCGTTGGAACCTTGCGGCGTTTGCTGTCGCAGCAACGGCAGTGATGCGCCCACCATCACCAATACGATCGCGGCGATCATCGCTGTGATCGTCGACTTGGTCTTGAGCCGGTGGGGCGGGCCGAGCCGAGCCGGCAGCGGATAGCGCGAAGGGTTTCGGACATGGGCTTCCGTTTCGCGGAGCAGTTGTGCGGCTTCGGCGGCTGATACGATACGCGCGTTTGCGTCTTTGACCAGGAATAGCCGAACCAATCGATCGACCCAGGGTGGCAAGGATTCGACGCGACTGACGACGGGTTGAACCGGTGTGTCGATGACTTTGCGAAGCACCGCGATCGGCGAATCGGCGACGAACGGCGGGCGACCGGTCAGCATGGCGTACAACACGCTGCCCAGGCTGAACAGATCGCTGCCCGGTCCGACCGCTTCCCCGGCCGCCTGTTCGGGACTCATGTACTGCGGGGTTCCGGCCACCATCCCGCTGACGGTGACCGTGGCGTCGTCGATCGCGCGGGCCAGGCCGAAGTCGCCGATCAGGACGCGAGGACTGTTTTCTTCCATCAGGATGTTTCCGGGTTTGATGTCCCGGTGGACCACTCCGCGCTCGTGCGCCGCGGCAAGCCCCTCGGCGACTTGGGCGGCAATGCCCAGCGCCGTTTCCAGATCCAGCGGACCTTCTCGGTCGATCCGCTGTTGCAGACTGCGACCGGCCGTGGCTGATCCGACCAACGGCATGACCAAGTAGGGCGGATGCGATTGCTCGCTGACGCTATAAATCGGCATGATCGCCGGGTGCACGATGGCCGCCGCCGCGCGGGCCTCTCTGGCAAACCGCCGACGCGCCGGCGCCAGCCCGGCCAAATGTGGCGCCAGCAACTTGATCGCGATCGGGCGGGCGAGCTGTTCATCGAACCCGGCCGCGACCACGCCCATGCCGCCCGATCCGATCACCGAATCGATTCGGTAACGGTCGATGTGGCCCAACGAGCCGGAGGCGTCTTCCTGGCAGGGTTGTGCGATCGCTCTCAGCCAGGACGTGATCGAATCATCGGACCGGCCCTGCTGCACCGCAGAACCGAAATTCAACGCCGTCGCGTGTCGAGTGGATTCGTCCGCCTCGTAAATACGCCGCGTCTCCGTCCACAGGGCCGGGGCAGCGGCAAGTGTCTCCAGCCGGTCTCGGCAAGACGTGCACGCCGCCAGGTGATCTTCGGCGACCGCTTGCAGATCGGCCGCGAGCGATTCGTCCAATAAACCTTTCAGGACGGCTTCATCGCAATGGCCTGGAAACGCCTTGCCCCACGAAGATCGATTGACGGCGACCATTTCACTCCGCCTCCCTTTGCTGGACGAACTCTCGGATCCGCTTCAAAACTCGGCATCGCGCCACGTACACCGCGCCTTCACTGATGCCCAACTGCGACGCCACCACTTGGGCCGGATGGCCCTGGACCGCCGTGCGCCAAAACGCCGCCCAGCTCGTCGCCGACAGTTCCCGTTGAAGATGCTCGGCGGCACATCGAAACAGCTGGCGACGGTGCTCCAGATCAAACTCCACTTCGAAGGGATTTTCCGCTCCGTCGACCACCCCAGCCAAAAGATCCAGCTGCCCACCCACGGGAAGGGCGGTGTCGCCGATCCGTCGAAATCGATCCACGACGACGCGCCGCGTGGTTTGGGACAGCCAGCCACGAAATGAGCCGGAGGCGGTCGGGTCGAAGCGGTCGATCGCCGCGGCAACCCGCAGCAGCACCTCTTGCACGATCTCGCGGGCGTCGGCGTCCTGAAGATACCGTCGCCGGGCGAGACGGTAGATCACCGGCTCGTAGATCTCCAAAAACTCGCTCCACGCCAGGTGATTGTCGCGGTCACGCAACCGCAACAGCAGGCTCGGTCGGGTGATGGGAGATGCTGACACAGGATCAAACGTTCATCGGATGGATTCGACAGACAAGGCTTCTACTGTTGTACACGGACGAATTGGCGGGGTCTTACACGAAACCCCTGAGAAAGATTCTTCGTGCCGATCTGCTGCATCTCGGGGGTTTTTCGCCATCGCGATTTTTTTTGCAGTAGTTTTGTGACGAACCTGCGGGTTGCGGTGGCGGATGGTAAGATGGCTTGCCCATTACCGGCAGGGCGTTTGTCAAAACGTCCTTGAGAGTAAGAGAAACGTCCCTCCTTTTTTGCCTCCCCTTCTGTTGGAGATTCAACGCATGTCTCGTTTGATGTTGCCTTTGGCTGTACTTGGTCTGCTGGTCTGTTCGGTGGTTTCGGCCGAGGAGTCGGCAAAGAAAAAGAAAGCCGATGCGGGTTTGAAGGCTGGCGATGCGATCGGCGCGTTCTATGTCACGAAAGTTTGTGGTGCCGAGGATGATGGCGTGGAGCAAGGTGAAAAACTTTGCTATCGCTGCAAATACGGTTCGCGCCCGATGGTGATGGTGTTCGCACGCGACACCGGTGGAAAGCTCAATGAGCTGGTCAAGGAAATCGATGCGGCGGTCAAAGCGAACGAAGAGGCCGAACTGAAAGGCTTCGTGACGCTGATGGGCAAAGATGCCGAAGCGTTGAAAGACACCGCCACCAAGGTCGCCGAAACCTCCGGTGCAACCTCGGTTCCGGTCGTCATTGCAAACGACCACGAGACCGGTCCGAGCAACTACAAGATCGACGAGAAGGCTGCCGTGACGGTCGTGATCGCCAACGACAGCAAAGTCGTCGCGGCACGCAAGTTCAACAAAGCCGACAAGGTGAACGTCGCCGCCGTGATGAAAGCGGTCAACAAGGCGATCAACTAAGTCGATCGCCGTTCATTCGGCGCGCCCTGATGAATACGCTTGAGAGCACGGTCGTTGATTCGGCCGTGCTCTTTTTTTAATTGATCAAGGGATCAGGCACCAGCCATTCAGGTCTGACACCGATGGCACAGGCTTAGTGAGCCGACGGCGCTAGCCGCGGGCCCGGGATTGCGCTTCGAGACTTGTAAGGCCCGAGGCTAGCGCCTACGGCTCAGTTTGTGATCTCAAGCCCGTGCCATTCAGGCCTGACCTTTAGGCGATTCCCGGTCGCTGCTTTGCAGCGACAGTGGGCTTAGAGTACACACCAACAATTGAGCCCCTGCGGTTGCCGAATCCTTTTGCCGGAGCGTCTTAGTTTGCCGCAGGGTCCACGGGATCGAAGCAGAGCAACTGGCCGTTTTCCAACGCGACATAAATCCGCCCCATGTGGTCGATCGAGGTGCCGCCTTTGACGGCGAGGGCGGGCAAGGGATGGATCCATCGATCGCTTCCGTCGCTGGTGTTGATGGAAACGAGGAACGCGTCCGCTTCATTCCCATCGGGATGCCCGGTGGCCAGCAACGTGTCGTCGGTCACGGCGAAACTGTTGAAACGTCGGTTGCCTTTGTCTTGCCAAATCGCCTCCGGGGCCTGCCCCCCGCGGCGGATCCAACGCGCCGCTTCCTTGTACGGTTTGGGAGTTCCTGGCGCCAACGGTGGTTGCCGGGCCAGATTGACGAATTGGCTGCCTTCATAACTGGCGTCGTGGCTGAGTTGACATCCGTCGCCGCATTGATAGTCCAGCGAAACGTACTTTCCATAGTCCGGATAATACGGGTAGAACGCGGTGCGGAACTGTGAGTTCACCTGTGCTTTGGGTGTATTGAGACACTCCAGCGTTTTCAAGTCATAGCGGGCGGTTTCATAAACGCCGCCGGCCAGGAAGCGGAGTTCACCGTCGACGATCGTCAAGTTGCCTTGCAGACTGATTCCGTTGTTGACTTCTTGCTGCAAGGTTCCCGAAGTCGTGTTGGAAACTTTCAAGGCGCCGGTTGTCGCATCGAGTGCGACGACGTGGGTGCCGTCGTAGTGCGTGATCCCGGCGGCGGCATAGACCGTGTCGCCGTCGACGACCACTCCGCCCGCAACGGGCCATGCCGAAATCAGGTGGTCATAGACCAAAATCCGGTCGCTTTTCGGGCCGACTCGGTAGGACCAAAGAAAACGTCCATCTCCGGCGGCGAAGGCATAGACGCGGCCGTCGGCCGAACCGACATAGACGCGATCGTTGGCAACCGCCGGCGGGTAGTAGATGGGACCCGCCGTGTAGGCCTTCCAAACGCGGTCCCCGTCCCCATCGAATGCTTGCACAACACCGGTCCGATCGGCGATAAACACCATGCCGTCGGCGGTGACCGGCGCGGTCGGCAACGCGTTGCGACAAACCTGGGTGGCCCACCCGGGGCGGACCTGTTCAGGGATCGTGACGTTGGAAACGTCGGTGCGGGCGTTGTTTCCGCGGTAGGTGGACCAGTCATCGGGATCAATGTCCAGCGGCGCGACTGCCGCATTCGTGTCGCCGCGGACCAATTTGGGTTCGACCGAATCGTCCACTTCGTTTGCGGCATCGTCTCCGGGGCGAAGTGCGATGTTGCCGTACAGCGACAACTGGCAGCCGCACATCCACGGGCCCCAGTAAAGGTGCCCGCCGGCGACGATCACCCCGTCTTGGCAGGGCGGACGCATCGGATCGATGTGCTGGGCCGTGTTGGATTCGGTCAACACACGAACGGTGCCCCCGCTGGCACGATAGAAGATGCTGTCGGCACAGCCGGTCGCACGCGTGCAGGCGCGGCGGGCAGGAAACGTCGCCAGCACTTCGCCGGTCTTGTAATCAAACTTCATCCCGCTTTCGGATTTCTGTGGACCGGCCGCCCACACGCCGTCGTCACGCAGGACCAATTGCAGATTCCCCGTCTCGTGTGTCCATGCGAGCTTGCCGTCGTGGGCGGAGGCGACGACCATTCGGGCTCGCTGGGGGCCGGCAAAAAACAAGTAGTCTTCGCTGCACTTCATGTAACACGACGTCGCGTAGCCGGTGATGTAGTGCTGGGCTTTCTGGTTGTCCCCGATCGCATCCAACAGATCCTTGTCGGTGTTCTTCCAGTTCAGCTTTCCGGTGTACCGATCGATAGAGGCCAGAAATTTACCGGGGCAATAACAAAAGATTTGGCTGTCGTTCATGCACACGGCGCGCGCATCAAGGAACTCGTCATCGCGATAGTGCCAAAGTCGTTCTTTCGTCTTGAGATCGATGGCCACGACGGTGCGACCGAATCCGAACGAAGTGCGGGGATCGTTGTAATCGTGGCCGTCCCACATGCCCCAGGGCCAATGGCCCAGCCCGCGTCGAATGGCCCGTTGCGTTTCCAGCTTGGCTTCCGGGTTGCCGACCAGGGCGAACAGAATGCCATGACGCATCGCCATCCACTTCCAGACCGGACCGTCGCTGATTTCGGAATCGACCTTGATCTCGTCAATCGTTTCGCCGGTTTGCCCGTCAATGATCTTGCACGCTTCGTGGTCGCCCAAGTAAAGCGCGTCGTCGGTTGCGACCATCGTGTTGCGGTGCAACATGAACCCGGGCGAGAGCGGACGTCGCCACAGGATGGTTCCGTTGTAGGCGTTGATGCACAACAGCGTGTTAAGCATCTCGTTCTGGTTGGCTTTGTGGGCGATGTGCCCCATCGCCTTGTAGATCCGTCCGCCGGCGACCACGGTTTGTTCGGGCATCGGGCTGAATTTCGGATAACCGATGAATTGCGTTCGCAAACTGCCCCGCACCAGTTGGTCGTCGGATTGTGGGTTGTTGTCGGGTCCGTGATAGGGATGCGACCAGTCGTCGACGCCTTCGGGGACGGGTTTGGTGATGGTTTGATCGCCAAGAAACGCAATCCCCCTGGGGCGGAGCGTCCGCAAAACTTCTTCGCTCGACGGGGCATCGGTTCCGTAGACCAGGACGCGGTCGGCGATGTTGTTGCCCAGTTGGATCGAGCGTGGTGATCCGAGATCGACGAACAGACGCGATCCCAAATACCCGGCCGCATCGGCCGCTCGCCGCGCAGCGTCGGCAAGATCCGCATCGTTGGTTTGGCAATAGATCGTCAGATCACTTGATCGGCAGAGGTCGATCAAATAGTCGGCTTGGCCGCCGGGCAGACCGACAACGACGACGATCCCTTTGTCGATCTGCATTCGCCGCAGATCCTCGTCGGCCTGGCCGCCGAAGACCGTCTGGACGCTGCAAAGTGTCATCGCGGCGAAGATGGCCGGAAACGCGAATCGGAGCATCATCGGATCGTCCCGTCGTTAGGGGGTGACTGCATCGACGAATTGGCACTGGCGAATTGGCCCTGGCCGATCAGCCATTGTAGCGTTCCCGAATGTCGTGGGGCGAATTGACGAAGTACAAGTCCGTGGTGCGAGTCTGCCCCGGAACGAGTCCCTCAGCTGATGCATGCAACTCGGATCGGACCGACAAGTTGGCATCTCAGGCTGCAAGCGGTTAGAATCGAATGTGTGGAAGGCCGGCCGATGATTGGCGTTTTGGCGACTTCCACTCCCGCCCCCCCCGGCCGCTCTCGGCCCCCTCCTTGCACTTGCGGAATCAGCCGGTGAGCTCGAACCACGCATTCCAGAAATGGTCGGCAACCGTGATTGCCACCTCGATCATGCTGCTAGGCAGTCTCCCACAATGGTGCCTGGCGAATGAAACCGATGCGTTTGCCGAAATCATCGCGCCTGCTTTGAAGACTCATTGCATCAAATGTCATGGTGAAAACGGCGAACGGGAAGGCGACGTCGATTTGTTGGCGGTACGGGGCGAAGGGCTGAGGGACAACACGGAATTGGTACGCGGGCTGATCGATGTCCTGGACCTGGAAGCGATGCCGCCCGAAGACGAACCGCCACTGGATCCGCAGTTGCGCCGTCGATTGATCACGGAACTGAAAGGGATCCTGCAAACGGCCATCGACCAGAAAAAGGCGTTCGCGCACGCTCCGATTCGCCGCATGAATCGCTTTCAATACAACAATGCCGTCATCGATCTGTTCGATTTGAATTGCACCGTGTTCACCTTGCCCGAACGGATGATGCGAGAGCACCGGGGGTACTTCAAACCGCAAACCGGTCAGATGGACGACGCGGTTTGGGTGGGAAGCCGGCCGCTAGGCAAATCACAATTGATCGAACCACGGTTGGCCGGGGTTGCAGCGTTTCCACAGGACTTGCGAGCCGAACACGGATTCGACAATCGGGGCGATCACCTGTCATTGTCGCCACTGTTGATGGAATCATTCTTGTCGCTGGGGCAATCGATCACCGACAGCCCGGACTTTCACCCGCAGAACGTCGGGATCTGGGCGACATTCTTTGCCGCACCGGATGACGACACGGAGCTGGAGACAGAAGTCAGGCGTCGTCTGGAGCCCTTTTTGACGCGGGCGTTTCGACGTCCGGTCGACGATGCCGATCTGGATCGCTACGTCCATTTCACCTTGCGTCAACTCGCCGCTGGAGTCGAGTTTTCCGATGCCATGAAATCGATCGCCGCCGCTGCGATTTCGTCGCCCAAGTTCCTGTATCGCTATGACAAGTCAAGCGAGTCGGCGACGGCGGCACCCGTGGATGACTTGGAACTCGCGTCGCGATTGTCGTTTTTCCTGTGGGGCAGCATCCCCGATCGCGAGTTGCTTGATCTGGCCATCGCGGGGCAGTTGAAACGTCCGGCCAGCTTGGACGCCCAGATCACTCGGATGCTCCATGACGAAAAGCTGAAACGGTTTTGCGACTCGTTTCCGGCGCAGTGGCTTCAATTGGAACGGATCATCTCCTCGGTCCCCGATCCGAAGAAGTATCCCGATTTCTACTTCGCCAAGTACCGCGACAGCATGCATATGATGATCGAACCGCTGCTGTTGTTCGAAACGGTGTTGATCGAAAACCATCCCATTACACAGCTGATCGATTCAGATTTCACCTACCGTTCGGTGTTGTTGGAAGACGCTTACGGGGAGCTTCGCAGCGAGCCGTCGGATGTCAAAAAGACCGGTGGCGGCGCGGTGACGGTGTTGCCGTTTTATCGCGTCCCCGTGTCGGATCGACGAAGCGGCGGCGTGATCACCAACGCGGCGGTGATGACGATGACGTCCGGCCCCGAGAGGACGCAGCCGATCACACGCGGCGCCTGGATCGCGACGGTGATTTTCAACAACCCGCCCGAACCGCCGCCGGCCGACGTGCCGCCGCTGGGTGAAAAACCGGCCGCCGGCGAAGAGCATTTGACGCTTCGCGAGCGGCTTTCGCTGCACCGCGAGCGGAGCGATTGCAAGGGCTGTCACGAGCAGATCGACCCGCTGGGGTTTGCGCTGGAAAACTTCGACCCGGTCGGGCGGTGGCGTGCAGAATATGAGAACGGACGATCGGTCGATGTCTCGGGCACGCTGTTTCGCAAGCACGCGTTCAACGATGTCGTCGAATTCAAGGACGCGATCCTGGCCGAGAAAGACCGTTTTGCCCGCGGGCTGGCCGGACACCTGCTGGCCTTCGCGCTCGCCCGTGAACTGACCGCCGCCGACCAGATCGCCCTCGACCAGATCGCTTCGACCGCCGCGGCCGACGGCTACAAGATCCAGACCCTGATCCGCGAAGTGATCCTGAGTGATCCCTTTCAAAGCAAGACAAACCCCAAAGCCCAATGATTCCCAAAGCACAATGATGATGCAGCCTACTTCACGACGGACCTTTCTGCGCGGACTCGGCGGTGCGGCACTCTCGTTGCCTTGGATGGAGAGCTTGGTTTCGGCAGGCGATTCGACCGGCGTGCCCAAACGGATGGCCCATCTCTATGTGCCGATCGGTGTCGTCCGACGCGGCTTCTTTCCGGGTGAGGCCAACGATGTGATCCCCAAAGGGAACCTGGGGAACGTGATGGCATCACTCGGAAAACAGGATCCGTACTTCAGCGTCAATCCGCTGGGCGAATTGACGCCGACGATGCAGCCGCTGGATCCGTACAAGAACAAGATTAATTTGATCACCGGGATGGACCGGACGTTCCAGCAGGGCACCGACGTGCACGCCCAGTGCGCTTCGTGCTATTTGAGCAGTGCCCAGCCGTACACGATCAAAGGCACCGCGTGGCCGCTGGATCGGACGCTGGATCATCTGGTTGCCGATCAGGTCGGCCAAACGACACCTTTTCCGACGCTTGAGTTCAGCTGCAACAGCCACCGCGACAACAAAGAATCGATCTACTTTGACAACATTTCCTGGTACGGCACGGGACATTTGGCTCCGTCGATCCGCGACCCCCGCAAGATGTACCATCGGCTGTTTTCGACTCAGGAAATCGATCGTTACCGCGACGTGACCGACTTGGTCTTGGAAGACGCCCGATCGCTGCAACGCGACCTGGGGTACACCGATCGCGTCAAGTTTGACGAATACTTTGATTCGATTCGCACGATTGAAACACAGATGGATCGATTGGAGGGCATGAAGGCGGAACTGGCAAAAGTCGATTTCGAAGAACCGCCCGAAGCCTATTTGCCTCGCGGCGAGTACATCCGTTTGATGGGCGATCTGATGGTGGTCGCCCTGCAAACCGGGTTGACGAATGTCACCACGTTCATGGTCGGGCCGGAGCGTTGGGACACGCCGTTCCTGTTCGAAAGCCTGTTCGATTCACCGCGAAGCCATCACCAGATGTCGCATAACCAAACGAAGATGATTGACGATCTGTTGAAAGTCGATCGTTTTCACATGGAGCAATACGCGTACTTGATCGACAAGATGGATCGCGTGGAAGAGTCCGACGGGACATCGTTGTTGGACAACACCCTGTTCACATACGGGTCGGGGCTCGGCGATGGTTCGACGCACCAATACAACGACTTGCCGATCATCGTCGCCGGTGGCGGGGAAAGCGTTCAGTCCGGCCAGCACATCAACATGCCCGAAGGCACGCCGCTGGCCAATTTGTGGCTGACCCAGGCACGTTTGATGGGGTTGGACATAAAACGATTCGCCGACAGCACCGGCACCGTCGATCCGCTGCTGGCCGAACGGTAGCGGATGACAGGCCACTGGCTAACGCCACGTGCTGGCATCCCATGCCGGCAAGAGGCGGCAGCCGTGCCAGCGGGACGCGTCAGCGAGCGGCACGTGACACTACCAGACAGACCATCCTCTTCGACACCTCTCGAGAAAGCCATGGACTCACCCAACCCTAATCTGCGATCCGCCGCGTTACTCGTCTTCCTACTGCTCGCCTCGGTCGCCAACGCGGCCGACAAACCCAACATCCTGATCGTGTTTACAGACGATCAAGGCTACGGCGACCTGGGCTGTTACGGAAGCGAAACCAACAAGACGCCGCGTTTGGACCAGTTGGCGGCCGAGGGGACTCGGTTCACTTCGTTCTACTCCCAGACCGTTTGCGGGCCGTCGCGATCGGCGCTATTGACCGGACGCTACCCGCTTCGCAGCAAGGGTTGGGGCATGCCGGCTTCGGAAATCACCTTTGCCGAATTGATTCGCCCGGCGGGATACCAGACGGCTTGCATCGGCAAGTGGGATGTGTCCAATCGAAAGGCGATCCTGGATCGGATGCCGCTTGCCCAGGGATTCGATTATTACTTCGGGACCTTGGGGGCGAACGACGGCGGCAACGTTCGATTTCATGAGAACAACGAACCGGCCGGGGCGACCGACGACATGGGCAGCCTGACCACGCTGTACACGGACAAGGCGATCGACTTTCTGAAAGAGAAACGCGATCCGGAAAAGCCGTTTGTGCTGTATCTGGCCCACACGATGATGCACACGATCATCGACGCGTCGGATCGATTTCGCGGCCAATCGGATGGCGGACTTTATGGCGACGTTGTCGAAGAATTCGATTACGAAACGGGACGGCTGCTTGACGTCCTTGATGAATTGGGACTGAGCGAAAACACATTGGTGATCTACACCAGTGACAACGGGCCTTGGAATCAACCCAAATACACCGACAGGAAAAAGGGGCATCCGAAAGGATCGATTTTCTGGGGTGCCTCCGGTCCGCTTCGCAACGGCAAGGGATCTCCGTACGAGGGCGGGTATCGGCTGCCCTGCATCGTGCGATGGCCCGGCAAGGTGCCGGCCGGACGGGTTTCGGACGCGATGTTTGCGACCATCGACTTCATGCCGACTTTTGCGAATCTGGCCGGATTTGAAGTCCCGACCGACCGCCGGATCGACGGCATCGATCAAACCGACCTGTTGCTCGGAAAACGCGACACCGGTCGGGAGCATTTCTACTTCAACAACGCCGGCGTGCGTCTGGGCAATTTGAAATACCTCAAACCCGACGCCTACTTTCACGGCTACGCGATTGAAGACGATCGGCCGAAGATTGAAGAACTCTATGACCTGGAGTCTGATCTCGGCGAGCAAACCAACCTGGCCGCCAAGGAACCCGAGAAGGTCGCGAAGCTAAGGGCGCTGATGAAGTCAATCGAAGGGAGTGACCCGCCGGAAACGTCACCGATTCAGATCAAGTAGTACCTCGCCGGACGACGGCGTTCTGGCGTCGCCGGGCTGGCCAGAAGACCAACAACGCTAAACTTCGCGGCACTGCGCCGGAGCGTGGAAAACGCTGGGGATCCTCTTGCTGGAGGTCGTGCGGTTTTTAGTCTCTGAAATTACAAGAGTTCACGACTTCATGCTCCCTGGCAGGGAGGGTTCTTGTCTTAACTTGGTGCCTATGCCCCTCGCTGCGTTCGCCCCTCCTGCCAAGCATTGGTGTCTACACAAGTCGGCTCGCATTAGGCAGACTGCTGGCCCCCTCATCCCCAGCCCTTCTCCCCCGCAAAGCCGGGGGAGAAGGGAGCCACGAAAAGTTGTGTAGACACCAATGCCAGCCAGGAGGATTAATTTGAAAAACTGCACCACCCTCTGGCGAAGGTAGCTACGACGGGGCGAAGATTCACGATGCATTGCGATCCACAAAGGCAGCGAGTTCGGTGTCGAGTTGGGCGACTTGTTGTTTGAGTGATTCGAGGAGTTCGGGGACGGGGGCCAGATTGTCGTCTTTTCCGAGGGCTTCGATTTGTTCGGCGATCCGGACGACGGGCTTGGCGCCAAAATTCCCCGCGGCACCTTTCAGGGTGTGAGCGCCGCGGGCGACGACCTTGGCGTCTCCTGCGGCGAGTGCCGTTTCAATTTCCGAGACGCGTTGGGCCGCTTCTTCGCGCAGGACTTTCGCGATCTCCGTCAAAAAGGCGTCATTACAGCCCCGCATCCGGTCGCGGGCGTGCTGAACATCGATGACCTGGTAGCGTTCTTCTCCGTCTCGGGACGGTTGGGGTTCATCGACAGACTGATCCTCGGTCACCCTAGGTGCGTCCGCCTCGGAGGAAGGCGTGGCGGGCGGGCGGTCGGCTGGTTGATCAACGTTTACGTTTCGGTTCAGGACCATTGCCAATTCCTCGGGGTCAACGGGCTTGCTGATGTAATCATCCATGCCGGCTTCCAGGCATCGTTCCCGATCACCTTTCATCGCCGCAGCCGTCATCGCGATGATGGGGATGTGGTTTCCTGTGGTCGCTTCTTCGCCGCGAATCAACTCGGTCGCTTCTTTTCCGTCCATCACGGGCATCTGCCAGTCCATCAGGATGACGTCAAAGTTACCGTTTCTCCATGCGTCGACGCCTTGGCTTCCATCGTTGGCGATGTGAACCTGGTGGCCCATCCGCTCGAGCAGGCCGGTGGCGACACGTTGATTGACATAGCCGTCTTCGACCATCAACACGCGCAGCGGTACATCGGCTTTTTCAACGGGGCTGTCTTGATCATCGCGGTCGATGCCATCCGATGACACCATGACGTTGAGAATCGTTTCCAGGAATTCCGATTGCACAACCGGTTTGGTCACGTAGCGGGCGACGCCCAAGTCGCGACACCGCTGTTTGTCCTCACTCGTGGCCGAGGAGATGATGATGATTTTGGTATCACGCAGCTGGTCATGCTCCATCATCGTGGTTGCCACGTCATAGCCGTTCATGTCCGGCATCACGCAGTCCAACAGAACCAGTTGGTACGGCGTCGCGTCCTCGGCCGCTCGCTGCAGTTCTTTCAGAGCGCTCGGCCCGTCGGCGACAGTCGTCGGTGCCAGCCCCCAGGATTGCAACATTTCGTGAAAGATCCGGCGGTTCGTTTGGTTGTCATCGACGACCAGCACGGGCAAACCGGCCAAGTCGGCGAGTGCGGCCGGTGGAGACGTTTCGAGCGGCTGGCCGATCTCCAAGGGGATGCTGAAATGGAACGTCGTCCCTTGGCCAAGCTCGCTTTCCACCCAAATCCGGCCGTCCATCATCGAGACCAATTGACCGGAGATCGTCAGCCCCAGTCCCGTGCCACCGTACTGCCGCGTGGTCGACGCGTCGGCCTGTGAGAACGATTCGAAAATGGTTCCCTGTTTGTCCTCCGGGATGCCGATTCCGGTGTCGCGAACCGAAAAATGGAGTTGGGCGTTCTGTCCGGCATGGTGGTCCAAGTCGACTGCGACAACGATCTCGCCGGTTTCGGTAAATTTCATCGCGTTGCCGACCAGGTTCACGACGATTTGACGGAGTCGCCCGGGATCGCCGACAACCACCTGTGGGGCTTCCGGATCGACGCGGCAGGCTAATTCGAGACCTTTCTCGGCGGCGCGATGGCCGAGTGATCGAACCGTCCGCTCGACGACGTCGCGGAGGTCGAAGGGGATCGATTCCAACTCAAGCTTTCCGGCTTCGATCTTGGAAAAGTCCAGGATGTCGTTGAGCAGCCGCAATAGCGAGTCGGCCGAACCACGCACCATCCCCAGGTACTCGCGTTGTTCGGGCGTCAGCTGGGTGCCCTCGAGCAATTCGGACATGCCGATGATGCCATTCATGGGCGTGCGAATCTCATGGCTCATGTTGGCCAGGAATTCGCTTTTCGCACGATTCGCCTGCTCTGCCTCTTCGCGCGCTGTTTGTAGATGGCAATTGGACTGGGCGAGTTCTCGGGTGCGCTGGTCGACCCGGTCTTCTAGCGTGACCTGCGCGCGCACGAGTTCGTCCGTCATGTGATTGAAGGAATTCCCCAGTTGCCCGAGTTCATCGTCAGACCGGACGGCGACGCGAGCATAACGGTCTCCCCCGGCAATCAGGTCGGCGGTTTCGGCGAGCTGTGAGATCGGAGCGGTGAACCGCTTTGCCAACGCAAAGGCGCCCAAGATGCTCAACAGGATCAAAGCCGCTTCGAGCAACCATTGCATGTTGCGAAGCTTGGTGATCGGCGCGAACGCTTCCTCGCAATCCATTTTCACGACCATGCCCCAACGATCAAACTCGGGGGCTTGAAAGGCGATCGGACGCCAGGCGCACAAGATATCTGTCCCGGCGTAGCGGCTGATGTCCTGGTCGCGATCGCCATCGATCGCTCGGCTCATCACTTCGGCGTCGGTGATTGCCAACGAATCTTCGTTACGTTTCGTCGAAGGGAAAAGGTAATGGAACTGCTCGCCTCGTCTGGCCGCGATCAGCACTTCACCGGAATCTCCCAGACCGGTCGTGTCATGGAGGATTTTGGCCAAGCGATCGACGTCCAATCGCACCATCACGACCCCCAAAAACTCTTCATCGTTGGTTTCCGCCGGGGCCGTCAACCGAGCCACAAAATTGCCCGCATCGTCGCGAAATGGGGTTCCCAGATGGGCTTCAGAGCGTCCTTGCCGGTAGTCGGGTTGATCGGAGAAGTCTTTGCCCAGCTCGCCCGGATCGGTGGACGTGATCACGCGCCCCTGGGGGTCGGTGATCGAGATGGCAAGAAACTCATCGGTGCTCGCCATCGCGTCGCGGAGGATTCGCTCGACGCCGTGCCGGAATTTTCCCTCATCGATTTCACGATGGATTCGCTCGTACAGATAGCCTCGCAGACGGGTCCGACTGGCAACCAGCAACACGCGTTCTTGCTGCTGATTGACGTACGCCAAGACACGCTGCTGGCGATCGTGCGCGGCGGTCTCCAGTCGCGCGTGGATCTGCTCGGTCACTCCGTCTTTGGCGAATTGATAATTCGTCAGATTCGCCAATGTCGCGGTGAAAAACACGACCAGCGCAACGAAAATCGTCAGTTTGGTTTGAAGACTGAGTTGCATCCCGATGATTGTACGTAGGGAATTCGATCAGAGATCGCGCAAGATGATGCCCGCGGCATTGCGTCCACAGGCGCCCATCACGCCGCCCCCGGGGTGCGACGCCGCACCGCACAGATACAGCCTGTTGACCGGCGTGCGGTGATCCGACCAGCCGATCAGCGGGCGTGACGGCCCGAGTTGATGCAGATGCATCGCCCCTTGCATGATATTACCGCCGGTCAACCCGTAGGTCCGCTCCAGGTCCAACGGCGTCATCGCGTGCGTGAACAGGATCTTGTCTCGGATATCGGGCGCGAATTCCTGCAACGTGTCGATGCAGTTTTCGACCCAAGCGTCTTTTTCCTGATCCCAGTGCCGGTCGCCGGACAGTTGGTAGGGGGCGTACTGGACGAACATCGACAGGACGTGTTTTCCCGGCGGGGCCAGCGAGTCGTCGACGTTGGATGGAATCGTCATCTCCAAGACCGGTTTGCTGCTGAAATTCCCTGCCAGGGCTTCCTGGTATCCACGTTCGATGTAGTGCATGTCCGGCGTGGTGTGAATCGTCCCACGAAGCAATCGGGGGTCGACGCCGAAATCGGGCAGGGCGTCCAGGGCAAGGTTGATCTTGCCGCTGGCCGAGGCGTAGTCGATGTTCCGGACCTGGCCGATGAACTCGTCTGGCAGATGGCGTGCATCGAGCATTCGAAGCAAGGTTCGATTGGCATCGACGCCCGAGGCAACGGATTTGCCAAGGAATTCGCCCTCGGAAGTGGACACACCGCACGCGGCGCCGTTTTCCACCAGGATTTCGTTGACTTCGATTTCAGTTTTGATGTCGACCTTCAACTCGCAACAGGCCTGTTGGAGGGCATTGGCCAGCCCGCCCATGCCGCCCTTGATGTAGCCCCAAACGCCCCGTGCACCTCCGGCATCGCCCATCACATGGTGCAGCAAAACGTAGGCGCTGCCGGGCGACGATGGCCCGTGAAACGCACCGATGATCGCATCGGTCGCCAAGGTGCCTTTGAGCAGATCGGATTCAAACCAACGGTTCAAAATGCGGTCGGCCGCACCGGTCAAAACCTCCATCGCGCCGGGATTCTCATAGAGCAACCGTTTCATCAGCAGACCCTGCTTCATCCCGCCGACCAGATTCTTGGCCTTGTCCAACCAGCCCATCTTTCGATGACGCGTGGGCAACTGGGGCGGTACGGTTTTCAACAGCGGTTCTAACCGCTCGGCAATCTCCGTCAGCATCTTTTCGTACGCCGGAAACGCTTCGGCGTCCTTTTTGCTAAACCCCGAGATCGATTCAAAATTGCGTTTGGCGTCGTGCCCCAAGACCAGATGTCGGCCCTGGCCGTCGAAGGTGATCGACGATGGGTCACGGCGCAGCACATGGTACCCATAGTCCTTCAACCGCAATTCGGCGATGACTTCCGGCAACAGCAAGCTGACGACATAGGCGGCGGGGGAAAACCGAAAGCCCGGATGCAATTCTTCGGTCGTCGCACACCCACCCAGAGTCCCGCGACGCTCCAGCACACAGACCTTCTTACCGGCTTTGGCCAGATAGGCCGCCGTGATCAGTCCGTTGTGGCCGCCGCCGATGATGATGGTGTCGTACATGTAATAGGATGGCATCCGTTCGAGTCCGTCTCCCGGCGGTAGCGGGAATCGTAGCTACCTTCGCCAGAAGGTGGGGTCCGAGGGGCCACGCTCTGGCGAGCGTAGCTACGTCGAATTCGGCAGTTCCGTTAAACCGGGTCGACTTCCCAGCCTTTGCGGAAATGCGACATCAAGTATTGCTCGACGTTGTCATTGCCGCTGGCTTTGAAGGCGTTGGCATCCCAGTCGAATCCGCCACCGGCGCGGAAAGCGGTGTTGGCCAACAGGACCGCTTCGGCCAACGGTCCGGTGTAATCGACGAAGTCGCAGGTCGACTTCGGCCCGCCCTTGCAGGCATCGATCCATTCTTGGTGGAATCCCGGCGACTTGGGAATCGTTCGCTCAGGCGTCTCGGGATCGCCGCCGTCGCTGAGCGTGACCTGGTATCCATCGAAACCGGCGTCGATGGTGCCTTTGGTGCCGACGAACAGCGTGTTGCTGCCCTTTTGGGGAACCGTCTTGTGCTGCTTGAACACTTCGCCGAGCGAGCCGTGCCACCAGTGCAAGGTCAACGCTCCGTGGCCTTGCTCGGCGGGGAACTCCAGGCGAGTTTTCATCGCCTTGGGGGTCCGATGGGGATCGATCTGGTCGGCGCCGGGGACTTCATCCAGATCGACACGACTGGGGTACTTCAGTTGCAACGCCCAAAAGGGAATATCCAAGATGTGACAGCCCCAATTGCCGGTTTCGCCGGTGCCGTAGTCCCACCAGAAACGCCATTTGTAGGGACAGTACTCTGGCGAATAGGGGCGTTCTTGGGCCGGCCCTTGCCACAAGTCCCAATTCAAGTGGCTGGGGACGGGAGGAAACTCCGTCGGCATCTCGGGCATGCCGCGTGAGCCGCCGATCGCGCAATACACTTCGGTGACATCGCCGATCATTCCCGATCGGACCGCTTCGACGGTGCGGGCCATGCCTTCGTTGGCATGCCGCTGGTTGCCGAGCTGGGTGGCGACGTTCATCTTCTTGGCGATCTTCGTCAGCTCGCGCGCCTCCCACACCGTATGGGCGAGGGGCTTTTCACAGTACACGTGCTTGCCCATCAGCATCGCTTGGCGGGCCGGGTGAAAGTGGGTGTGATCGGGAGTGCTGATGACAACGGCGTCGATCTGCTTGTCCATTTGATCCAGCATTACGCGGAAGTCTTGGAACTTGCGCGCCTTGTCGAACTCTTGAAAACGCTTGCCCGCTTTGACCTCGTCGACGTCGCACATCGCGACGATGTTTTCACCGTCGACGCCACTGACGTTTGCCGACCCGCGTCCGCCGACGCCGATGCAGGCGACGTTCAGTTTGTCATTGGGTGATGCCGCACGGGCGGTCGCCGATGATCCCAGCCAGTAGCCGCCGGAAAGGACAGCGGAGGTTTTCAGAAAGTTCCGTCGCGAATCGGTGGGGCGTTTCATGGTTGAATTGGGCTGATGGTGAGTGGGGGATTGGATCGGGTGGGAGTGCATTGGGTGGGAGTGGACCGCGTGGCAACGACCGCCAGCGATCAAGGATACTATAGTCTATGGGCTGTCCGAGCCTGCTGCACGCGTGGTGCGGTTTTCGAACTCGGTTTGTTATCGGCATCGCGCTGGTGTTTAGGCTTTAACCGATCGGGACGCTGCGGAGCAGCGTGGGGGGAGTCGCCTAAAGGCTAGACACCAACGGCGCTGGTGTTCAGGCTTTAGCCGCCTTTCGTCGCTGCGGAGCAGCGAGGGGGAGTCGCCTGAAGGCTAGACACCAACGTGCGCCGCTGGGCGATGCAGCAGGACGAGGTCGGCGGCCAGGGTGACGGTCATCGCGGTCAGCGTTTCGGCGCGCGTCTGTTGGCTGTGCCTGACGGCGCGGTAGGTCATCGCCAACGCGTCGGCGATCGCGTCGGGCTGCAACTCGACCCGTTGTTGCCAGAGCTCGTGCCGGGAAAATTCCAGCCCTGCCGCTGAGAGATCATCCACGACCGCTTCCCAGCGACTGCGCCGACGCCCCACTTGCTGGACGCTTTCACGCAGTTCGATCAGGTCGTCTTCTCCCGGCACGGCGACGATGCACGCTCCGCCCGGAATCAGCACTCGCGCAATCTCGTCGGCCGGACGACGCCCGAACAACGAGATCACTTGATGCACACTCCCGTCTGCGACCGGCAGCGTCCGGTCCGCGTTGGCCAACACCCACGTCGCCTCGGGCCAACCGCGGGCGGCAAGCCTGATCGCCCGTTTGGACAGGTCGATCCCGCAGTAGCCACTCGGATTGTCCGAAAACAAGGCCGGTCCGAAGGAGCCTTCGCCGCATCCGAGGTCCAGCGTGCGAACCGGTTGTGAATCGTCGTCGGGGCTCGGAGATCGGATCCAGGGGCGAAGCGTTTCGACCAGCCCCGCGGCAAGCCCCCGCTGGAGCCAGCGGTGACGAGCCAGAACGGCATCGTTGGAGTCGCCCGCTTTGGTCGACTTGCGGTCTTGCGGTTGCAGCAGACTCCAATAACCCGCCTTGGCTCGATCGAAATGATGCCCGGAGTCACAGCGGAGTGCACTGCCCTCCAAACGGAGCGGTTGACAACAATTCCGGACGGTGCAGCGCAGTTCAAACATGAATCAAAACTACTTCAGCAACGTGTCGGCAAAGTCCAGGAACAGCCCCCAGTCCAGTTCGCCCAGGCCGTGACCGCCGCTGCGGATGTGATAGCCGGTTTGTCCGTCCATGCGTTGCTGTCCCAGCGGCGGCATGACGGGCGTTTGAATCGACTGTTTCCCCAACCGTTCGAAGACGGGAGCGGCGGCGACGATCGAAGCGTATTCGCCTTTCGGATCGGCCCACAGGTCTTCGTCGGCGCTGGCCACGTAAACGCCCCGCGGCGCGATCAACGCGATGACTTCGTGCTGATCGACGGGCAACTCGTGTTCACGGCCGGCGAAATCTGAAAACGGTTTACAGAACCAATGCGGGAAAGAACTCGTGATTCGTTCGACCGTTTCACCATAAGCGCGACGCGACAGCGCGGCCCCGCCACAGCCCGAATTGTTGCTATAGGCGATCGCGAAACGTTCGTCTTCGCACGCCGCCCAAAGAGACGTTTTGCCGCCGCGGGAATGCCCTGACACGGCAACGCGCGAGGCATCGATCGAATCGATCGTTTCCAAATGATCCAGCACTCGGCTGGCCGCCCAGCCCCAGGCAGACAGGCTTCGCCAGGCGGTGTCGTCGGGCGGATCGCCGTCGGCGAAAAAGGACCGAATTCCTTCGGCATAGCCGTCTTTCTTGTCGGGGTCGACGTGGGACGTATGGAAGGATGCCGTTGCGTAGCCGCGATCAATGAACATTTCCACCGGCCAAAACGGGTCCGACTTTTCCAGAGCGGTCGCCAGGGGAACGAAGTAACGGTTGTTGATGTGGATCACCGCCGGTGTCGGTCCGGGCGCGTTGTTGAGCAGAAAGACGACGAACGGGAACGAAAAGCTGCGATCGCCGATTTCGATGATCGCTTTCATCTCTCGTCCCGTCGCGGAACCGTCAAACGCTTGCGTCTCTTCGGCCGTTTGCTCGAATCGCAACGAGTACTCCGTGTCGGGGCGGCGTCCGTAAACCTGATCGCGAAACAGATCCAGTATCTCGCCTCGACGGCTGTCGTTCCACTCCTTCGGCGAACGGACGCGGCTGCCGTCGCGACTGACCAGCGGATCGGGCAGCGTGTACGTCGGGACCTTTGATTCGACGTAGTTGAATTCGCGGCGTTGCCGGGTCAGTTTTTCAACCAGATCGGGGTTGGCTTGCCAGACGGTGGACGCGTCTTGGCTGATGGATGCTCGCGCCGTGAACATCATCGCCGGTAGGATGAAAACGACGGATAGCAGGAGGGGATGTCGTTGCATGTTGGGTGGGGTGGTGGGGGTGTGAGAAGATTCGAATCCGCCGAACTCTGGTGGGATTAGCCGTCGACGCCAGCCTACTTCGACGAAAAACAAAACAGATGCTTTTCACCACGGACGAACAGATGGTCTTGGATCGGGACGGGCGACCCGATCACCGACTCCTGTAAATCGTTTTCCGAAAGCAATTCGAATTCGTTGTCGGCCACATCGGCGACAAACACGACACCATCTTCACGCGCCGCGTAAAGTTTTCCAGCCGCGATGGTCGGTGATGCATAGTACGAGTTACGGTTCTTGGGAAGCGCATCGCTCCAAACCGTTTTTCCGCTGGCCGGATCGATGCATTCGACTTCTCCGCGATCACGGACCAGATACACGTTTCCGTTGTAAGCCACCGGCGAGGGGACGAAGGTCGAAATGTCATCACGAAACCAAACGTGATTCGTGTCCGTGACGTCACCGCTGCCGTCCATGCGGATTCCGTACAGCCGTGGCGCCCCCTTGTCGTTGCGGCCGAACGCGACGACGGCCATGTCATCGACCACGACCGGCGACGCGACGACGGGCCAGAGCTGGTTGCCGTCGGGATTAAAATCACCGCAAGTCCAGGTCACGCGTCCGTCCAGAGCGTCGTGGACCGTCAGATGTTCCGCTCCCCAGACCAACAGCGACTCCCGGCCCTGGTGCTCGATCACCAGCGGAGTCGAATAGCCGTGGTCACACTCGCGTGGCGTTTCGTAATTCCTTGCTTCTTTCCAGATGAGTTGGCCGGATTGTTTGTCAAACGCAGCCAGCCAAGATTCCCCGTTGTGCATTCGGGCAAACACAACAGATCGTTTCGTCAGCACGGGTGAGGTGCCATGATCCCAATACAACGTGTCTTTGCCGAACCGATCGACTAGATTCGTTTGCCAGCGCACGGTTCCGTCCAGTTCCACCGCAGCCAACGTGCCGCTTTTGAAATACACGTAAACCGCTTCGCCGTCGCTGACCGGGGACGCGTTGCTGCCGGACCCGTTGCGATGCTTGCCCTTCACTTCGGGACCGAATTTGGTGTTCCATTTTTGGTTTCCCGACCAATCAAACGCCAGCACCGAATCGATGCCGTCGGTCGGGGCGGTGACGTAGACGTTTTGGTCGACCACGATCGGGGTAGAACAACCCTTGCCGGGCAGCGGTGCTTTCCATCGCAGGGTCTGTGCATTGAGCTCCGAAGGATAGGTTCCCGCCGCGACGCTGCCTTGATCCTGCGGTCCGCGCCAGCGAGGCCAGTCCGCGTCGGCATTGGACGGGACCAGCGCGATCCCCAGTACAAACGTCAACAGGATGTCGCCGTATCGATTCATGATTAGTTCCTAGTTTGTTTCTCAGTCTAGAATGTCGGACATCTGACCGACCCTCAGCAATGCCACGTCGTCGTGGCTACGCTCGCCAGAGCGTGGAAAACCACAGGGACGTACTTTCTGGCGACGGTAGCTACGTTTGATCGGCGACCGTCAATGTCTTATTTTCAACGTGGAGTTGCCGTCCAGGTTAGACCACGTCGGGGACGGTAAACGCACCGCGCGGCGGACGGGTGAGCAACTGATCCGCCTGGGCGTCGTCTTTGAACGTTTCGCTGTCACCGTCAAAGTGCAGCGTGCGGTCGACGCGGTAGGCGATGTTGGCCAAGTGGCACAGCGCGGCCGAGTAATGGCCTTGTTCGATTTCCGCCGACAGAAACTCTTGCTTGCGGGCGCGGACGGCCAGGGCCCAGTTGCGGAAGTGCGGCAGGTTAGAAATCGGGCTGCCCTCTTCAAACGCACTCGGTCCGGGTTCGCGATTGCGTCCCAGAAAGGTGTAATAGCTGGAGTAATCGGGGATGATCATCGTGCCCTCGGTGCCCAGGAAAATCGTTCCGACGGGGAAGTCCTTTTGCACGAACGGGTATTTGTCGCGAAAGCCGGCTTCGGCGTTCGTGTACCAGTCCCGCACCGCGAACTCGATCATCTTTCCGTCGGCCCACTTCATCGACGTGGACAAAACGCCCGGGGTTTCGGCGCTGCTTTGATGGACCTTTTCTTGCATGTAGTTCGACCCGATCGAAGAGATCTGCATCGGGTGGCTGTCCAACTTCAACCCCCAACGCAGGATGTCCATTTGATGGACGCCTTGATTGCCGATTTCTCCGTTGCCGTAGTCCCAGATCCAGTGCCAGCGACGATGTTGAAAGTTACTGAATTCATGCACCGCCGCCGGACCACACCAGGCATTCCAATCGAGTCCGTCGGGGACCGGGCGTGGGGCGTGTTTGCCCAGGTCGCCACGGATTTTGTAGGCGATGCCGCGGGCAAAGTAGACTTCGCCGATCACGCCTTGATGCAGTTTGTCGATGCCTTCGACGATGTTCGGTGACGACCGGCATTGGGTCCCGTGCTGGACGATCCGGTTGTACTTGCGTGCGGCCTGGACCATCTTGCGGCCTTCGAAGATGTTGTGCGATCCGGGCTTTTCGACGTACACGTCTTTGCCGGCTTGGCAGCCCCAAATCACGTTCAGCGAGTGCCAGTGGTTGGGGGTGGCGAAGGTGACCGCGTCGATGGACGGATCATCCAGCACGCGTCGCATGTCATCGTAGGTGTCGATTTTGTGTCCGCTGCGTTCGGTCCAGACCGTTTCGGCAGACTTCAGTTTGGCTTGATCGCAATCGCACAGACCGGCCAGCGTGACGCCGGCGGTCGATTCGTTTTCCAGTTCGACCAGACTTTCCGCGTGGGCTTTGGCACGTCCCCCCATGCCCACGATCGCGACGCGAATCTTGTCGTTCAAGTTTTGTCCGCGGACGATCGCCGGGGCGGCGAACAGGCCGGCGGCTCCGGCCGCAGCGGCCTGGAGGGATTGGCGACGGTTGACCCGCGAAGTCGTCTCGGTCATGTCTCTCTCGCTCGATCGGGGAAACGGAAGGCGGCGCTCGCCGCTGATGTCGACGGGAATTGTAACACGAAACGGTCGCGGTCTATTGCGTTCGGTGTGTGGTACGACGTCCCTTCCGGTGCGTCGTGGAGAAGGTGTGCGACGTCTCTTCCGGGGCATCGCGGTGAGGGTGTACGACGTCCTTTCTAGGTCGTCGTGCAGAGCCCCACGGGCGACGGCCCGGAAGGGCCATCGTACTTGGGGGTCTCGCTGCGGAGCAGCGAGAGGAATCGCCTAAAGGCTAGACATCAACGTTAAACACCAACGGGGGAACTCGGTTGCTGCGCTACCGGATGGTCAGCTTGCGGCGGTACACGGTTGAACCGTTGGTGATGTACAAATAATCGCGATTCGTTCCGGCCAGCGTGCAGCTGGTCAACGGTTGAGTCGGATCGGGTGTCGGCAGGACACCGCATGGCCGACCGGTCGGATCAAAGATTTGCACCCCGACCGCACTGGTGACGTAGTAGCGTCCGGCCGCGTCGACGGCCATGCCATCGCCACGTGACGCCGTCAGGTACGGAGGCGGCTCGTTGAATTTAAAATCGCCCTTGGCATCGATCGCCAGCCGCATCGGCATCGTCGGCATCTTGGCGTCCAGGCTGCCATCGGGATTCACCCGGAAGGTCCACGTGTGCTCGCCACCCGAATCTGAAACCGCGAGCGTACCGCCATCACCTGACAGCGCGATGCCGTTGGGGCGGGTGATGCCGGTGTCGACCACCGTCGTCGCGCCGGTTTGCGGGTCAATTCGCGTGACCTGTTTGGACCGGGTTTCGGTGATCAAGATCATGCCGTCGGCGGTGACGGCCAGATCATTCGGCTTGACGCCGGTTGCAACCACGTTGACCGCACCGGATTCGGGATCGATGGAGATCACTCGATCTTGCGCACCCTGGCAACCATACAACAGTCCGTCGGGGCCGAGCATCAGTCCGCTGACCGATTCCTTGGCGATCAACGTTTGTTTTCCGTCGGTTGCACTGACGCGGTAGACCGCGGGCGCCTTCATGTCGCTGTAGATGAAGTTACCGTCGGCGTCACAGCAGGGCGCATCGGCAAATCCCAGGTCCGACGCAACGATTTCCCAGGACTGGCCGGGGATCAACAAATTCAACAGCGTCAGGTCCCCGCGCAGATCACCGCTGGTATCCAACACGGGCGTGTGCGTTTCGCTTCGCCACAGCCACTTCATCGCATCGGGAAAACGCGAACTGCCAAAGTCGGCGTTGTGCGCATAGCCCTCGGCCCAATCAAAACGGATGTCGTAACCCATGTACTTCAATGCCGACGCCATCCGCTGGTTCGCCCAGGGCCAGCTTCCGAACGCGTTGTCGACGTCGCCGCTGGTATCGGACATGTAAACGCGAATCGGCTTCGGTTCGGTTTTACGCACCAGCGCCGGGTACACGTTGCCGCCGCGCAAGTTCGTAAAGCTGCCGACGTTCGAGTAGACTTTGCCGAACTGGTCGGGACGTTGCCAGGCGGCGGTGAAGGCGCAGATGGCGCCGGAGCTGGATCCGCCGATGGCCCGCATCGCCGGATCGGACGAAATGTTGTATCGCTGTTGAACTTGGGGCAGGATCTCTTCCAGCAAGAACCGTGTGTACCGGTCGCCCAGGCTGTCGTATTCGAAGCCGCGGTTGGAGGATTTGTTGCCCCGACGCGGCTTGGATTTGTCGTGCCCCGGGTTGATGAACACGGCGATCGTCGGCGGCATCTCGCCGCGAGCGATCAGGTTGTCGAACACGGTCGGGATTCGCCATCGGCCGTTGACGTCGCGCATCCGCTCGCCGTCCTGGAACACCATCAACGCCGCCGGTTGCTCGCTTTTGTACTGCGCCGGGACATAGATCGCCCAGTCGCGGACGGTGCCGGAAAAGACTTTCGATTCCCACGGTTCCATTTGCTCGACGGTGCCTTGGGGAACCGAATCCTTGGCGATGGCATCAGGGTGCGGTTGCCATTGCGGTTTGGTTTGTGTCGGCGGGATCACGGTCGGCTGGGAATCATCCGACCACAGCCAACGCAGCGCGTCGGGAAAGACTTCGCCGCCCCATTTGGCACTGTGACCGCCTTCGGTGATGACTAGCTTGTAGTGATATCCGGCAAACTGCAACGCGGCCGCCATGTCATGATTCCCCAGCGGCCAGTTGCCGTGCAGGTTGTTGAGGTCGTCTTTGCCTTCTTGCAGGTAAACTTTGATCGGCTTCGGATCGTCCTTGGTCTTGCGGATCAATCCGGGATAGGCCCATCCGCCGCGGATGTTGGTGAAGCTGCCGATGTGGCTGAGCACTTTGCCGAATTGCTGCGGTTTTTCCCAGGCGACGGTAAACGCGCAAATCCCACCGGACGAAATCCCGCACACCGCTCGACGGTCGGCATCCTGGGAAACGTTCAAGGCTTTCAACGCCACGGGCAAAAACTCATCGACCAGGAAGGTTGCGTAGCGGTCGCCCAGTGAATCGTATTCCAGCGAACGGTTGCTGCGATCTTTCGCGCCGGGCTTGGTTGCGGGGATCGTTCCCGGGTTGACGAACACGGCGATCGTGACCGGCATTGCTTGCTGATGGATCAGGTCGTCAAAGACTTCGGGGACACGAAAGGCACCGCCCGCTCGGACGTAATTCTTGCCATCCATGAACACCATCAAATTGGCCGGTTCGTCCGCGTCGTACTGTGCCGGCACGTAGACGCTGTATTGCCGCGTCGTGCCCGGGAAAATCCGACTGTCGGAAAAAACACCGTCAGTGACCGTTCCCGTGGGAACGTCGGCGGCACCGACGGGAAGCATCGCCAGTAGGATAATGACGGGAAGCAGGGCGATAGATCTCATGATGACTCAGGTGGGCGGCGGAATGGTGGGAGGCGGAGTGGGGCCTCACATCATCGTTGGATCATGACCGGCAAGCAAGTGCCACAGAGAATCTGAAGCCGTGAAAAACAGAGGCGAGATGCGGACAGAAAAGCAACGGTCAAAAAATGGGGTGGTCAAAAAATGGAGATTGCGTGAGGAAGGATCAAGCGATGTGTCCCTCCGGCTGGCTTCATTTTTTGACCAGCTTCATTTTTTGACCAACGACCTTCACCACCTTGGCCCTGCTACTTGCGTCGCATCGCGATGACGGAAAACTTGGGTACGTTCAGATAAAGTTTGCCATCGGCTTGGACCGTCGGTTCATAGAACGCGTTTCCCGCCCCGTCCCAACCGCCGAATCGCGCGTCTTGGCTGCACAAGACCTGCGTCCATTGGCCATCGAGTCCCGCGCGGACTCCGTAGCTGCGGTTGGTGAAATTGGTGGGGCTGAAATTGATCACCACCAGGATGTGATCGTCGCCCCAATCGCGGCGAAAAGCGACCACTTTGTTGTTGGTGTCTTCGTGCGTCCACTCCAATGATCCTCGGCGGATGGCGTCACTGTCCCAGCGCAGTTGAATCGTGTGCTTGTACAGCTCCTTCATCTTCCAGCCGTCGGAATCGCGTTCGTATTTCCAATCGACGGCGTGGTCGTAGTTGTCGTCAAACCAGCCGTCCTGGGCAAATTCTTCGCCTTGCCAAATCATCGGGATCCCGGGCGAAAGCAAACTGATTGCCGCCGCAGCCCGTGATTTGGCGTGGGCATGCCAGCTGCCGCGTCCGCCGAACTCCGAAATCAGGTACGCATTGCCGTTGCGACACTCATCATGCGACATCGCGAAAATCACTCGCTGGGTCGAGTCTGCGTAGTCGCCCCCGTTGATGCCGTGCCGGACGTCACTCAGATTCGCTTCCGTCTCCGCTTTGAAGGCTTTTTCGATCTTGTGGTGCAATTCGACCCACCAGCCGGAATGGAAATTGCCCGAGCGTACCATTTCACTTTCATAGGGCAAGTTTTCGCAGATCATGATCTTGCTGGGAAACTCTTGGCGCATGCTCCAGACGATGTCTCGCATCGCGTCCCAACCACCGGGCTTGTTCTTGATCTCCGTCGTCGCATCCCAGCGCAAGCCGTCCAGATGAAATTCATTCAACCAATAACGGCAATTCTGTTTGATGTAGTCGCGGACTTCGTTACGGTCCCAGTCCGGTGCGATTCCCCATTGAGTGTGCTGGTTGTCGAAGTAAATCCCGCCGTCGTTTCCTTCACTGTCACCGTCGTAGTCCCAATACCAGTTGTCACGTCCGCCGTTGGTGCTGAAGTGGTTGTAAACCACATCCATGATGACACCCAACCCTTTGGAATGGGCGGCATCCACGACCGCTTTCAGTTCCTGGTAGGACGGCGCGTTGCGACTGGAGTAGCTCGATTCGATCGCAAACAATCCCGTCGGGGCATAGCCCAGGTAGGGCGTCGGATTGGGATGGTCTGGACCGGGTGTTTCGTGGACCGGCAGGATTTCGATCATGTTGACACCCAGGCCTTTGATGTAATCCAGCTTGGTCAAAAGGTTTTGAAAGTTACCCGGATAGTCTTGGCCGTCGTTCTTGCCCACGAACGTCCCGACATGAAGCTCATAGATGATCATGTTTTCAAACCGAGGCGTTTTCCACTGGCCATCGGTCCAATTGAACGTGTCCTTTGACACGATGATGGAGGCGCCGGCGGAATGTTCCATTTGGCGGCCATAGGGATCGGGGCGATCGATCGTTCCATTGATCGCGTACTTATACTTGTGCCCCGCGTTGGCACCGGGCTCAAACCCGAACCACCAGCCGCCTGTGTTCCACAGCAGATGGTCGCTGCGATCCCATTGGTTGAAATCGCCGATCAACGCCACCTTATTCGCGTGAGGCGCCCAAACTTTGAAAAACACCCCGTTGCCGTTGAGCGTGCTACCCGGTGGCTGGAAGCTGTGTTTGGGTTTGCGAACCTCAACTGCCGCGGTGGACTCGTTTCCGGAAGTGTCTTTCGCGACAACCTTGATCTGGTAGGTTTGATCGGGCGCATCGGCATTAAAATCAAACCCGGCGGAGTAGGGGCTTTCCGTGTCGGATTTGACCAGTGTGTCATCTTTATAAAACGCCACCTCGGCCACCGCGACGTTGTCACTGGCGTCGGCGGCGATGTCGACCCTGCCGCCCACGGCGTCCTGGTCATTCAAAGACGTGATCGTGACCACCGGATCCACGGTGTCGGACATCCCGTTTCCTGCCCACACACACGACGACACGATCAGCAAAAGCAGGCTGAATGTTCTTGCTCGCCACATGATCTTTGCCCCCATCACGATTGGTTGAGTGGTTCGGAACCGCTGCGCTTTTTAACAGGTGGGGACGTGGTCCGCAGTAGAAAAGTTTCAAGAAGAAAGATTCATGACAGCTGGCGAGTGAACAAAAGTTACATGATGGTGGGGTGGCAGAATGATGGGGCGCGTGGGCGGCCGGTAGACGATTGATTTCAGGATGGTTAAACAGAATTGCCTCTCTCACGGTTGCGCGAAAGAATTTGCCCACGGATGGCAAAGCGTACCCACGGATTCCAGGCTGCATGACATCCGTGGGTACGCTCTGCCATCCGTGGGTTCTCTTTCCGGTAACGCGGCTTCATTTCGAAGTGACTGGCAGCTGCCCAGCGGTTGGAGCCGGATTCGCCGTTTCGGTAGCGACGGCGGACCATGTCAATTCATGGGGCATGATGCCTTGGTCGATGGATGCGGCGGCGGCTTGACCGGCGGCTTCGCCCATCGGGACGGCGTTGCCGGTGACTCGGTAACTGGCGTGGGCGAAGAAGTCGCCGCTGATACAGCGTCCGGCCATCAGCAATCCGTCCACGTCGGCGGCGACGAGTGCCGGATAGGGGATGTCGTATTGCCGAACGCCGCGTGCCCGTAGCGTTTCGATACTCTCGGGGTTTCCGGCGATTTCCAGCGAGTGCACGTCGATCGAGAACTTCGACCGGCAGACGGCTTGGGGATGCTTCAGCCCGGTCGTGATGTCTTCGCTGGTGATCGTGTAACGCCCTTTGATGCGGCGACCTTCGCGGATGCCGATTTGCTCGGCCGTTGCGACCACCGCCAAGTCTTTCCAAACGCCCCCCAAGTCTCGCAGCCCCCGCACGATCTCGTGGACCTCGCGCCGGCCTTCGATCGTGGCCTTGGTGATCGCGCCGGCGTCGAAGGCAGAGACACCGTATTGGTGATTGGTCATGATCGAATAGATGCCGCTGTGCAGGTGACGCAGCGTGGGCGCTCGATACGACGGGTTGATCCCGGCGTCTTGCATGAATTTGTAGAGTCTCGCTTTGGCCTCGCGTCCGGTTTCGCGGATGAATTCGTGCACGTCTTCGGGTTGCGGGCCGGTGACCAGCGCCATCATCGACATCGGCTGGCAAGTACAGTCCTCGCCGAACCCGAGGTCAAAGCGGCAGCCCGCATGGGCCGCGAGATCGCCATCGCCGGTGCAGTCGATGAACCGATCGGCGGTCCACACCTGCCGTCCCGACTTAGATTCTGTGACCACCGCAACCAAGCGATTACTTTCGTCGGTCACGGCACCGACCACCATGGTGTGCAATTGAATCTTGACCCCGGCGTCGACACACATTTCTTCCAGGACCACCTTCGCAAGCTCCGGGTCGTAAACGGTTCCGGCGGAGCGTTTGGCGACCTCGCTCCCCCTGGCCGCCAACGCCGCGAGCACTTCCTGCATGATGCCGGACTTACCCGAAACATCCAGGATTTTCGTCAGCATTCCGGCCGTCCAGACGCCTCCCAAGCAGCCTGCCAATTCGAGCAACTGGACCGTCGCGCCGCTGCGGGCGGCGGCCAATGCCGCCGCGATTCCGCCCGGCCCGCCACCACAGACCAACACTTGGCTGTGTCCGGCGACGGGGACGGCCCGGTTGTTCTCTTGAAAGATCGAAGCCGACTCGGTCAGTTGACCGCTGGTTCGGAGCACGTGGCCGCGGTCGATGTCGGGAAACGAATTGATTGGTATTGCGTTGTCGCTGGCGGTGGCGTGTCGGTTGACCAGCAATCCCGCCGGCCCCAGGACGGCCGCGGTCTTCAAAAACTGTCTTCGCTTCGATTCCGTCATGGTGATCCTCGCTTGGTGGCCCGGAAGCCTGCGGTGAAACGACGGATCGATTGCACGCCACCTCGCGCGGGCGCGTTCATTACAATCTCTGTCGATTCAGCGTACTTTGAGTTTTTTGCGTGTTTTCGATCATAGCCGATAGCGAGGCCCGTTTCCGGCTGGTCGAGAGGTTGAATGTCGTGCCCCGGAAAGTCCTGTTCATCATTGTCACCTGTTGCCTGACGCTGCTCGCGGCGATTGCCCGTGCCGACCGGCCCAATGTCTTGTTCATCGCGATCGATGATCTTCGTGTGGAACTTGGTTGTTACGGCCAAACGTGGGTGAAGTCGCCGCACATCGACCGACTGGCTGCTGGGGGCATGCTGTTTGAGCGCGCGTATTGTCAACAAACGGTCTGCAATCCGTCGCGGGCTTCGCTACTGACGGGGATGCGACCGGACACGCTGCGGGTCTGGGACCTGCCGACCCATTTTCGTCAGAACGTGCCCGATGCGGTCACTTTGCCAGAGCTGTTCAAGACCAACGGCTATCACACCCAGTGTGTCGGCAAGATCTTTCATAACTGGCGGCAGGACGATTGGAAGGGCGATCCCCGTTCGTGGAGCGTCCCATCGGTGCTGCATTACAACAGCCACTCCAATGACAAGCCACTGGTCGACGGTGTCGTGCCGCCGAACTTGGCGTCGGGCAAAGGCGGCATTGAATGTCGCGATGTTCCCGATGACGCCTACTTTGACGGGCGAGTTGCCCAGACCGCGGTCGCGACGATGCGGGATTTGAGTCGCGGCGACCAGCCGTTCTTCCTTGCCGTCGGTTTTTGGAAACCACACAGGCCCTTCAACGCGCCCAAGAAATACTGGGATCTGTACGATCGCAACGACGTGCCGATTCCCAACAACGTGCAGCCACCGAAGGACGTTCCCGACCTTGCGTTGACGAGCGCGCGATTCAGCGGAGGGGCGGCGTCGGATGCATTGCGCGAGATGCATCACGGACACCTGGCGGCGATCAGCTATTTGGATGCTCAAGTGGGCCGCGTGCTGGATGAATTGGATGCACTCGGGTTGCGAGACGACACGATCGTGGTGCTATGGTCGGACCACGGGCTGCATCTGGGTGAACACGGATTGACGCGAAAGACGACCGCGTTTGAACTCGATGCGCGGATCCCCTTGATCATCGACGCACCGAAGCATCCGGCGGCGGGACGCACCAAAGCGTTGGTTGAATTATTGGACCTGTATCCGACACTGGCCGAACTCGCCGGCTTGCAGGCCCCCGAGGACGTCGAAGGTGTCTCGCTGATGCCGCTGCTGGACGATCCGTCGAACCGCCATCATGAAGTCGCCCTGACGCAAACACCGCGTCCGAATTATCCGCGCGGAAAACTGCCCGAGGTGATGGGGTATTCGATTCGCAGCCAGCAGTTTCGCTACACCGAGTGGCGAGACTTTCCCTCCAAACGTGTGCTGGCCAGGGAACTGTACGACCATCGGACAGACCCGCACGAGAGCGTCAATGTGGCTGAGCGGGATGAGCACCAAAGCACCATCGCCGAGCTCGTGGAAAAGCTGTCGGCAAAGCTGGCCGCGCGGCCGACGGTTGCCGCCTCACGCCCCGATAAACCTCCACACCCGCTGACGCATCCGACCAGCCCACACATGCTGGACCTGGTGACCAGCGGTTCGGCCCCGTCGCAAATCGATTTTGCAAACCTGCCCCACCTTCCTTCGCAGCATGCTGTGATCAGCGACGTCCGAGATCGAGCCGGGACCTGGGTCCACCAACACGCTTACTTGACACACTTTGATGACAAGTACTGGGCGATGTGGAGCGATGGTCCGGGGGTGCCGAAACGGGGACTGACGCCGCAACGGCATCGCAACGTGGTCCCGGGGCATGACCGACCGGATACGCGTGTTTCTTACGCCACCAGTGAAGACGGACTGCATTGGAGCGAGCCCGCGGATCTGTCAGGACCGCCGCGACGTGAGGGTTTCGGCTGGATCGCGCGTGGGTTGTGGGTCCGCGAGGGCGAATTGCTTGCGTTGGCAAGTCACTTCAACGCACCGGGCTATCCCGGCAAAGGGCTCAGCCTGGAAGCGTTTCGCTGGGATGCGTCGGAGGTGAAATGGAAGGATCACGGCACCGTCTTGGATGACACGTTGAACAACTTTCCGCCCAAGCGATTGCCGCAGGGCGAGTTCATGATGACTCGTCGCGACCACCGCCAACAGGTGTCCGTGATGATCGGCGGCGACACCGCGTATGACGACTGGAACATCCATCCGCTGGCGAGCTACGACGCAAACGGTCGCCCGGAAGAACCGTATTGGTATGTGCTGCCGGATGAAAAGAACCTTGTCGGACTGATTCGCGACAACGGACGTTCGGGTCGATTGCTGCGGACGTTTTCGTGCGACAACGGACGGACGTGGAGCCCGATTGTGAAGACTAACTTCCCCGACGCGACCAGCAAATTCTTCGTGCTGCGAACGTCGCGGGGATACTATGCGATGGTCTCCAATTCAAATCCCGATCAACGTGATCCGCTGACACTCGCGATCAGTGCGGACGGGCTGGTCTTCACGCACCTATTCCGACTCGTCGGCGGTCGGCACGTCGACTATCCACACCTGATTGAACACGACGGGCACCTGCTGATCGCATTTTCCGGTGCGAAGCAAACGATGGAGGTTTTAAAGGTTTCGATGGACGATGTCGACGCGGCGATCGGTTCGCCCTAGGCCCTGTCTGAAACCTCGCCACGAGCGAAAAGGGGACGGGGGTTGAATGACACGGGCATAAGCGCTGGTGTCTAGCCTTTAGGCGATTCCCGGTCGCTGCTTCGCAGCGACAGTGGGCGGCTAAAGCCTGAACACCAGCGACTGCTGCGTTCCTCCTGACTTAAGCCCCCCCTTGCGCGTCGAATCGCCACGGCCTGATGCCTTTGAAACGGGGCCTACGTGGGACAGGCTTCCAGCCTACCCCACACCCATCAGCCGAATTGTTTCTGCATGGCGTCCAGGAAGGCTTGCAGTTGATCGCCGGGCAATTGATTGATCCCTGCGGCGGCTTTGCGTCCGCCGCCGGTGGGAAATTGGCGACACAGTTCATCGGCGCCGGATTTGGTTGCCAGGGGAGCGCGGACGCTGACCAAATAATCGCCCGAGGGCAACAGGCTGGCCAAGGCGTGCGCCCGGTCGGGGTTGTCTCGCGCCAGTTGATTGCTGTAGACGCCGCTGACACGCCGCGAGAAGGAATCGTTGGGAAACACGAATGCAGCACAGGCGTCGGTTTTCAAAACCGGATCGATCGACGCCGCCCGATTCATGTCGCTGTCGTATCCGTCGCGAAGCGTTTGGAACGTGGTGTCGGCGGCAATGAATTCGAACGGGTCGGCATAGGGTTGGATCTTCTGATAAAGCTGGTCCGGCGGGAAATACAGATCGTCCAGCGTGCTGCCATAGCCGTTGTAATTGAGCAACGTGCCGAGCGTTTCGAGTTGATCGAGCTGTGACCCGTTGAGGTCCAGTGGTCGTGCGGCGCTGCGTGCGGCGTCGTGCAAATTATCACCGAACAGCGCCGTCACGGCCCAGGGCAGAAAGGCGCCGTCGAGATGTTGATTGACCAGCCATCCCGTGCAAACGTCTCCGGCCGTGTCGATTTGCACGCTCAGATTTTCCGACTCGGGGATCTCGCCGGCGAAGTGGTGGTCGAAATAGGTCACCCGGACGCCACCGTCGAGCAACCGCACCAAGTCGTCGCGGTTCTTGTCCAGCGAGATGTCAAGGACGGTCACGCTGTCGCCCGTCTGCGCCGTGACGCGCCGGAGCAGACTGATGTCGCGTTTGACGCCGGTCACCAAGGTGCTCTCACGCGGCTCGGCCAAGCGAAGTTGATGCAACGCGCATATACCGTCCGCATCACCGTTGAACACATCGAAATGGGCCACGTCAAACTCCTGGATTGAATGGAAAACATGGAATTTAGCGAGAGAGCACGGATTCGAAAACCGAGGGCGCGCGAGATGCGGTCATGGGGACAGATTTACCACAGAGGACACGGAGTAGCACAGAGAAAGACCCGGGCATTAAACTCCGTGGTTCTCTGTGGTTGAATCATTCGAGGCATTTTTAGCTCGGTCTCCCAATGAGGAGATCACCGGGAAGAAGTAGTCGTGCTTGGCTGATCGCACCAACGCGAAATACTGCGTTCTGCAAATGATCGATAGATCGGCGCTGTCATTTCATCCAATGACCTTCTCGACTTCTACACACCGTTTAGGATCCGTCAGATGGAAATCAACGAAATCACCGGCCAGATCATCGACGCAGCAATCAAGGTGCACACGCATCTGGGACCCGGCTTGCTAGAATCTGCTTACGAAGCATGCTTGGCATACGAGCTTCGTCGGCGTGGATTACATGTTGAAGTGCAAGTCGGGCTGCCCGTCGTCTACGAAGACGTCAAGCTTGATGTTGGATATCGTGTCGATTTGCTGGTGAATGACCTTGTGATCGTGGAATTGAAATCGGTCGAGAAAATGATCTCGCTCTATGACGCTCAATTGTCGTACCTAAAGCTCAGCGAACGGAAGATCGGATTGCTCATCAATTTCAATGTCACTCGACTGAAAGATGGCATCAAACGTCTCGCGAATTGAAGCCGGATGTAGGTCGACCACAGAAGAACCAAAAGAAAGACCCGGGCATTGGACCCGGTGTCCTCTGTGGTTGAAACATCCCCGGCATTTTTAGCTCGGTCTTCCTGGGCGCCTGTTTTGGTGAAGTCTGCTTGATCGTTTGATGTGTTTTTTGGGACGGATTGGTGGTTCGGCCGGGAATTGTGGGGCTGACACCAGGAATTGAGCACTCGGCGGAGGTTGGGCGGGGCAGCACGGGGTGATCCGGGCGGCTAGACTGGATGTCCCTATCATGGATGAACCCTCCATCTTTCCCCGCCCAATGGATCCCCTGCCATGATTGCCCGATCGATTTTCGCTGCTATCGGTTTCGTGTGTGTGCTCCTGACAACGATGGTCCGGGCAGACTGGCCGGCCTATTTGAACGGCAACGACCGAGCCGGATTCACATCCGAAACCCTGGAGCCTTCGCTGCGACTCGCCTGGACCTACCAGTCTCCGGCCAAGCCGATCAAGGCGTGGTCGGGGCCGCGAGAGACTCCGATCGAAGGCCATGTGATGAAGCACCGCGTCGATTTTGACGACGCGTTGCAGGCCGTGATCGGTGGCGGTCGTGTCTACTTCGGCAGCACGGTGGATCATCGACTGCACTGCGTCGACGCGAAATCGGGCCGACCGATCTGGGACTTCTACACCGAGGGGCCGATTCGCCTGGCGCCGACGCTGGCCCACGGCAACGTTTACTTCGGATCCGACGACGGCATAGTTTATTGCTTGCGAGCGACCGATGGTCAGGTCGTCTGGAAGCTGCGTGTCGGTCCGCAAGATGATCGCTTGCTCAGTCGCGGTGAAATGATCTCGCGTTGGCCGGTGCGAACGGGCGTGTTGATCGACGGCGACAGGGCATATTTCGGCGCCGGTGTTTTCCCACACGAAACGGTTTACTTGTGCGCCGTCAATGCCGTCGACGGCTCGGTGATCTGGCGCAACGACACGATCAGCGAGCAGAACGCCGGTCGCAACGACCTTTCGCCGCAGGGCTATCTGCTGGCCAATGACAAGTACTTGTACGTCCCCTCGGGACGCTCGTTGCCGGTGGCCGTTGACAAAGAAACCGGAAAGATCGTCTTTCAGCGCACCCACTCTTGGCGCACCGATGCCGGTGGCGTCGTCGGCGGCACAAAAGCATTGCTCGGTGACGGCCAGGTCTACGCCGGCGGGCCCCACCACTTTCTGGCCATGGACCAGGCAACCGGCGACGTCGGCGAGTCCTGGATCAACGGCCGGCAAATGGTATTGGCCGGCGAGCTGGCGTACTTGATGGACGGCGAGAAGATCTTTTGCGTCAACCGCAGCCAGCACGCCAAGGCCAGTCAAGAGAAACAGAAGTGGTTCCTGAAACTCCGCGAGCGGCCGACGACGCCGGAGAAACTGGCCCACGCCAAGCAGATGATGAAGGAGGCGATGAAGGGCGGCATCGTCTGGGAATACAGCAGCGACTTTGATGATGTGCTGGTCGCTTCGGACAACGCCGTGATCGCCGGCGGTATGAACGAAGTCCTGATGCTGGACCGTGAAAGCGGCGAGGTCCTGTGGCAAGCCGATGTTGACGGCAATGTGCGGGGGCTGGCCATCGACGGTGATGTGCTGACCGTCAGCACCGACAGCGGAAACATCTACGCGTTTCGAAGCGACGTGGCCGGCGAACAAACCGCGACGTGGCCGGAGCCGGCGGCGGTGCCGTTTCCCGTCGATGATCTGACCGAGTTCTACCAGGCCGCGGCACGCGAGATCCTGCAACACAGCGCTCAACACACCGGATACTGTCTGGTCGTCGGCAGCGGTCAAGGACGCTTGGCCTACGAATTGGCACAGCAGAGTGAGCTGATCATTTACGCGGTCGAGCCCGATGCGGCGACGGCGACGGCTTCGCGTCAGGCACTTGAGCGCGCCGGCATCCACGCGACCCGCATCACGGTGGTCAACGCGTCGATCGACGCGATGCCGTTTTCCAACTACTTTGCCAACTTGATCGTGTCCGAATCAATGCTGCTGTCCGGTCGATTGCCGGGTGCCCCGGAAGTGATCGCCCGCCATCTGAAACCCTGTGGCGGCGTCGTGATCTTGGGACGTCCCGCAACCGCGGCAAATCTGCCGGAGATGGCGTCGGTGGAGGAGGCGACGGCTTGGCTGACGCAGTTTTATCGACAGGAGGAAGGCGAGGTCGTCACCGGACCGGATTGGCAACTGCTGCGTCGCGGCAAGTTGCCGGGTGCCGGTAACTGGTCACACCAATACGGCAACGTCGCCAACACGTCGTTTAGCGACGATCACCGCGTTCGCGATGGGCTGGGAGTGTTGTGGTACGGCGACCCGGGGCCGAGTGCGATGATCAACCGTCACGAAGCCGCCGGCGCGCCGTTGTCGACCAACGGGAGGATGTTCATCCAGGGAACCGATCGGCTGATGGCCTATGACGCCTACAACGGCAACTTCTTGTGGGAGTTTGAGAATCCCGGTGCGATCCGCACGGGCGTGTTCAACAACCGCGAAACGCACAATTTGGCCGCCAGCGATGATGCACTTTATGTCGCGATCAACAACCGATGCCTGGCGCTCGATGCCGCAACCGGCACGGTCAACGCGACCTACCAAACCCCGGAATCACCCGACGGCGTGCAACGAGCTTGGGCCTACCTGGCCTATGACAACGGGCAGGTGTTCGGCACCAGCACGATTCGCGAGGAGTTGGAACAGCGGATGCGCCGCCGTGGGCTGACCGTCAAAAGTCAGACCGATTCGGTGTTTGCAGTCGACACGGCGACGGGCGAGCGGATGTGGACCTACCGCGGCAGTAACATCCTGCACACCACGATCGCAATCGGCCCCGAGCGAATCTATTTCATCGACAGTTCGATCACCCCGGAAGAACGTCAACAGTTGTACTTGAAAGACAAGGAAGACTTGAAGCAATTGACCGGTGAAGCGGCCGAGCAAGCCGAAGCGGCGATGAAGGATTATGACGTGCGGTTGGCCGTCGCCTTGGATCGTCGCACGGGCGAAAAGCTGTGGGAGAAACCGGTCGACGTCACCGACACCACGAACGTCAGCGCAGGCGGCGGCAGTCTGACGCTGATGGTGGCCGACGGGCGGGTGGTCCTGTGCGGTGCGAACGCGAACGGGCACTACTGGAAACAGTTTCTTGCCGGGGAGTTTGATCGGCGGAAATTATTGGTGCTGGACGCAGCCGACGGTCGGGAAATGTGGTCCAAGAACGCCAACTACATGAACCGGCCGGCCGTCGTCGGCGACGTGATTTATGCCGAGCCCTGGGCGTTCAACTTGCACAGCGGCCAGCCGAAGACGCGGCAACACCCGTTGACCGGCGCCGAAAGCCAGTGGCGTTTCAGCCGCCCGGGGCATCATTGCGGCGTGATCACCGCGACGCCGAACATGATGTTCTTTCGATCCGGATTCATCGGCTACTATGACCTGTACGAGGACAGCGGGACGCGGCACTTCGCCGGCCAGCGACTGGGATGCTGGGTCAACGCCATCCCCGGCAACGGGCTGGTCATGATCCCCGAAGCCAGCGCGGGATGTGTGTGTCAGTTTTCGATCGCATCGACGGTGGTGATGGAACCGAAATCGGAGAACAAGTCTTGGGGAATCTTCAGCGCCGTCGGCCCGACGACGCCGGTCAAGCGGATCGGGATCAACTTCGGCGCCCCGGGAGACCGCAAAGAGATCGCCGGCCGCGAGTGGTTCGGCTATCCGCGGCCCAGCAGTCGCGGACGGTTGGAGTTCGTGTTCGATTTGAAACCGCAACTTGCCAGCGGCGGCGGGTGGTACAGCCGCAACCTGGAATCGGTCGCCCTGGACGGATCGGAGAAACCCTGGGTTTACGCTTCGGGGGCGCGGGGGTTGAAGCAAATTGAAATCCCGCTGTTGGGCGAGGACGATCCGGCGGCCCGGTACGAAGTGAAGTTCTTGTTCGCCAATTTGGACGAAACCGACGCGGGGCCGTTTGCGATCAAGCTACAATCGGAAACCGTCAAATCGGGAATCGTCATCGCGGCCACGCCAGGAGAGCCTGCGGAAGCGAAGTCCATTGAGTTTTCCGACATCACCGTTGACGATACGCTGTTGGTCGAACTGGTTCCCGAAGATCCATCACGGTTGCCGATCCTGTCGGGAATCGAGGTCACACGAAAGGAAGAGCGATGAATCGAATGCGACAACCGTTGCCCATCATCTCAACCTTGTTGCTGTCGATCGGGCTGATCGCGATCACGGCGGCGCCGGCCGATGCCTGCCAGGTTCCGGTGTTTCGTTATGCGTTGGAACGATGGCCCGCAGACAATTTCGAACTGGTTGTTCTGCACGACGGACCGCTCGGTGATGCAGAATCAAAGCTCGTCGACAGCTTGCGTGATTCCGGACACCAATCGTCGGGATCGGCCAATTGCGGTGTAAAGGTGATCGAAGCCGGCAAGGCGCAAGACGAACTGCTGAGATCGGTTTGGGCGCAACACGGCCGACCGGGGCAAGCGGTTTTGGCGTCCTTGTATCCGGTCACGGCGCAAGAGGTCCCGGACCGCTTGATCGACGCCGGACCACTGGACGCCGACACGGTTGCCAACTTGGTCGACTCGCCGATTCGACAAGAGATCGCGAAACGACTGGTCGCCGGCGAGTCGGCGGTGTGGATCTTTGTGCCTTGCGGAGACCCCAAGCAGGACGAAGTGGCGCTCAAAAACCTGACGCGTTTTGTCCAGCAAAACGAGACGACGTTGGAGTTGCCCGAGCAGGAGGAGATCGAGGACGAACAAGCGTTGTTGGAGCAGTTGGCGATCGAATTGCGTTTGGATTTTTCGATCCTGACGCTCCATCGTGACGACCCTGAGGAACAGTTCTTGTTGAAAATGTTGCTGGCCAGTGAGCCGGATCTGGAAGCATTGGACCAACCGATGGCGTTCCCCGTACTGGGGCGTGGTCGGGTGTTGTACGGCTTGGTCGGCAAGGGGATCTCGGAGTTGACGATCGGATTGGCATCGCGATTCATCATCGGCCCGTGCTCATGCCAGGTGAAAAACCAAAACCCTGGGTTCGACTTGCTGATGGCGGTCGATTGGGAAAAGAAGATCGGCACGGCAAAGTTAAGTGACCCGTTGCCCGAGACGACCGGGGCACCGGTGCTGTTGACGATTCCGCCGGGGCGTAAGGCGAAGTAGCTTGGAGAATGATCGACGAGCGACCTATCTGGTCGCCTGTCGTGCTGATTCGGCTACTTTTGCCGCACATTTAGTGAAAAAGTCAGGTTGTGACGCGTGCCGATCGCGGATCACCACCGTATCGCCGCACCCACGCCGGGCCAAACACGCGTCAATACGGTATCATCAAAGGCTTGTCCTGTTTGCCCCCCGGGACCTTCTCTTTGATTCAGCCAAGGTTGACTTCCATGACCACCGTCCTGATTGTCGATGATTCCGCCGTCTGCCAGCGTGTGGCCGGCGCCTGTGTCCAGGCAGCCGGGTGTGACGTACGCTATGCCGCTGACGGCTGCGAAGCCCTCGAATCAGTCAACGCTGAAAAGCCGGACATCGTCCTGACGGATCTGCAGATGCCCAAGATGGACGGACTGGAGCTTGTCGAACGGCTTCGCGACTTCTACCCGCAACTGCCGGTCATCCTGATGACGGGATTCGGTAGTGAAGAGGTGGCCGCTCGAGCGTTGCGGGCCGGGGCATCCAGCTATGTCCCCAAAGAGAATCTCAGCAAGGGCTTGAGCGAAGCTCTCCGCACGGTGATGTCGGTCGTGCACGCAATTCAGGAGCGAGAAAAGGTCCTCGCTTTCTTGGAGGAGAGTGAATCGCGATTCGTGCTGGGATACGAACCGGGGGGGATCCAGGCCCTGGTCGGCTATCTACACGAACAATTGAAGCTGTTGAACTATTTTGACGAGTCGACGCTGGTGCAATTGACGACCGCGCTGAGCGAATCGATCACCAATGCGATCGACCACGGTAATTTGGAATTGGACTCCGACTTGCGAGAAGAGGACGATGGATCCTATCAAGCACTCGCCGACCAGCGGATCCACGAGCCACCGTATCGCGATCGCCGGGTGACCATCAATGCAACGCTGACGCAGTCGGAGGTCAAGTTTGTGATCAGCGATGAAGGGCCGGGGTTTGATCCGACGTCGCTGCCCGATCCGACCGACCCGGAAAACCTGCTCAAGGCCAGCGGCCGCGGCATCATGCTGATTCGCACGTTCTTGGATGAAGTCACGTTCAGCGAAAAAGGCAACGAGGTCACCCTGATCAAACGCCGGGACACGCCGGAGAACGGCGACGACGATCCCGAGTCGTGACCGCCCCAGAAAGCACGACGCCCCTTCCGATGGACGCCCCACTTCCGAGTACGACGGCCCTTCCGGGCGGTCGCGATTCGCTGCGAAGCAGCGAGGGGGGGAATCGCCTAACGGCTAGACACCAACGGGCGCTGCACGCGAGATGTGATGCGACTAGGCTCTCTTTGGACCTCCATCGTCCGCAATGGCGGCGAAAACCAGATCACTCGACCGAGTTCAGGCATCAAGATGCATCCGCACGACCGAAGCTTCGAACGTCGTTTTCGATCGCGATCGATCGAGCGTCTTGAAACTCGTGCGCTGTTGTCAGCCGACCTGGGGAACCCCGTCGGGGACTGGGCGGCCACCTCGGATTCCGAACACCCCCATGATGAATCTGTCTGGTCCGGAGACGTGCTGTCGGGAGATGGCGACGTGCACACCGTCTATCAACAACAGGGGCTGCGTGAAACGAAACTGGCGGAAAGTTCCTCGCCGAACTTGCGTCTGATCGCAGGTTATGTGCGCGACGGTCAAGGCAATCCGATCGAATCGCCGTTCTTGGGCCAACGCTTGGCGATTCAGGTGCAGTTTGAAACGACCGATCTTCCCGCCGGATCAACGCACGCGTTTCACTTCACCGTCGACGGGGTCACGCTGGGCAGCGGCGTGCTGAACACCGGTGCGGGGCAGTCGGCCTACACGGGGTTTCGATGGCGAGCCGGATGGTTCGCGACGCCCGGTACCCATCAAGTCGTCGTGACAGCGGATGCGTTCAATACGGTTGTCGAAAGTGACGAGACGGACAATTCGATCAGTTTCACCTTCACAACCGGAACGACGACGTTTGCCCAGCCGCTGATCTGGCCCGTCGAAGGCACACCGTATCACGACCACGCGTTCCTGAAATATGTGGATGTCGATCCGACCGGGGGAATCGAAGACTTTCGCGGCGGCGGATACGCATACGACGGACACTCGGCGTGGGACATCGCCGTTCGTGGCTATGACGAACAAGACGCCGGGATCGAGATCTATGCGGCCGCGGATGGAACTGTGATCGACACCCATGATGGGGAATTTGATCGACAAACCAACCTCGGATCGACGTTTCCGCCGGTCAACTATGTGGTGGTCGATCATGGAGACGGCTGGACGACACGATACGTCCATCTGCGGCGAGATTCTGTTCAGGTTTCTGTTGGCGATGTCGTTTCCGCCGGCGACAAACTCGGTTACATGGCCAGTTCCGGTTGGTCCGATATCACCCACCTCCACTTCGCGCTGGAGCACTACGGCTTTTCCGTCGAACCGTGGTACGATCCGACGACGTTTCTGCACGACTCGGTTGCAACGCTGGAGTACATCGGTGAGAGCCAATACGTGCTCAGCAACGGGATTTCCAACGTTCCCGTTGCACCACACGTTCGCGAAGGGACGTCGCAGTTCAACGTCTTTGAGCAGAAATCGGGTCAACTCGTTTACACTTGGAATTGGTTCTCCGGCGTCGAGCAGGGCGATGTGATCCATTTGGATTGGCGTCGCCCCGACGGATCGGTGTTCCGAGTCAATCATGTCACCGCGGGCAACGATTGGGCGCACCAGTGGCGTTGGTACTCCTATTTTCTTCCCGACCAGCCCGATCTGGGGACCTGGACCATTGATGTCCTGATCAACGGCGTCAAGCTCGCCGAACAATCCTTTGTTGTCGCGCCCCAAGGTGTTCCGGAAGCGCGCGTGTTACAGAACGGGGCGCTGATCGTTGACGACCGCGTCACCCCGATCGACTTTGGTACGATCCCGCAATCGTCGTTTGCGCCATCACGTAGTTTTGTGCTGGAGAATCATGGCGAAGCGACGCTTCATCTCGGCGACGTGACGGTCCCCTCGGGATTCACCGTCACCGACCCGCTGCCGGCCTCCTTGGCCCCCGGGCAATCGGACACATTGACGGTCCAGTTGTCGACAACGACGGTGGGACATTTCGCGGGCCAAGTGAGGATCGAAACGGATGATGCGGACGAAGGCGTCTACGAATTCTCGGTGGAAGGGATCGTCACGTCGGTCAATCAACCGCAACAATTGATTTTAGGGCTCAGCGAACGCAAGACGTCGGAAGGAACCACGCTGTTTGGAAACGTTCGACGCAGCGATGATGGCGCGGGGACATCGGGCCCCTTGGTGGTGAATCTGACCTCGGATCCAGCGTTGGTGACCGTTCCCACTTCGGTCACGATTCCGGCGGGCAGCGATCGCGTCATCTTTCCGATCCAGACCGTCGCCGATACGAGCAGTTCGTCTGACGTTGTCGTGCAGCTTTCAGCCACCCCGGCAGTCACCCCCATGGCGCAGAACGAACTATTGCTGCTTGACGTGCCCGCGGCGCCGACGGTCATCGAGGTGGAACTCAATGGCGGCGATCCGTCAAGGTCGTCGCTGGATTCGATCAGCGTGCGATTCGACCAGCAGGTGACGCTCGATTCATCCGGCCCGGAACCTGCCGTGAAAGTGCTGAATCGGGACTCTGGCGCGGCGGTACCGATCGAACTCGCGGCCTCGGTTGCCGATGAAAAAACCGTCCTGGAGATCACGTTCACCCGTCCGTCAGAGATCGTCGACGGGAACCATGTGTTGATCCTCAAGTCGCCGTTGATCACTGCCTCCGGATTACAACTGGACGGCAACGGCAACGGGGTCGTGGATGCGGAGGACGACTATCGATTCGGTGATCAGGCGACCGACGCGTTCTTCAGGTTCTATGGAGACACCGACGGCGATCGCGATGTCGATGGACAAGATTACGGTCGCTTCGGTCTCACCTTCTTGAAATCGGTGGGACAAGCGGGATTTGACTCTCGCCTGGACTCGGATTTTGATGGGGACGTTGACGGGCAGGACTATGGCCGATTCGGGCTCCGATTCTTGCGGACCCTGCCACTGTGACGCTCGCTTCGCGAGTTTCTCGCCGGCTTTTTGAGTCCATTGTGACGAAGACGCACGTTTTGATGGGGAGCCGCTAAATACTTTTCTTGAGGTGATTCGTGTCTGATCTTGTGACCGTCTCCAACGGCAAACAGTTCTTCCGAATCCCGTCGGGCCAATTGCCACGAGCTCAACGTGGGGGATACTACCGCCCGGGTGTGTTGGGGCGGACCATCGTTTCCGACGGAACCCAGATCTTTGAGATCCCGCTGGCAGATTTGCCGGCGGCGATGGCCGAGGGGTACCGCGACGTGCTGGCGATCGAACGACCATCGATCGTCTGTGACGCGGTCGATTCACGCGGCGAATCTTCCGAGGACGCCTCGGCGCGGCAGGCTCCGTCGCAGGCCGTTTCCGCCTATCGCCGCGCAGAACTGGAACAGGAAGCCTTGCATGAGCAGCTTCGCGAGGCCGTCGATGACGCGTCAATCCTTGGAAAACCATTGGCCTGGATTCGACTGTGGTGGTTCGAGCAGCGTGAAGCACTGTTGGGGCAATTGCGAACCAACGGATTAAGCATCGCGTTGCACGTGGCGTTGCTGCTGCTCCTGTCGACGATCTTCCTGGCCGAAGAGCGGATCTCCAACCCGGATATCATCACCGTTTCGACCGCGGTGGAGGAAGCGATCCAGGAGGTCGTGATCGAACAGGTGGAGGTCGAAGTCACCGAACCGGTCGAAGAGGTCGTCGAGGAAGTCACCGAGTCGATCGACGTGACCTCGGAGGTGACCGAGCAATTCGTGTCCGTCGATCTGAGCGACTCCTTTGACGGCAGTCTGCTGGCGCCACCGGCCGGCGATGGCGATGGTGATGCGATGGAAACGCCGGCCAAGGCGAAGCTGCAGTTTTTCGGCTCGAAAACCGAAGCGGTCGATTTTGTCTTTGTGATCGACAATTCCAACAGCATGACACAGGGCCGGTTTGAAACCGCGCTGAATGAATTGGTCAAAGCAGTCGGCAAGCTCAACAAGCGACAGAAGTTCTACGTGATCTTCTACAGCGACACCGCCTATCCGCTGTTCCATCCCTACTCGCCGAAAACGCTTGTCCCCGCGACCACCAAAAACAAGCAGATGCTGGTCCAGTGGTTGCAAACCGTGCCGCTGTGCTTGAGAACCGACGGCAAGGAAGCGCTTCAGCTTGGATTCAACCTTGAACCGGACGTCATGTTTGTGCTCGGCGACGGAGCCTTTACCGACGGCGCCTCCCGCTACTTCAGCCAGCGACCCAACGAGGACGTCGTCGTTCACACCTTGGGGATGGAGGTGAATGCCAAGAACGCCGCGACGTTCAAGCAACTGGCCGACAAACACCGCGGGACCTATCAAGACGTCGGCGTCCACCCGCAAGCCGCCGTGATCGCAAAGCAGTTTCCGCGTCCAAAAAACCGGACGCGAAATGGCTACTGGGGACTCAAGCTGCCGGCCAACGACAACAAGATGAATTAGGACCGGACCTGGACGGCCAATGACGGACTCTCAATCATGGCGCTCGCGTGCGAAGGCTTTGTCGCCGCGGCCATCGGCCGACAAGCCGACCAAGCAAGCCGCACCCACAACGGTCAACAACGCACAGGCTCCGACTGCTAAACCGTCGCCTGAACAACATGCCCCCGACGGTTGGCAATCGCTCGATGCGGCAACGGCAATGCGATTGCTGTCGACACAGGCAGATCCCCGAAGCGATGTCGCAGACGCAGATCCCGGCCATCCGGATGAAACGCAACGACCGCGCCGGCGGCGGCTTTCCGGGGTGGAGTGGATCGGCATCATCGCCGTGTTGGGATTGTTGGTCGCCACGACGCTGATGTACCTCCGGCGACCGCAGGCTTCGACACCGACTGCCGAACAGACCGCCGATCGCGCTGCCCGTTCCCCGTCGAGCATCGCCCCGGATCCGGCGCTCAATGAAAAAGACCATCGCACGTCGCAAACCCAGCCGGCTCCTGATCAAAGGTCCAGAACAAGTGCCGACACGATCGCGAAAAACGTTCTGGCGGACGCCGGCGACGGTTCGTTTGCACTGGAAGGATCCGATCGCACGCCGGCCGCAAAAAAGCCCCGCGGTCGTCGACCTAAATCGCCTCGCAAACCGCCGCAGACGATGGATGCGGAATCGGCGAAACCGACCGAGTCGCCGCGGACAGCGCCGCCAGCTCCTGACCCAAGCTCGATTATCCCGGTCCAGCGAAAACCGCTGGAGCACACCCCGGAAAAGCCGATGCGAGAATCGGTTCCGCTGCCACCGCGATCACCCGCCTTCGTCTCGTTTGATCGAGTCTATGAGGTCGCATTTGAAAAGTACCAAGCGTACGCGGAACAAAAAGAGTCGGGGGCTTCATCGGAAGAGGCGGAAGTATTGCTGGGTGAGTGCGTGACACTGTTCCAGCAGTGCCTGGGTCGACCGCACAGCGAATCGACGCCCGAACAGCGTTTTCAGATCGCATCTACGCTTGCCATGCTGTATTTCGATGCCGGGCACCTGTATCACGCCGCGGTTTATGGGTTGTTCGTCACGCGACTGGCCGACGCCGGACAACCGATCACTCAGGCGGCCGCGACGCTCACGTTCGCCGCTCTGCAAGAAGCTCATCAGGTGCACTACACCGGCGCCGACCGTTCGGGTGACCTCGATCAGTTGTCAAAGCTGTGTGATCTCATTGCCCGCCGCGGCATCCAGCACCCGCAGTTGGACACGATGCGTTTCGCGACGGCACAGCTGTTCGAGCGTGACGGGTTTCATCTGACCGCGGCGCAGAACTATGTCAAAATTCCGCAACGTTCTCCCCTGTTTGCCAAAGCCCAGCTGGCTGCGGGGCGACAGTTCTGGGCCGAGGCGCTGCGCCGCGAGAAGGATGGAATCAAGAAACAGCACGGCGGAATCGTGAGCTGTGCGGCCAAGCACCTGCGTTCCGGGATCGACTTGGCCGATGCCGATCAAGCCCTGACATCGCCACAGCTGGCGGGCATGTTGTCGCTTGCCGAGATCTCACTGATGCGTGGTGATCCGCAGCAGGCGATTGAGCTGGTTGACGGCGAACGCGGGGTCATTCGACAAGCCAGGAAGTCCAAGATGTCCGACGCGTTTGTCACCGCTGCCCAGGAGTGTCTGTTTCAAGCCTATTCGCAAGCGGGTGATTTGCAGGGAATCCAGTCCTCGCTCGCCGACCTCTCCAAACGCTATGGCGCGAGCGGTCGTGACCGGATCGCGAGCCTGCAAACGAAAATCGCGAAGGATTACCTGGCCGACCTGGATCCCGATCAACCGGTCACGATGGAACAAGCTAAACAATTCGACGCGTTGCTGGAAACCATTTTGGATCCGAAGCGAAAGCCATCGGTCGGGGTGATGCTGTGGGCCGTCCAGGCGTGGTCCGAGCTGGAGACTCGGGCGAATGACAGACAGGTTCGATCGTTGTGTCAGTCGCGATCCGACCAATTGCTTCAAATCGCCGCTGAATCGAAGGAATTGAGCGAGGCCGAGAAGATGACATTGCGGCTGAAGCGAATCGATTTGGCGCAACGTTCCGGGGATGCGCCACGGGCACTCACGTTGCTTTCCGAAATCCTCCGTCAATCACCCGCCGCGATCGATCTTCAAATCAAAGCGGCCGAGGTGTTGCTGGCCGAAGCGAAAGCGACCGGCCACGCCGAGCGGTTTGCCGAAGCGGTGGGCGGACGCGGCGACGACACGATTTGGGGCTGGGCAAAACTGACCAATACTCTGGCGCGAATGCACTTCGACAACGACGACAAAACGCGTTACCTGGACCGGTTGCTCCTGGCCGGATTCCATCTTAACGAAAGTCGTCTCCTTCAGGCTCGCGCGACGACATCGCCCGACGAGCAACGTCGCTTGGTGGAGGATTCAAAGCTGCATCTGCGACAGTTGATCGCAACGTTTGCCCAGTCCTCCGACAAGTGGACGACGAAATTGCAAACGCTTCAGGGGATGGCTGACGCAATCGCGCGGTAACATGAGAGTGCCTAGCTGGACAGCGCCACTTTGGGGTAGCTACGCTCGCCAGAGCGTGGAAAACCCCGGGGATCCACCTTCTGGCGAAGGTAGCTACGTTCGACCGGCGATTCACGGTGTTTTTTGAGCAAAATGGCGCTGTCCAGCTAGCCTTTAGGCGATTCCCGGTCGCTGCTTCGCAGCGACAGCGGACAGCGGGCGGCGGGCGGCGGGCGGCGGGCGGCGGGCGGCGAAAGCCCAAGACCGCGATGTGAAGCGTCGTTCTCTTTCGGCAAGGGCCCGTAGGCTCGCGCCAAACGGCTGTTATTCGTTTGACATCAGCCGGTTCGCGCCGGTGCGAGCGGCCTCCGCGTTAGTCTTAACTTCGCGGTATCGGGCTGATGCCTGCGCACCAACCATGATGCCGTGTTCGCAATCGCTCCCTCACGGGATCAGCTGCATCGTTTTCATCCAATTGGCCGCTTGTTCGGGCCAGCGGGTGACGGGTTGGTCGGTGACGCGCAGTCCGTATCCGTGGCCTCCGGTCGCATAGACGTGAAGCTCAGCCGGGACGCCAGCTTCTTTGAGCGCACCGGCCAGGGTCAGACAATTGTGCACGGACACGCGATCATCAAACGCGTGCGCAAAGAACATCGGCGGCGTGTCCTGGTCAACCTGGATGTAATCGTGAAGCTGCGTCGTGCCCTTTTCCACTATGCCGGCGGCGTAGATCAACAGCGCAAAGTTCGGCCGGATGGAGACCTGGTCGACTTTGTCCACCGCTTCGTACTGACGATCTTCCTGAAAGATTGCGGTCAAACCCGCGGTTTCACCCCCGGCGGAAAAGCCCAAGATTCCGATTTTTTCCGGATCGATCATCCACTCGTCGGCACGGGATCGCACCAGACTCATTGCCCGCTGGGCGTCTTGCACGGCGGCCCGCCAACGGCGTTCCGGGTCGCGCGCCGGCACGCGGTACTTCAGCACGATCGCGGTCACGCCGAGTGTGTTCAGCCACTCGGCCACCTCGGTGCCTTCCAGGTCGTAGGCCAGGATGTGGTGTCCGCCGCCGGGGCAGATCACCACGGCGGTTCCGTTGCTTTGTTCGGCCGGTGGTTGATACACCGCGATCTGGGGCGTGGAAACGTTGCCCAGCTTGATGATCCGGCGTCCGGCGATCAATCGATCCTCCGGTTTCGTCTGATCCGCTTCGGCGGGCAGTGTTTTTGTCTCGCCCGGTGGCGTCCCCGGCCAGACGTTCATGACGATCGGATCGGCGGCGGCAAGGTGTGGTGATGTGGCGAAAACTGAACTGACAAGGAATAGGATCGACAGCGTGGATTTCATGCGATGTTCCAGGGGTTCGTGGATCGGATGCCGCCCATTCTAACTTCGGCGGCCAGACGGTGCGGCGAACTTCTCGGCACGTTCGTCCCCGAGTTTCGCCTTCGCCGGACCCTCGTTTCAGTCGGTCGGAATCGGGCAGTGGAATGGCAGAATGCTTCGGGGCAGAATGATGGGGTCGTAGGCGGGTGGCAAACGGTTGGTCCCGCCGACCACAAGTGGCACGCGTCGGCGGCATTGGGATATGCTGCAGGCGACGACGGTGACTTCCAGCGTCCGTTCCCCCTCGGCAGCATCCTCATTGCGATTTCCACTGACATGCCATCGCTCAGATCAACCTGTCTCGCGGCCACTTTGATCACGCTGATGATCTGTGTTCCTGCCCGCGGGCACGATTACTTCGCGATCCAAGTCGTGGACGACGTTTCGGGACGTGGCGTTCCGATGGTGGAACTAAAGACGGTCAACGACGTTCGCTATTACACCGACTCGGCCGGGATCGTTGCGTTTGACGAACCCGGCCTGATGGACCAAACCGTGTTCTTTCATGTCAGCAGTCACGGCTATGAATTCCCCAAGAACGGCTTCGGCTATCGCGGCACACGATTGAAGGTTCAGCCCGGTGGAACCGTGACGCTCAAGATCAAGCGGTTGAACATCGCCGAGCGACTTTATCGCATCACGGGGGCGGGCATCTATCGTGACAGCATCCTGGCCGGGCGCCCCGTGCCGATCGCACAGCCAGTTTTGAACGCGCAAGTCCTCGGATCCGACAGCGTCGTCAACGCCGTCTATAACGGCAAATTGTTTTGGTTTTGGGGTGACACGAACCGGCCCTCTTATCCGCTGGGCAATTTTGACGTGCCCGGTGCGGTGTCACGATTGCCGAGTGACGGCGGGCTGGACCCCGAAGTCGGCGTCGACTTGCAGTACTTTGCTGATCAAGACGGCTTTGCCAAACCGATGGCGAAGCTTCCGGGCGATGGCCCGACCTGGATCAACGGACTGATCACGCTGAGAGACGATGGAAACAAAGGACGCGAGCGGATGTTTGCCGCCTACGTCAAAATTAAACCGCCGCTGACGGTTTATCAGCGCGGGTTGGCCGAGTTTGACGACGCATCCAATCGATTCGAAAAACGCATGTCGTTCGCGATCGACGCACCGCTGTTTCCATTCGGGCATCCCTTTGTTCATGAAGACGACGGCGTCGACTATGTGTACTTTGCCGATCCGTTTCCCATCGTGCGTGTCCCCGCGACCGCCGATGCGCTGATGGATTTGTCTCAGTACCAGGCTTACACATGCTTAACGCAGGGCAGTCGTGTTGATGCGTTCGAAGTGGAACGGAGCGCTGGCGAGCCCGTGTTTGGTTGGAAGCCGGATACGATTCCGTTCACTCCCCAGCTTCAAAATCGGCTGGTCAAAGCCGGGCACCTCGATTCGGACCAGGGACTGTTCCGATTGGTGGACGAGCAAAACCGGCCGGTGACGATGCATCGCGGATCGGTGGCCTGGAATGTGTCACGGGACCGCTGGGTGATGATCGGGGTCCAACACGCGGGAACATCGATGTTGGGCGAAGTCTGGTATGCGGAATCCGAGCATCTGACCGGCCCCTGGATCAACGCCCGCAAGGTCGTCAGCCACCGGCAGTACAGTTTCTACAATCCGAAACAGCACCCTGTTTTCGCCAAGGACGACGGACGGGTGATCTTTTTCGAAGGCACGTACACGGCGACGTTCTCGGGAAATGATGATCCGACGCCCCGCTACGATTACAACCAAATCATGTACAAATTGGACCTTTCCGATCCCCGGCTGGGATTGGCGGATGGGAAGCACTAGCTGGACAGCGCCACTTCACGCTAGAAATATTGCGAATCGCCGGTCAAACGTAGCTACCTTCGCCAGAAGGCGGATCCTCGGGGGGGTCCACGCTCGCATCGAGCGTAGCTACGTCAAAGTGTTGCGGTCGTTCGTGGCAGTTCCTGGGAATAAGGGGCGAATCTTTTCTCTCACGTTGTTGCGGAAAATGGGTTATGCTGGTTGGCCATCTTCTCGATCGTTTGAGACCCCGTCCCACCCCGAACCCCGCATCTGCTTGGAGCCCTTTCTGATGAAACAGATTACCCGCCGCCAGTTCAACGCCGCATCGGCCGCATCGCTCGCCGGACTGGCGACCGCCGTCCACACCAGTTCGGCCGCCAAAGCTGCCGACAGCCCGAATGAAAAACTGGGCGTCGTGGTCGCGGGGGTGAATGGACGCGGCCAGTCGCACGTCGCGGGTTTCGGGAGTGATCCGCGTACGGAAGTCCGTGCCATCGTCGAGGTCGATTCCAAGGTCGCCCAGCAGCGTGCGGGATCGATCGAAAAACGCACCGGAAAGAAGCCGACCGTGTACCGCGACATCCGTGAAGCGTTGGAAAGCGACGATTTGCAAATCGTCACCTGCGCAACGCCCAATCACTGGCACGCCCTGATCGGGGTGTGGGCGATGCAGGCCGGGAAAGACGTCTACCTGGAAAAACCGATCAGCCACAATGTTAACGAAGGCCGCGCGTTGGTCGCGGCGGCCAAAAAGTACGGCCGCATGTTCCAAACCGGGACGCAATGCCGCAGCAGCAACGGCGTGATCGATCTGGTCAACTTTATCCAAAGCGGCGGGATCGGCGAAGTCAAATTGGCCCGCGGACTTTGTTACAAGCGACGCAAATCGATCGGGCCGCTCGGCGATTACCCCGTTCCCGATTCCATCGATTTCAATCTGTGGAGCGGACCGGCGACCTACACCGACCCCAAAGTGACACGCCAAAAATTCCATTACGACTGGCACTGGCAACGCCACTACGGCAACGGCGATTCGGGAAACCAGGGCCCGCACCAAACCGACGTCTCGCGTTGGGGCCTGGGGCTGGAACGCCACCCCAACTCGATCCTGACCTACGCCGGACGTCTGGGCTATCAAGCCGAACGGAAAGACCCCAGCTATGTCGACGCCGGCGACACCGCCAACACGCAAGTGTCGATCTACGATTACGGCGACAAGACCATCGTGTTCGAAACACGTGGATTGAGCGTCGACAACAGCGCGGACGATGAAATCAACGAATTGTTCGGCAGCAACCGGGGCAACAAGATCGGAGTCGTCTTCTACGGCAGCGAAGGCTACGCGATCCAAGGTCCGAATTATGAGAACGGGCGAATCTTTGACCTGAACAAGAAACCCGTGCGTGATTTCAAACACGACACCAAAGAAGACGGTGAGCTCAACGAGTTGCACATGAGCAACTTCATCGATGCCGTGGTCTCGCGAGATGGTTCCAAGTTGAATGCCGATGCGATGTGCGGACACCTGTCCGCATCGATCGCGCACCTGGGCAATATTTCCTACTACGTCGGCCAGGAAAACCGAGTCAGCCCCGATGACATCGCCGGCGCCGTCGAAGCCTTCGGGTCCTCCGACGATGACTCGGCAACCCTGCAGCGAACCCTGCGACATCTCCGCGACAACGGTGTCAAACCCGAAGTCGAACAGTTGTCGCTCGGACCGGTACTGAAATTTGACCCCGTCACCGAGCGATTCGCCGACAACGACGCCGCCAATGCGATGTTGACGCGTGAGTATCGCGACGGATTCGTCGTCCCGGATCCCGACAAGGTCTGATCGACGGGTCGGAAAGACGCCGGATCTGCCTCGTTGCGCCTCGTTCCAAGGCTCCGCCTTGGAACGCACTGCGGGTGTGGCTCCCGCCACACGCATCGCATGCAACCTGAGACGGAGCCTGGGATATGCAGAATCTGGATTCTGCGGTGGTTCAGAATTCAAGCGAGATCACCCTGCGGTGGATCGTCGACTCACAGCAGCCACCGGGCGGAGAAACACGAGTGACATCATCCGATTCGCGCAAGCGTTCGGGTACCCCAAGTGTTCGGGCACCAGCGTCGATGGAGGCCCGTAGGCTGGCGCCAAACGGCTGATCCCAAGCGGGTTCAGCGGAATCGAAGACGTGAACGAATCGAACGAGTTTGCGCAGCCCAGGCGGAGCCTGGGGAGAATCCCATTCCCAGGCGGAGCCTGGGAACGAGGTAGTCACCCGCGTGGCAGATTTTCTGTAACAGCCACGCCCCCCGGTCCGCTTGGTCAATCGTACGGGAGCGTCTTTGGACGCTCGTTCTCCCAAAACCGACGATTGCAGGCCCGGCGATATGGTCATTCTCGAACAAGGCAGCGAGCCGATTCCGGGCTATTTCTTGGCCGAAAAGCTCGGCGAAGGCTCGTTCGGAGTCGTCTGGTCGGCGGACGGACCGGGCGAAACCAGGGTCGCGCTCAAGTTCCTGGATTTGTACCAGGCCGGAGGGGCCAAAGAATTCGAGTCGATCTCGGCGATCAAGAACATCCGGCACCCCAACTTGCTGCCGATCACGGGATTCTGGTTGCTGGATCGATCCGGAAAACCGATCCGCGACGGCCGTGCGAATCGGTTTCGCCTGACGTCCAGCGAGCCGGCCACGCTGGTCATCGCGATGGTGGCTGGCGAGAAAAGCCTGGACGACGTGCTGCAAGACCACCGCTCGCACGGCCGGCCAGGGATCCCCTTGCCCGAGCTGCTCGACTACGCGGAAGACGCGGCCCGGGGATTGGACTTTCTCAACTCACCGCGACACGACCTCGGCGACGGGCGACGGGTATCAATCGCCCATCGTGACATCAAACCCGACAACATCTTGCTGGTCGGCGATGCCGCGGTGCTGTGCGATTTCGGAGTCGCCCGGCCGTGTTATGCCGAATCGATTCGCTCGACCGGGATGATCGGTTCACCCGCCTTCATTTCACCGGAAAGCATTTCCGGCAACGCCTCCGGCGGCGCCAGCGACCAGTATTCCCTGGCGTTGACGTACTACTACCTTCGCACCGGCGACCACGCGATTCGGGCGACCGATCAAGCGACCGCGCTGCACTGTCACGTCACCGGTGAACTCAACTTTTCCAAAGTCGGCCCGGCCGAACAACGCGTGCTCCAGCGGGCGACGCGGATGGAGACGAACGAGCGTTTCGAGTCGTGCCGGCAAATGGTGCGTGCACTCCATCGCGCCATCGCTCATTCGCCCCACGCGGCGCCGCCGGATACATCGATCACGCAGCTCAATGCTGACGTGACCGAGACCGCGATCGATCCCCGATTCGATTCCACAACGGCGGCCGCGGGCGACGGGGCAACCGCCGCGGCGCAACAGCCCATGTCAGTCGTCGGCAGGACAGGGTCCTGGCGGAAACAGAAACCCGGTCGCCATCGCGCGATCCGTCGCGTGATCGTCTCGGTCGTGATGGTCACACTCGCAGCCATCGCCGTGGTGTTCGTTTCGCGAGGTCCGGAGGCCCAAACGGAAAAACGGAGCAGCATGGTGGAACCGGCGACTAAAGACACACCGCATTCGGCGGATCGTCGCGTTACACCAACCGGTGCTCGCCAGGATCCTGGACAGGCCGCTTCAGCCGACGATCGTGCACTCCAGTCATCGCTGCCCGAAGCACTGCCGGTCGCAGTCCAGCCCGAACCGGATGTGGCAGAAGCCCCCGACGTGAACCTCGCTTCAACCCCATCGGACGCCGACGCGGAGTCGGCAATGGAATCGGTGGCGGAAGAAGCATTCACGCCGGAAACCACCGCCCCGGAAACCACTACGTCGGAAATCGTTGCACCGGCTCCCGCCTCACCGCCCGCCCCCGCCGAGACGATCAACGAAGATGACCTGACGATCGCCGTCTTCGCAAGACTCGGAGGAACGCTCAATCATGACCGAACGGAACTGGACCTGTCGGGAACGAAAGTGACCACAGCGGATCTTTCGCGACTGCGTTTCCTGCCGTCACTGGTTTCATTGTCGCTGGAAAACACACCCATCGGCGATGAAGCATTGGCAGAAATCGTTCGCCGGCAGCCGAAGTTGCAATCGCTGTACCTTGCCAAAACCAAGGTCACCGATGCGGGGCTTGAGCATCTGCGATCACTAACCGACTTGGTCCGCGTGGATCTTGCGTCATGCAAAGTCAACGACGAAGGGTTGGTGCATTTGCACTCGCTGGAGAACCTGCAAGCGGTCGGATTAAATTCGACGGCGGTCTCGCCAGCCGGGATGGAAACATTAAGCGAAGCCCTGTCACACCGGGCCGTGATCCAAGGCCCCGAATTCAGCCTGTTGGGCGGCAAGCGGTTCGACGTGATGCATTGAGGATGGTGGAATATCGGCTATTTCGCGGGATGAGCCGTCTGCCGCCAGCCTACGCGTCTTCCCATGATTCTGCCCCGAATCATTCTGCCATCCGTCCACCTGATTGACAGCGCACGGTCGGCAGTTGGGTGGAGAGGTAGGAATATTTTGGAGGTAAGAAAATTGGCAATAACGAAGGATGATGCATTTCATCATCTTCTTACCTCCGTAATCTTCTTACCCCAGCTTTCTCAACGGCTTAAAAAACGGGCCCCCGAACGCTATTGCTCAGTGTTTGTCTGGGGCAAACAGCGAAACTGCCAAAGGCGTTCCTGATGTGCCTCTTGTCTTCGCACGTAGCCCAGCAGAAGCGTGTATTCTGTGGGCCCCTCCGAACGTTCCGTCACGGTTGGCCCGACCGGCATCGCGTCTTGCCCGCCCCTGACGGATTTGGACTGCGCCCACCCGAGTAGAGCTGATGACCTGGATCGATTACGTCGTTGTTGCCGTTTACTTCATCGTGATGATCGCCATCGGCTTGTGGGCGATGGGACGTGTCAAAGGGCAAGAAGATTATTTCATGGGTGGACGTGGTTTCGGCAAACTGCTGCAAACCTTTGCCGCCTTCGGCGCCGGAACCGGGGCACACGAACCGATCCAGGTCGGCCGGACGGGGTGGACCAGCGGGCTGAGCGGCGTGTGGTCGGCGCTGATGTGGCTGTTCGTCACGCCGGTGTATTGGATCACCGCGGTGTGGTACCGGCGGATGAGGCATTTGACGCTCGGGGACTGGTTCGTCGAACGTTACGAGTCCAAAGCGCTGGGGGCCGCCTACGCCGTGTTTGCGATCGTGTTCTACATGTTCTATCTATCGACGATGTTGTCGGCGATCGCCAAATTCGCCGAGCCGTTGATGGGCATCGATCAAATCGCGGGGTTGGACCTGAAGTACGTCTTGATTCCGGGTTTGGCGGGCATCGTGATCGTCTACGGCGTCCTGGGCGGGCTGACGGCAGCCTACTGGACCGACTTGATTCAGGGGATTTTCATCATCCTGCTGAGCGTCTTGCTGATTCCCTATGGGCTTTGGGCGTTGGTCGAGGAATTTGGGGATCCGTCGACCCAGGGGTTCATGGACGGATTCAAGATCATGCACGAGCGTGTTTCCCCGGACTATTTCAGCCTGTTTACCGGTCCGAGTGCGGGCGAGTTTCCGCTTCAGTACATCGTCGCCCTGACGTTGTTGGCCTTGGTCGGGATCGTCGTCCAGCCGCACTTTATCGCGACCGGCGGCGGTTCGGCCAAAAGCGAAAACGAAGCCCGGATCGGATTGGTCGTCGGCAACTTTTTGAAGCGGCTGTGCACGGTCGGCTGGGCGATCACGGCATTGATCGCGTTGGCGCTGTTGGCCAGTCGGCCGGAATTGGCGGTCGACCCGGACTTGGTTTGGGGGATCGCCGCCCGCGAGATCCTCGGCCCGCTGAATCTGGGACTGGTCGGTTTGATGCTGGCGTGTTTGATGGCCGCGATGATGAGCTCGGCCGACACGTACATGATCGTCAGCTCGGCATTGATCACCCGAAACCTGTACGCTGCCTTTGTGAACCCGACGGCGACGGACCGCCAAAGTGTCAAAGTGGCGCGATTGACCGGGTTGGCGATCATCCTGGGCGCGTCGGTCGTGGCGATCACCATGGCCGACGTGTTTGCCCAGTTCACATTTGCGATCGAATTGCCGATTCTGTTCGCCGCCCCGTTCTGGATCGGCATGTTTTGGCGCCGCGCCAATCGCACCGCGGTGTGGATCACGATCGTGTTCTCTGCACTGTTCTTTTTCATTTTACCCGTCGTCATTCCGATGCTCTCGCCGGACATGCGATCGGACCCGCAGTGGACGACAACCACCAACCGCATCACCAAGTCCATCATGCGCGCTGCCACGCCCGCCGACGTCGCCCGACATGAAGCCTGGGTCGAAGCGATGGAGCAAGCCAAGGATGACCAGGCGATGCGCGACAAAATCGGCGCCGAACCGCCGCGTTGCCAAGTCGGGGATCAGATCGAAGTGATCCTGGTCTCCGGCGACAAGTCGATCTTTTGGACCGGCGGTGTCAAACCGGTCGGTGAAGATTCGTTGGAGATGATCAGCACGGTGCGCGAGGGGGCGACTTCGATTCTGACACAGCGACGCATCGGACAGTTGCGGGGCGAAGGACAACTGAAACTCGATTTCTTACTTTACCATTACATCGGAATCGATCTGGCAAATGTCTCCAAAGCGACGCTGGAAACGTTGAGGTTACCGACACGGGTGTTGTTGCCGTTTTTGGTTCTGATCATCGCCAGCTATCTCACGCCGCGAACCAGTGCGTCGGTCCTGGATCGCTACTACGCCAAGATGAAAACGGAGGTGGATCCGGACCCGGAAACCGACCGGCGGAATCTGGAAGTGTCGTACAGCGATCCGAAACGCTTCGAAGACCGTCGGCTGTTCCCCGGCACGGACATCGAAGCCCTGCGCCCGCGGACGTCCGACGTCGTCGGATTCGCCATCTCGGTCGCGGTTTGCTTCGCCGTGATCGCCCTGCTCGTCTGGTTGGCCGGCATCGGCGCCGCAGGGTAGGCGTCCGCTTCTTTCAGTACGATGGCCCTTCCGGGCCGTCGTCCTTCGGACTCGCTGCGACGACCTCGAAAGGACGTCGTACTGACCATCCCATAATTCGTTCGAGCCGTCACGTCTGCTCGTTGCTCCTCGTGCGGCCTCGCCACGCCCACCCGAAACTCTTGGCGAGTTCCGCTACCCGAACACCTCTCGAACCGCTTGGCCGCCGAAGACCGTCGGCACTTCATCGCGGCCGTGGTGGTTGTAAGTCAAACGATTGGCATCGATCCCCAAGGCGTGCAGAAGGGTGGCGTGGAAATCGTGTGGCGACACCGGTCGCTCGGTCGCCACGTAACCCAGCGGATCGGTCGCGCCGATGATCTGGCCGCCTTGTACCCCGCCGCCGGCCATCCAAATCGAATAGCCGGCGGGTGAATGATCACGACCCTTGCCCCGGCCCTCCATCGTCGGTGTCCGGCCGAACTCGCCGGCCCAAACCACCAACGTCGATTGCAGCAGGCCGCGCTGTTTCAGATCCGCCAGCAGTCCCGCAATCGGGACATCCGTCCGGGCGGCCATCTTGGTGTGGTTGCCTTGGATGTTGCCATGAGCGTCCCAGCCCCCGACGCGGACTTGCACAAAACGCACGCCGCGTTGCACCATCCGGCGGGCCAGCAGGCACGCCCGGCCGACGGTTTTCGCTTGCGGTTGGTCGATCCCATAAAGCGTTTGCGTCTGCTGTGTTTCATCGGCGATGTCAAACAGTTCCGGTGCGGACGTCTGCATTTGAAACGCGGTTTCATAGGATTCCAGCCGCGCCCGTAATTCGCTCTGTCCCGCAGCGTTCTGTCCCGCAGCGTTCTGTCCTGCAGCGTTCTGTCCCTCAGCGTTCTGTCCCGCAGCATCTTGGCCGGTAGCGTGCTGGCCACCGAATCGTTCCAGATGCCGCCTGTTGAACCAGCGGATCAATTCCAGTTGATCGCGTCGCTGCCCAACGCTGGTCTGCGGCGGCATCTCGACGTGCCGGATCCCTTTGACCGGATCGACAATCGTGCCTTGAAGCCCCGAGGGTAAAAAGCCGGATCCCCAACCGGCCGCTTGCGGAAACTGCATTCCATCGCTGTGCAAATTCATGCCGACAAACGCCGGCAAACTCTCGTTGGCCGTTCCCAATCCGTACAACGACCAACTGCCGATACTGGGGCGGTCTCCAGCGGCGGTTCCTGTCAAAGCGACGCACTCGCCCGGACCGTGGACCGGATTGTTGTGTTGCATCGATCGGATCACGCACAGATCGTCGATGTGCCGGGCCGTATTGGGAAGCAAGGTTGAAACGGGGATTCCACTTTCACCGTACCGGTCGAAGGTCCACGGCGATCCCATCAGGTTCTTCAGCCCGGCCCGTTTGATTTTGGGGACCGTGCGGGCGATGCTTTCGGGCACGTCCTTGCCGGCGAGACGTTCGAGTTCCGGTTTGGGGTCAAAGGTATCGACTTGGCTGGGACCGCCGGACATGAACAGGAAGATCACACTCGACGCCGTCGCGGCGTGGTGAGTCGCCAGTGCCCCTTCCGTTTCGCGGTGATTCAACAGATCAAACGCTATCGCACCGGCACCGAGTCCGCCGCCGTAGAGAAACCGTCTGCGGTTGATCCAGTCGTGTCGTGACATGCGTTTTCTCTAATTGACATACAGGAATTCGCTCAAGTTAAAGATCACCAAACACAGCGATTCAAGCGAATGGTCTCGCAAGTAGTGCCGCATTCGGTCCTCTTCTTCACCGGTCGGCTGCCGGCCGGTCGCCAGACGAAAGGCAACTGCGGCGTGTTCGTCGTTAGCGGCGGTATTCCGGACACGCTCCGCAAAACATTGACTCATCGATTGCATGAAATCACTGTTCATCAAGTACAGCGACTGCAACGAGACGGTTGAAACGCGTCGCCGCGAGCACGTCGCCACCGCGGCCGGACTGTCAAACAGCGTCAATGATTCTGCGATCCGGTCGCGTTCTTGTTGCAAATAGACGCTGCGACGATGGCTGGGATTGGAAAGGCCTTCGCGGACGCTCGGCCCACCCGACGTTTCATCCAGACTGTCCGCGACGGATAAAACGCAATCGCGAATCGCCTCGGATTCCAAGCGTCGTGGGATCCAGCGCCAAAGGGAGTGACATTCAGGGTCGGCTTCTTGGTTTGATGGTGAAATCGCCGCGGATTGCCGATAGGTCTTCGAGCCCAAAATCAACCGATGGATGTGCCGCGTGCTCCAACCGCTGGCGACCAGCTCATCGGCCAACCAGTCCAATAATTCGGGATGCGTCGGGGCGGTCCCTTGCGTCCCGAAGTCGCCTGAGGTGGCGACCAGACCGGTGCCGAAATGCCACTGCCAGATTCGGTTGACCCAAACCCTCGCGGTCAACGGATTGTCTGGCGATGCGATCCAGTCGGCCAGATCGGTTCGCGAATCGACGTGATCAGGTGTCGGTCCGAAAACCGCCGGCCAACCCGCGCGGACCTCCGGACCGGCCGACTTCGGATCGCCGCGCAACCGCAAATAGGTCGTCCAATCAGCGACCGACTCCAAGTCTCGCGTCAACGGCCATCGCATCTCGTGCGGCGCGACGATTGCTCCCGAATCGGCGTCGCTCCAGCCCCAAACCTGTGGGATCGATGCGATCGCGGCATCGAGCGCCTTGAACGCCTTCCGCTCCTGGGCGTTCATCCCCGCCACGACGGACTTGGGGATCACCAAGACCGGTTCGGGGACGCCGGCGCTGCGTTTTCGGTCGACCAATCGCGTGTGAACCGAATCGAACAACTGCCAACGCGTGTTGATCCATGAGGACGCTTGATCGGGGGCACCGCCGAGCAACAGGTTGCCGGGTTGCCCGGAGGTAAAAAAGGCTTGCAGTCGGTAGTAGTCACGGATCGTCAGCGGGTCAAACTTGTGCGTGTGGCACTGCGCACACTCCAGTGTGATCCCCAGAAATGTTTTGGCGGTGGTGTTGACGACGTCGACCAGGATGTCGTGACGTTGTATCTCTTTGTCCAACTCATTGCCGCTGTAACGTGCCGCGGCCAGGAAACCGGTCGCTTCCAAACACCGTGAATCCGCTGGCAATTCGTCGCCGGCGATTTGCTCGCGGATGAACTGGTCATACGGTTTGTCATTCTGAAAACTCTCGATCACATAATCGCGGTATCGCCATGCGTGCGGCCGCGGCCGGTTGTGTTGATGACCGTTGCTCTCGGCCCAACGAGCCAGGTCCAACCAATGTCGCCCCCAACGCTGGGCATAGGCAGGGGAGCACAACAGTTGGTCGATCCAGCGATCAAGTGCTTCGTGACTGGTCGCTTGCTCCAGTCCGGGGAAGGCTGATGCCGGCAGCCCCGTCAGGTCCAATGCGATGCGTTGTTGAAGCGTGGGCCAGGATGCGGTGTCGGCAGGCGTCGTGCCGAGTTCCCGTTGGTTTTGTGCGATGAACGCATCGACGGGCGTTCGCAATCGATCGGCCGCAATCCCGGTGGGGATCGGCGGGCGACGAGGGTCTTCAAATGCCCAGTGATCGGAATCCAGCGTCGGCGTCGGCAGCAATTGATGGTCCCAGCTGACGCCTTCGTCGATCCAGGTCCGCAGCACGCGAATCTCGTCGCTGGTAAGCCGCCCAGAGTCGTCATCTGGCGGCGGCATCTGTTCGGTCGGGTCGGATGATTCGACCAACGCGATCAAATGACTCGCATCCGCATCACGGGGCGACAATTGATTCAAAAGGTCGTCGTAGCAGTCCAGCCGCAAGCCGGACTCCGGGTCTTCACCGCTGTGGCACTGGAAACAACGCTGACGCAAAACCGGAAAGACATCCTTGGAAAAACTGACTGTTGCGGTCGCCGTCGGCACTGGCGACGGCGGCGGCTTTGCGACCGGGGCGGTCGGTGCGGGCAGTCCGAACGCTTCGGCCCAACCGGTTGCCAGCGACAGATCCGACACCGAGATTCGGTCGTCGGGCTCGGTCTTCATCCCCGTGGCGAATCCGATCCAACGAATCGACTGAATCGCTTTGTTTGAAGCAACCGTGATCGCGGGTGATTCCGCGTCGGTGATTTCCGGGTCGATCCAGACGCTCAATCGGTCGTAGGGCTGACCGCTGCCGGATTGTGACCGGGCGATTTTGGCGAGTACGGTGTAGACACGATCGCCTTGCAGTTGGATATCACTGAAGTGCTGGGACGACGAGGTGTAGCGTGCCATGAACGCGTTGGCGTCGCCGTCGACATGCAGACCGATGTTCGGGACGCCGCCGTTGTGCCCGGCCGTATCGCCCCCGTCCTGCTCATCCAACCACAGCACCAAGAATTCACCGTTTCCGTTTTTTGGCGTGTCGATGCTGGATGCGTCGTAACGCAGCTCAAACCGCACGTACAGTTGATCACCGTCAAAGGGGGAATTCAGTTGTCGACGGAGCGGGTTGTTTCGCCCGCCCGTTCCGTGGATTTCGAACCACTGGGAGACACCGCCGGAACGCGACCGGGTCCAATCGCCCGACCAATCGACCGGATTGTCCGCTGCGTCCGATTGACCCAGCGCGATACCAAGGAAGACGATGACGATGACGATGACGAGAAAACGCATCATGCCGAGCGGGTGGTGGGCGATTGGCTTGGAGGGGATCGGTTAGTATAGCTGAACCGCGGTCGCCGTGGTTTGTTCCACACTCGCAGCAATTCCAGACAAAGATTCGTATGCGATACACGCCTCCCAGTCGTCTACTCCTGATCCTGTTCGCCACGTTGGTCGGCGGATCGCTTGGGCATCTTGCGGCCGCCGAGGACGTTCGAATCGTGCAGCGACTGAGTTTCAGCAAGGCCGTTCCCGCACTCACGCTAGATCTGTACCTTCCCAAGCCGACCACCGATCCGGCGCCCTGTGTGATCACAATCCAAGGCGGCGGCTTTCGCCCCCAGGACGGACAGCGTTTCAAACCGTTTGCCGAACATTTGGCCAGGAATGGTTTTGCCGCGGCGTTGATTTCTTATCGCGGCAGCCCCGGTCACCGGCATCGCGACACCTTGGCCGACGTCAAGGCATCGGTCCGGTACATTCGCAGCGTCGCCGACCGCTACGCAATCGATGCCGACCGGATCGGCGCCACGGGCCGTTCAGCCGGCGGCACACTCGCGGCGCTGCTGGCGGTCACGGGCACGTCGGATGATCCCGAAAGCCAGATAAAAGCGGCGGTCTGTTTCGCCGGCGTGTTCGATTTTGTCGGGCGTTTCACCAGGCAGGAACAGCTGGAGATCCAGCCGAATTCCCAGACGAAGATCCGGACCAACGGTGAGTGGATCGGCACCGCATTTTCGCCACAGGACCCCGAGTGGCTGGCCGCCTCGGCGATCACGCACGTCGATCCCGGCGATCCGCCGATTCTGTTCTTGCACTCCCGAAATGATTCCACCGTGCCGTGGTTTCAATCGCGCGACATGCACCGCGCGATGACCGCTGCCGGCATTGACGCCGAGATCATCGTCTACGAAACCGGCGGACACGGCGTGTCGCCCAAGGACAGGAATTCGCTCGACGACATGGTCGCGTTTTTTCGTCAGCGTCTATAAAGACGCAAGCATCTGCCAGCGGGAAGCGTCAGCGAGCGACGGATTTGGGGTAGAATGGGGAGGCACATTTTGCGTCTCAATGTCCCTCCGCCCCCCACTCTCGATGACCAAACGAGCAAAGATAACCATCCGGACCGTTGTCGCCATCGTCTTGATTCACGCCTGCTTCATGCCCTCTGTCGCCGGCGGCGACGAGGTCACCGAAGGGGAAAAGCTGTTCGCGTTGAAAGTCAAACCGCTGATCGCGGAGAAATGCTTGGCCTGCCACGGGGGCGAACCCGACGACATCCAAGGCGGGCTGGATCTGCGGACACGCGAAACGATGGCCGCCGGCGGGGATTGGTTCGAAGACGAAGTCCTGGTTCCCGGCAACGGCCAACAGAGTTATCTGTACCGCACCGCCAGCCGATCGGAGGAAGGCTATGAAATGCCTCCCAAAGAGGCAGACAAACTGACCGAAGCACAGACGTGGTGGATTCGTGATTGGATCAACGCGGGCGCACCGTGGCCCGACGAAGAACGCGTCGCCATGATCCGATCGATGTACGCTCAGGGCGAGCAGGTGACGACGTCCAAGGCACTCTCGGAGGACTGGCAGAATCGCCGCTATGAACCCGAGAAACTGTGGGCGTACCGGCCGCTGAAGCACACCGAGGTTCCCGATGGATCGCACCCGGTGGACTGGTTCATCGACAAACAATTGGCGGCGTCCGATCTGGCACCGGCGCCACCGGCCGAAGCCGATGAACTGATCCGCCGAATGAGTTTCGGATTGACGGGGCTGCCCCCGGAACCGGAGGACGTCCGGCGGTTTGCGGTTGCTTATGGAAACGATCCAGATGCCGCCGTGCACGAGTTGGCGATCGACTTGATGGCATCACCGCACTATGGCGAGCATTTCGGACTCCGTTGGCTGGACGTCGTACGATACGCCGACACCGCCGGATTCGCGAACGATTACAGTCGTCCCAACGCGTGGCGCTACCGTGACTATGTCGTCCGCGCTTTTAATGACGACAAGCCGTACGACGTTTTCATCAAACAGCAGGTCGCCGGAGATGAAATCGATGCCGACGACCCCGAGAATTTGATCGCGACAGGTTTCTTGCGGATGGGACCGTGGGAACAGACCGGCATGAGTGTGTTCAAGGAAACACGCCAGCAATGGCTGGACGACATCACCGATTCGGTCGGTCAAACCTTTCTCGGTCACGCGCTGCAATGTGCCAAGTGCCACGATCACAAATTCGATCCCGTACCGACACGCGACTACTACAGCATGATGGCAGTTTTCTCGACGACCCAATTTGCCGAGCGAGACGTGCCGTTTTTAGACCCCGAGAATACGACCGGGTTTGAAGCCTCCGACGCTTGGGTCCACGCCAAGGTGTCTGCGTACCAGGAGCAGAGGAAGGAGCTGAACCAAAAGGTCGCCAAAGCGCGGAAGCAGGAAACCGGTGAAGCGAAGGTCGGCGACAACGGGTTGGATCCCGGTGACGAAGCCTCCTTGGCCCGGATGTCCAAGAACATCGCCCGTCACACTTGGGAACTCGATCGCACCCGTCCGATCGCCTTTTCCGTCTACACGGGCAAAACGATCCAGCGCAACAATGTCGGCAGCCGGATCACCTTGCCCGATGCCCCCTGGGGCAAGGGACAAATGGAATCCGATGCGATTTTGGCTGGCGGCAACGTGTATTCACCCACCGACCCGGTCCAGCCCGGGCCGCTTAGCGCTGCGGTCTCGCTCGGGCAGATGCAACCGCCATCCTTTCCGGGCGGTAAGGGCAAGCGTCGCTTGGCGTTGGCCGAGTGGATCGCCGCCCCGGAAAACCCGTTGACCGCTCGGGTGATGGTCAATCGCATCTGGTCCTGGCATTTCGGCAAGGGGCTGGCCGGCAATCCGAACAACTTTGGTGGCACGGGAGCCTTGCCGACGCCCCCGGAACTGTTGGACTATTTGGCACGCTGGTTTGTCGACCACCGCTGGAGTGTCAAAGAATTGAACGAATTGATCGTCACCTCCCAGGCCTACCGTCGCAGCAGCCGTCATCCGCAACCGGAACGGCAAGCCGCCGCCGACCCCAAACTGGATCTGTACGCCTCGTTCTTGCCACGTCGATTGACCGCGGAAGAGATCCGTGACGCGATGCTGGCGGCCAGTGGAGAACTGAATCGCAGCGTCGGCGGGATCCCGGCTCGTCCGGACGTCAACCTGGAAGTCGCCTTTCAGCCGCGACAGATCATGGGCGGAACGGCGTCGGTTTATGAACCCGATCCGACACCGGAGCAGCGTAACCGACGTAGTCTGTATGCTGAAAAGATCCGTGGGCTGCGGGATCCGTTTCTGGAAACGTTCAACCAACCGGGGCCGGACAAGTCCTGCGAACTCCGCGAGACGTCGACGGTCGCGCCGCAAGCGTTGACGCTGCTCAATTCCGAAGAAGTCTTTGACCGCTCGATCAGCTTTGCCAAACGCTTGATCGATCAGCAGGTCCGTGATGACGCGACGATCGACCGCGCGTTTCAACTGGCATTGGGACGATTGCCGACTGCCGATGAGCGTTCGCTTTGCCTGGATCGATGGAACGACGCGATCGCCGATGAAGCGTCGTGGTCGTATCCTGCCAAGGCTTGGCCGGACCAGATCCAGCGAACGGTGATGGCCGAAAAGACCGGACAACCGTACGACTTCATCGAGTCCATGCCGGCCTACACGAATTACCAGCCCGATCTTCAACCCGCCGATGTCGACGCGAAAACCCGCGGACTGGCTCACGTCTGCCTGGTGATTTTCAACCTGAACGAATTCGCCTACCTGGATTGAACATGAGTGGTAAACACCCCCATCGATTCGCGATGCCGACGCGGCGAGAGGCTCTGTATGGTCTTGGTGCCGGTCTCGGTTCGGTCGCGTTGACGTCGTTGTTGCAGGCCGAACAGGACGGCAGGACGCACCATCCGGCAAAAGCCAAACGTTGTATCTTTTTGATGATGGAAGGCGGTCCGTCACATCTGGACACCTTTGATCCCAAACCGGAGTTGACCAAACAGCACCTCAAGGCGTTCACGCGTAGCGGCGAGATGGAAAGTGCGATGTCGTCGGGGAAACGCTATTTCGTCAAAAGCCCGTTCCAGTTCACCAAAGCCGGCGAGAGTGGCGCGGACATCTGCACCGAGTGGGAACACCTGCGCGAGATGGTCGATGAGATTTGTTTCTACCGCGGAGCGCAAGTCGAATCGGTCAACCATCCGACGGCCTGCTATCAGCTGAATACCGGCAACCAATTCGGCGGCGATCCCGCAATGGGCGCCTGGGTGACGTACGGTCTTGGCACGATGAACGAGAACCTGCCCGGATTTGTCGTCTTGCCGCGGTCGAGTTATCCGCAGGGTGGCGTGGGAAACTGGTCCAACGGCTTTCTGCCGGCGGATTTCCAAGGCACGCCGTTACGCCCCACGGGCAGCCCGATCCTAAATCTGAATCCTCCAGACGCTGTTTCGCCCCGGCAACAACGCAAAAACCTGGACCTGTTGGGGCAACTCAATCGCCGGCATCTTGAATCGCGCCCCGGTCGTAGCGAGCTGGACGCGCGCATCTCCAGTTACGAACTCGCGTACCGGATGCAGACCGAGGTGCCCGGCGTATTGGACTTGGAGGGCGAGTCCCAATCGACGCTGGATGCCTACGGCGTGGGCGAGCCGGCGACGGATGCGTTTGCGCGAAAGTGCCTGTTGGCGCGGCGGTTGGCCGAAAGCGGCGTACGTTTTGTGCAAGCCTATGCCGGTAACTGGGACAGCCACGACTACATCGAAAAGGCGCATGGTGCACTGATTCGGTCCGTCGACAAACCCATCGCCGCGTTGCTTCGCGATTTAAAACAACGCGACATGTTGAAGGACACGCTGGTGATTTGGTGCGGCGAATTCGGCCGCACCCCCGACAACGGGCTCCGCGGCGGCGGACAGTCCTACGGCCGCGATCATAACGCCAAGGCGATGACGATGTGGTTCGCCGGCGGCGGCACGAACGCCGGGCAGACGATCGGGGCGACCGACGAGATCGGGGCCAACGCGGTCGAGTGCGTGCACCACATTCGCGACGTGCACGTCACACTGCTACACCTGCTGGGGCTGGACGACAACCGGCTGACCTACTTCCACGCCGGCCGCCACAAACAACTCTCCCAATTCGGAGGTCAGTTGATCAAGGAGTTGTTGGGCTAGTGGGATGACAGAAAAAGAGTGGGCAGGAAAAGATACCACTGCGAAGAAGACGTGGCAAAACTATGGGGGCAAAACAATTTCTGCTGGGAATTGTCTTGCCCCCATCGTCTTGCCTCTGGTACTTCCCCGGCGCCCCGGACCTTGCCAGCCCTGCAGTTCGGCGATGCGGACGACCGTCATACCAGTTTATTGGGCCGGGTAAAACTGTTTCCATTTTTCCGGGATCCTGTACTGGGATGATCAACAGATCCGCGGCAACTGTTCGCCGATGGGCGCGACGACCACGCGGGAGGCCCCGATCGCGGTTTTGGCGACGACGACGCCGGGATGGTCTGCGACGACGCGTCCGATGATGGCCGCGCCCGATCCGTGTTTGTCCGATCGGATCGCGTTTAAAACCGCGTCGGCAGATTCCGCCGGCACCATGCACACCAGCTTTCCTTCGTTGGCCACCAACAGCGGGTCGAACCCCAGGATTTCGCAGGCCGATTGGACGGTCGGATGAATCGGCAAGCGTGTCTCGTCGATCACGATCCCGCACCCGCTGGCCGCGGCGATTTCGTTCAGGGATGCGGACAACCCTCCGCGGGTCGGATCACGCAGCGTGTGCACGTCGGGGCAGACCTGGATGATCCCGGCGACCATGTCGGCTAGCGGAGCCGAATCGGATCGAATTTCCGCGTCGAATTCCAGCCCCTCGCGAACGCTCATGATCGCCATCCCATGGTCGCCCAGGGTACCGCTAAGGATCACGACATCGCCGGGTCGCGTGTGGTTGGGAGCGATGTCGATGCCGTCGGGGACAATACCGACGCCGGCGGTGTTGATGTAACATCCGTCGCCGTGTCCCCGCTCGACCACTTTGGTATCGCCGCTGATGATCGCCACACCGGCTCGGCGTGCGGCGGCTCCCATCGCGTCGGCGATGCGTTTGAGCTGGGCGATCGGAAAGCCTTCTTCGAGGATGAATGCCGCGGTCAAATACAACGGCGTGGCGCCGCTCATCGCCAAGTCATTGACGGTCCCATTGACCACCAGATCACCGATCGATCCGCCCGGAAAAAACAGCGGCCGGACGACATAAGAATCCGTCGACATCGCCAGTCGCTGGCCGGCGAGCTGAACTCCCGCGAGTTGGAACACCGCCGAGTCTCCGAGCACGGCCAGATGGTCGTTCTGAAACGCCGGCAGAAACACGTGCTGGACCAAATCGGCCGACAGTTTTCCTCCGCCGCCATGCCCCAGAATGATGTTGGGGTAATCCTGCAGCGGAACCGGGCAGACGAGTCCGCTGAATTCAATTGTCTTGTCCCCGTGATCGCGCGGGGTATTCGAAGTGCTGTCGTCGGCCATCACGCTTGCTCGGCCACTTTGGCGCTGGCTGCTTGAACGTCGGGGGCTTCCAACGGGACCAGGCGACCGTAGTTGTAGTAGGCCGCGCAGGCCCCTTCGCCGGACACCATCGTCGCGCCCAAGGGCGTTCGCGGCGTGCATTGCTTTCCAAATGCTTCACATTGATTCGGTTTGATCGCTCCTTTCAGGACGTCGCCGGCGCGGCACAACGTCGACTCGCGTGTTGCGATCGCAGACACGTCAAACTTGATTTCGGCGTCAAACGAACGGTAGGCGTCGCGAAGTCGCCAGCCGCTTTGGGCGATCGCGCCGATTCCACGCCAATTGCGGTCGATCGTCTCGAACACTTCCTCCAAGAGGACTTGTGCGGCAACATTGCCCTGTTCGGTGACAACTCTGGGATACGCGTTTTCGAGCTCCGCCGTCCCCGATTCGAGCTGGATGATGCACCGGCGGATGCCGTCAAGCACATCCAGCGGCTCGAAGCCGGTGATCACGATCGGAACCTGGTATTGATCGCACAGTGGCCGATAGTGCGAATACCCGGTCACGGCGCAGACATGCCCGGCGGCCAGGAACCCGGCGACACGGTTGCCCGGCGATTCCATGATCGCCCGGATCGCGGGCGGGACCAGCACATGGGAAACGAGCGCGGAGAAATTATCGACGTGTTGATCGTGAGCCACCTTGACCGCCATCGCGTTGGCCGGCGCCGTCGTTTCGAATCCGATCGCCAACAACACCACTTCACGGTCCGGGTTCTCGCGAGCAATCTTGACGGCATCCAGCGGACAGTAGACGACCCGCACGTCCCCACCGGCCGCCTTGACTTTGAACAAGTCGCCTTCGGATCCGGGAACCCGCAGCATGTCACCGAAGGAGCAAAAGATGACGTCGGGCCGGGCGGCTATCGCCAGGGCTTTGTCGATCACTTCCAGCGGTGTCACACAGACGGGACAACCGGGACCGTGAATCATCTCGATCTGATCGGGCAGGATCTGATCGATGCCGTTGCGGATGATCGAATGGGTTTGCCCGCCGCAAACCTCCATGATCGCCCAGGGGCGAGTCACCTGTCGCGCGATCTCGCCGGCCAGCCGCTTCGCGGTTTCGCCGTCACGGTATTCGGTCAAGTGTTTCATGAGCGTGGGTCGGTCGGATGCTCCAGGGCCTGGAAGGTCCGCAAGGTTTCCTCCGCCGATGCTTCGTCGATTCGGCTGATCGCAAACCCGGCGTGGACGACCGCGTAGTCGCCCACCTGGATCTCCGGCAACAATACCAAGCAGACCTCTTTGACGACGCCGCCGAAATTGACGGTGCCCATCGTCATCTCGTCGGCTTCGAAAATCGATTCGACCTTTCCGGGAACTGCCAGGCACATCGTTTCAAACCGTGGTTGTGGTAGGTTGTCTTGTTCAGCATAGCGGGTTTTAGGTTGTGCCGACCCGCTATTGGTTCCTGGCCACCATCGCTTGCCCCAGCGAGAGCCCTCCGTCGTTGGGCGGAACGAGGGTGTGGCTCAGGACGTTGAATCCGGATTGACGCAGCCGCTCCGTCGCGAGGCTCGTTAGCAATGCGTTCTGAAACACGCCACCGGTCAAGCCGACGACGTCGATTCCGGTTCGATCGCGGATCACAGCGGCGACGCGGACGATCATCCCGGCGACGGCGTGGTGGAATTGCGCCGCGATCCGTCCACGGTCGACCGAGTCGATGACGTCGCGGCAAATCGACTCGATCAGATCGCGGGTTTCGATTTGAATCGGCTTTTGACCAGCAGATTGGTCGATCGGAAAGATGTAAGCGTCGGCGTCCACTTCGCCGACGACCTGGATCGCCAACGACTCGAGTTCGATGGCCGCTTGCGCTTCAAAACTGACTTCGTTCCGGATTCCGATCAAGGAAGCGACGGCGTCGAACAGCCGTCCGACGCTGCTGGTGGGAAAACAGTGCAGGTTCGAATCGAGTTGCCGTTTTAGCAGACGCCGCACGTCGGCAGGCGGGTGCGCGGCACAGGGCAGCCGATCATCCCAGGGCAGACCATGGGTATTCAGCAAGGCGAGCGCCGTGCGATACGGTCGTTTGATCGACGCATCGCCGCCCGGCAGCGGAAAGTACTGCAAGTGGGCCGCACGTTCGAAACGCTTGTCGTTGGCGATCAAGAATTCGCCGCCCCAGATGGCTCCGTCGGTGCCGTATCCGGTACCGTCGAAACAGCACGCGATGATGGGCTGCGTTGCGGCAAGTCGCTGTTCGGCCATCAAGGACACGGCGTGTGCATGGTGGTGTTGGACACGAACGAGCGGCACCTGAAGTGCTCGCGCCAATTCATCGGCAAACTGTGTCGACAGATACGAGGGATGCAGATCGGCGGCAACGGCTTGGGGGTCGACACGGAACAGGTCCAGGTAGTGATTCACGTTTCGCTTGAGCGCACGCAACGTCTCCAGGTTGCTGATATCGCCGATGTGCTGACTGATGTAGGCATAGTTTGCTTGAGTGACACAAAACGTTGATTTGATTTCGCCCCCGATCGCCACCACACTTCGCCCCCCGTGCCCCAGATCGATCGGCATCGGAGCGAAGCCGCGTGAGCGTCGGATCGGCACAACCGACGTGCCCTGCCGCCTGACCACGGAGTCGTCACACACGACGTGGATGTCGCGGTCATGCAACAGGAAACCGTCGACCAGCGGACCGAGACGCCGAATCGCTTCTTTATTGGTTCGGGCGATCGGTTCATCGGAGAGGTTGCCAGACGTCATCACCAACGGAGCACACGCTTGGACCAGCAACTGGTGCAGCGGCGAATAGGGCAGCATCACGCCGACACGGTGGTTTCCCGGCGCGACTGCATCGAGCATGTCGGAGAACCCGGCAACAATCCTACCGGCATTCCGTTTGGCAAGCAGCACGATCGGCCGCTCGGGGCTCTCGAGCAAGCGTCGTTCACCGTGATTGATTTCTGCGAAGGCTTCCGCGTCCTGGACGTCGACGACCATGATCGCGAAAGGTTTGTCGATTCGGCCTTTCCGCCCCCGAAGCGTTCGGATCGCATCGACATTCTTCGCATCGCATGCCAAGTGAAAGCCGCCGATCCCTTTGACCGCGATGATCTGTCCTCCGCGGATCGCGGTTGCGAACACGTCTACCACGTCAGTCGGATCGCAGTCTGCCGTCGTCGGGCGGTCGGCCGCAATGGCAGGCGGGGGCGAAGAAGCGAACCAGATCTGTGGTCCACAGTCCGGGCAGGCGATGGGTTGGGCGTGAAAGCGTCGGTCCCGCGGATCGTTGTATTCGTCGCGACATCGTGCACACATCTGAAACGACTTCATCGTCGTCGCCGGTCGGTCGTACGGGATGTCATGGACGATGGTGAAACGCGGTCCGCAATTGGTGCAGTTGATGAATGGGTAACGAAAGCGGCGGTCGCGTTGGTCCTCCATTTCCGCCAGGCACTGATCGCACACCGAGACATCAGCGATCACGGGCGTGCTCTCATGCTGCCCAGTGGTACTGGCATCGATGGTGAAACCTGACTCGTCAATCGTCGGCACGTCCGAGCTGTTCAAAGAGTCGATCCCCGCCAAGGGAGGCATTTCGCGTTGGAGCCCACGCACAAACCGATCCAATTGGTGTTGCGTCCCCTGGGCCTCGATCGTGACACCGCGCGAGTCGTTTCGCACCCAGCCGGTCAGCCCCTCGCTGCTCGCGCGGTTCCAGACAAACGGACGGAATCCGACACCCTGGATGCGCCCGGTCAGGCGAATGCGGATTCGTTTCAGGAGATGGCTCACAAAGATTTATCGATCGGGCGGTGTTGCTGCCGTGGCGAGAATTCGCCGGACGCAGTGCTCAGTCACCTAGCGCTGTGTTTCAATCGGAACAAAGCACTAGCAAGAAGTTTCGCCGAGAAAGCATCCGTTGCAAATTCTGTTCCGCCCCTATGATTGCCATCGGAAATGCCGACGGCAGGTCGGGTGACACGATAAACTTTCCAGACGGTTCTCAGTACAAACACCCCGATATTTTTGAGCTCCCCGATGAAATATGCACTCAGTTTGTCATTTCTGTTCGCGTTAGCGACGGCTTCAATCGCGAAAGAAGACGAGCAAGACGTCTACATCACCCCCGACGCCGCCCCGGCCTCGTTTCAACTCCAAGGCGAATACCAGGGGCAGGCCGGCGACAAAGGCCGCACATACGCGGCACAAATCATCGCGCTCGGCAACAACAGGTTTCATCTGGTTGCCTACCAGGGGGGGCTGCCCGGGGACGATCAAAGCCACAAAAACATCTTCTTCAAAGCCGACGGAGAGCTTGACGGCGACGCTGTTACCTTTGCGCACGAAGACTTCCTCATCGCGGTCTCCGGCGGCCAACTGCACGTGACCAACGCAAGTGGCAAGAAGATTGTGCGGATCGATCGAATCGTGCGCAAGAGCCCCACGCTAGGTGCTCAACCGCCCGAGGGAGCATTGGTACTCTTTGACGGCAGCAACGGCGACGCGTTCGAAGGAGCCCAAGTCGACGAGGGGCTGCTGCTGGCCGACACGTTTAGCAAACAGAAGTTCGGCGACCACACGATGCACCTGGAGTTTCGCACCCCGTACAAACCCAGCGGGCGCGGCCAAGGACGCGGAAACAGCGGTGTTTACGTTCAAAGCCGCTACGAAATCCAGGTCCTTGATTCATTCGGGTTGGCCGGTAAAAGCAACGAGTGCGGTGGGATTTACAAGATCGCCGAACCCAGGGTCAACATGTGCCTGCCGCCGCTGCAGTGGCAAACCTATGACATCGATTTCACCGCAGCACGCTACGACGACGAAGGCAACAAGACCGCCAACGCACGCGTGACGGTCAAGCACAACGGGGTGGTCATTCATGACGACCTGGAGTTGCCACAGCACACCCCAGGCCGCCACCAAGAAGGCCCCGGTCCGGACAGCTTGTACCTGCAAGGCCACGGCAACCCGGTCTACTACCGCAATATTTGGGTCGTGAAAAAGTAGACGCGGAAATGTTTGTCTGTCAGAGGTCGTGTGGTTTTCAGATCCAGTTCTTTCCGAGGCTAAAAGCCGCACGACTTTGACAAGGAAGCGACTGCCCTAGACAAGTGAACAGGCGCGCGTCACTGCACAGACCGTGCCATTTTGCGCGCTTCAGCCGCCCAGGTGTTGAGGTCGCACATTCGTCGCGCCCTGGTTCACCGAGACTTCGCCGCGCGGCCATCGAACTTGTCGCTAAGGGCTACTTCGGCGCACCAAATGTACGCTAGATTGACCGCATCGGCCGGCGCATCGAGTCGTGTTCGGCCAAACCGATTGACAAGGAGCTTCTCGATGGCCGTCCCTCCGCCAGAATTGATTCGGAATCTTTGTTTCTGTGGCCAGACCGGATCTGGAAAGACCACGTTGTGTGAACGTCTGTTGTTTGCCGCCGGCGAGATCAAGCGACTCGGCACGGTCGAAGAGGGCAACACGGTCAGCGATTTCACGGACGAGGAGCATCAGTACCAGCATTCACTCGCCCCCAGCATCGTTCACTTCTTTCACGAACAGCATCACGTCAATTTGATCGACACCCCGGGGATGTCCGATTTCATCGGCCACGCGATCGCCTGTTTCCCGGCGGTCGAAACGGTTGTGATTGTGATCGATGCGGCCAAGGGGGTCGAAAGCGAGACGCGTCGACTGATGCGGGTGGCGACCGAGCGGAATCTGCCGCGGATGATTTTGGTCAACAAGATCGACGTCGAAGAGGCCGATCTGGAAAAACTGACCCGACAGATTCGCTCGGTCTTCGGCGACGTCTGCTTGCCGATCAACATGCCCAAGCCGGACATGTCGGGGGTGGTCGAGGTTTTCGAGACGGACGCCCATGACGTGACCGCATTCAGTTCGGCCGAAGCGGCGCACACCCAAATCGTCGAACAGGTGGTGGAAGTCGACGAGCACTTGACCGAGACCTATCTGGACGCCGGTGCCAACCAGCTCGACCCCAGCGAGTTGCACGACGCGTTTGAGCGTGCGCTCCGCGAAGGCCACCTGGTCCCGATCGTTTACGCGTCGGCGAAAACCGGTGCGGGGATCGAGCACTTGCTGCACGTCACCGCATCGCTATTGCCCAGTCCGTTGGAAGGGAATCCGCGGCCCTTTATCAAGGGCGGCCAGCCGCTGAAGACCGAATTCGATGCCGACAAACCCACGATCGCACACGTCTTTCAAGTCGCCACCGACAAACACGTCGGAAAGCTGGGGATCTTTCGAGTGCACCAAGGCATTGTGCGTCAAAAATCCGAACTGTTCATCGATGACGGACGCAAACCGCTTCGCATCAGTCACGTGATGCGGCTGCAGGGAAAGGACCACAAAGAAACCGAGGCGATCGGACCGGGCGAGATCGGCGCGATTTCCAAGGTCGACGAAATCCACTTCGACGGGGTCCTGCACGACGGGGCGACGCCCGAAGACCCGCCGCTGTTGCTGCCCTTGGAATTGCCAAAGCCGATGTACGGATTGGCCGTCGAATTGAAAAGCCACACCGACGAAACAAAATTTTCCGCGGCGATGCACAAGCTGCAAGACGAAGACCCCTGCTTGAAACTCGAACGCGTCGCCGCAACCAAGCAAACCGTCCTGCGTGGCCTGGGCGAACTGCACCTCAGGATCGTCTTGGAAAAGCTGGCCAATCAGTACGGAATCGAACTGCTGACGTCGCAGCCCAAGGTCGCTTACAAGGAAACGATCACGTTGCCGGCCGAGGGCCATCATCGCCACAAGAAACAGACCGGCGGAGCCGGTCAGTTCGGCGAGGTCTACTTGCGAGTCGCTCCCCTGCCGGACGATCACCCGACGGGATTCGAGTTCGAAAACAAAACGGTCGGCGGTTCCATCCCGAAACAGTTTATGTCTTCGATCGAAAAAGGCGTCCGCCAAGTGCTCGACGACGGGGCCGTGGCCGGGTACCCGATGACCGGCGTTCGCGTCGAAGTCTACGACGGCAAACACCACGAAGTGGACAGCAAGGAAATCGCGTTCATCACCGCGGGGCGGAAGGCATTTATCGATGCGGTCCTGAAGGCTCACCCAGTCCTGCTGGAACCCTACGGGAACGTCGAGGTCCACGTGCCCGGTCAGTACCTGGGCGATGTCACCAGTGACCTGTCGGTCCGACGTGGACGCGTCACCGACACGCAAATGGAGGACGACCGCTGCACGGTCAAGGCCGTCGCGCCGCTGAGCGAGTTGCAATCGTACGCCAACCAGCTCAAAAGCATCGCCGCCGGATCCGGGTCGTTCACCGTGGAGCACAGCCACGAAGAACCCGCGCCACCCAATGTCCAACAAGAAGTCATCGCCGCCTATCGCCCCAGCCAAGACGACGACTAGCTGGACAGCGCCGCGTTGACGTGGCTAAGCTCGCCAGAGCGTGGAAAATCTCAGGGATCCACCTTCTGGCGAAGGTAGCTACGTTTGACCGGCGATTTACGATGTTTTTTGTCCAATGTGGCGTTGTCCAGCTAGAGCTTGGTTTTGGGTAGTGGACGAGGCGACGAGTCCATTCGGACGGCGCGCAGCGAGGACTCCTCGCGTCGTCCACTACCGTTTACCCGAATCATTGCCTTGGAACGCACTGCAGGTGTGGCTCCAGCCACACCTGCAGTGCGTGCAACCGGAGGCTCCGCCTGGGCCGCGCAGAACGTCGCCACTCACACGAACTCTCACCACGACAGCAATTCCCACAGGCCGGAATAATCATCGGTCCATAGCAGGACCGTTTCCTCGTCGCGCCACGGTTCATACGACGGACTTGACCTCAATTGATCGGCGACCTGCGAGAAACCCGTCAGCAGCACCCAGGTCGACGCGAACACGCCTGCCGACGTGTCTTTGTCGTTGCTGATGCGAACGGATTGCCAATCAAGCGTGTCGGCCAAACCGCGAACCACCGGTCCCAGTTCGAGAAATCGATTCGAAATGTGGATCGCCAAAATGCCGTCTTCGGCAAGGTGCGCCCGATAGATTTCTCCACACTCCGCGGTTAGCAAGTGCACCGGGATCGCGTCGCTGCTAAAAGCATCGATCGCCAAGACATCCAATCGTTGGCGTCGGTCGTTTTGAAGCTCGCGTTCCATCACGATTCTCGCATCTCCCAGCCGCACTTCCGTGCTCGCCGCGGAACCCTGCAGGTAAGTAAAAAACCGTCCGGACAGTTCCTGGACCGCAGGATTGATCTCGTAAAACCGAAACGTGTCGTTCGCTTCGCCATACGCTGCGATCGTGCCGGTTCCCAGTCCGACGACACCGACCCGGATGGGCTGCCCCTGCACCTTGCCGCCACGGACCGCCTGGATTGCCCGACCGATGCCGCTTTCTTTTCCGTAGTAAGTCGTCGGCAGCCGTCTCCAGTCGTCATCGTCGTATTGAACGCCGTGAAGGATCTGGCCATGTTCCAATCGGTACCGGGCGGGTATCGCGACCCCGTCGTCTTCCCAGGCTGGACGGTAGTCAACGCTTAAAACGCCGTAAAAGTTCCGCGACCGGTGGACCTCGCCGCGCGACCTTGTTTGGGCAACCTGCCATAACTCGTACCCCATGATCGCCACCAACGCGGCCACCGGCCCCCAGTAGCACATGCCCGAAAGCCCACCGCCGAGCAACCTCTCGCGCAACGAATCTCGCCCCGGCGACCAAAGCCTTTTGACTCCCCACTGGACAACCACGCCCCCCAGCCCGATTAACGCCACCGTGATGACTTGCGTCGACGTCAGCACGTCTCGTTGATACGCCAGCGTGAGTAACAGAATCGCATACGCAAGGATCAGGGCACGCGTTAGCAAGCACTGGCTTCGTTCACTCCGTCGTCCCAGCATCGACAACGCCACGAAAGCGACGACCCAGGCTAGGACGGAGGCGAACGCAAATTGGCTGCTTCGGCCGATTGTCATGACCTCCGGAGATCGCCACGCTCCCCAACCGACCATCCAAACGATCGGCACGGCAACCCATGGATACCACTCCCATGCCGAAATCGATTTTTCAGTTCGAGTTCCGATCGCGGTCAGCCCCAGCAGAATCGACACGCCCAGTCCGCCGAACATCGCGACTTGATCGATTGGACGCAGGGACTCGTGATGCGGATGCCAAATCAGCGTCACAGCCGCAATGCACGTTGCCATCGCTCCCCCGGCCCAAAACCAAAACGTCGCCGACGGTGCCTCGTCCCAGATTCGATGTCGGCACGCGGCGATCAATGCGACCGCGCAACAGGCGACAAGGCTGATCTGGAATTCCCAATACCCCGTGAAAAAACTCGTCGCCACGACGGCCACCAAAAATCCGCCCAGTGCACCCCCGGCGGCGATCACCAGATAGAACAGCGTCAAGTGTCGTGGATCGGGACGCGAGTGAACGAGTTCGCCGTGGCAAACCATACAACAGGCGAATTGGACGGCCGAAAAGATCGCCACTTGCTCGACCAATGCGACGTCCGCGCCCGAAACGATCGCCCAGCACGCGAGCGGCGCGCATGCCATCAGCAACAGCCCAAACACCCGGCGGTCATACCACTTCGGGTGATCAAAGCAAATGATGAAGGAAATCAAATACAAACTGAGCGGCAAGATCCATAGAAAAGGGACGGCGGCGACATCAATGCACAGCTGATTCGTCGTCGCGAGCAGCATCGACGATCCGGATGCCGACAGACAGAGCCACAGCAACACAAGCAACACGCCGGGCTTCTCGGTTGAGGCCGCGGCGGTGATTGAATCGCCCTGTCCACCCGCTCGGTCGGGAACGCGTGCGGCCGGATCACTTATTAGCATCTGGACAGCGCACCACGCCGCGGCGCACGCAAACACGACGTACAGCGAGGTCCACGAGACAACTTGTTGGCCCAGCGTGAACCGGGGCTCGATTGCAAACGGATAGCTTAGCAATGCCAACAGCGACCCGATGTTTGACAACGCGTACAAACGATACGGCGAGCGGCCCGGCGACGTCTGGCTGAACCACCTTTGCATCAACGGGCCCGTCGATGCCAGCACGAAATACGGTCCGCCCACGGTCGCTACCAGCACCAACAAAATCCGCGCAAGCGGCGATTGGTCGATCCCGGGCTTCCATGAATCATCCGGTGCGATCGGCAACAGCAATACGGAAGCCGCCAACACCGCCAAGTGAACGATCGCCTGGGTGCGGACCTTCAGCTTTGACGAAAGCAGATGCGAATAAAGATAACCGCCCAGCAACACCGATTGAAAAAACAGCAGACAGCTTGTCCAAATCGACGGGCCTCCGCCGAACCAAGGCAGAATGTAGCGACCGATGATCGGCTGGACCTGAAACAGCAAAAACGCGCTGGTGAAAATCGTCAGGGCATAGCGAAGCATCGAGCGGATTGATCAGTGAAAATGAGTGGGGAGGGATTCATCGGACGGGCATGCGCGATAGCGTCTAGCGTTGAGGGTCCGTCAGCTTAGGGCGATGCTTTTCTTGGGGTACGATGGCCCTTCCGGGCCGGCGCTGCTTCGCCGCGATCGCAGGCGGCTAAACGGCCTGTTGCTCCCAATTCTGTAGGATTGGCAAGGCACTACTGCGGATTCTGCACCGATGTGTGGTCATGCACGATCCGCCAGCCTTCGGGTTGTCGGCGAAAGACCAATGTGAATCGCCCGCCCAAGTCTTCATCGTCGCGTTTGAGCGTCCAGACGCCGAGCACTTGAAACGCGTCGTCGTCTAATCGCAGGAACTCCAGATCCGAAAATGCGACGCTGCCCATCGCTTCCTGGTCCGGATAGCGTTGCCGGTAGCGGTCCCGGGTGGAATCCCAGCCCCGAGTGACGTTTCCGCCGGAGACGAACGTCAACCGCTCATTTTTCCAATAGGCGTCCATGAACCGGTCGATGTCGCCGGCGTTCCAGGCGTCCGCTTGTCGGTCGATCAATCGACGAATCGCCGTTTCGTCCGCATCGTCGGTGTGGCCGGCAACTGGCAGATCGTCAGCCGCGTCGTTCGATTCCGGTCGGCCGCCGTTGTCGAGAACAAGCTGTGTTTCGAATCGTCCGCCGCTATCAGCCGCACCGCAGCTCATCCCCGGCGTGTTGTGCTGCATCACGATCTGGCCGTCGTGGGAAACACAGATCAAACCTCCAATGCCGGGTTTGAGCCGCTCGGTCATGACCTCGGTGACTGCCGACTCGAGCGACAGGCCGGCGTACAACATCTGTGCGGAGATGTCATACGCCACCGCGTTGCGGATGTACTCTTCGCCCACGCCGGTCCCCGAGACGGCACAGGACGCATTGTCCGCAAACGTTCCGGCGCCGACGATCGGTGAATCGCCGACACGTCCAGGCAACTTTTTCGCCGTCCCTCCGGTGCTGGTTCCCGCGGCCAGGTTTCCGGCCGAGTCGAGCGCCACACAACCGACGGTGCCGAAATGGGGATCCTGGCCGGTATCGGTCGACGAATTCGATCGCCCGGGGCGGCGGCTTAGAAAGTACTTCGGATCGACCAAGGGAACGTTTTGCGATGCCGCGAACGCATCGGCGCCGGGGCCGGCCAAGAGCACATGTTTGGTTTCGGTCATCACCAGTCGCGCCGTCGAGATCGGATTCTTGATCGTGGTGACACCCGCGATCGCCCCACAAGCTCGTGTTCGTCCGTCCATGATCGATGCATCCAGCTCGGCGTTGCCTTCCTTCGTCAGCACCGCGCCGCGGCCCGCATTAAAACTGGCGTTGTCTTCCATCGACCGGATCACGGCTTCGACGGCGTCGAGTGCGGATCCGCCGCCGGCCAGCAGGTCGCGACCGATCGTGAGCGCTGCCTCCAGCCCCTCACGTCGCGCGCTGCGTTTTTCATCGTTCCACTTGGATGGATCACCGCCCGCACCGCCGTGGATCGCGATCGCCCAACGCGTCGGACCTGCGGTTTGGGCATGGGCGGGATTGGTCGTCGGAGACTCGATGCAGGTGCTAACCATCAAGACAACCATGACAACGCTGATTGTTCGGATCATCAGTACGACCGTGAATGGGGGCCGGGGGAATCATGGCTGGATTTTAATCGATTCGCCACGTGGTGAGTGAAACGACCACGCCCCAACGACCGGCGTTTCTTGCCAACCGGGACAGAATCAGTGCGTCATCACGGACAGGTCCAGGTCGACTGGAACAGTTCGGGCCGGCCAAACCGCGCGGACCGATCGCCACGAATGATTTGTACAGTGGATGCTGGCAGCCGTGTTGGAAAACTCTTATGCTGGTGCGGCAGTGCCATACCGAATCTGCAAGGCGGGTCACGTTCGCTTGGTTCTTTTTCCAAGCGCGCGGTGCGGACGCATCTCGGTACAGGGGTTGAATCGAGCATTTTTGTTCGACGTTTTTTCGTTCGTCCGATGTACATCACGTCAGCGAGGGCGTTCACACATTCAATGGCGAAATCATTGTCTTCGGTGTCACTCATGAGCCCTCCTTTTCTTAACATCAAGCCAACCGCCGCGGCTTTGCTTGTCTCATGCGGTTTGCTCGCCACGTCCGCGTCTGCCGAGAGACTTGACGCCAAGGTCGAATCCTTTATCGAGACGCACTGTATCACGTGTCACGACGAAGACGCCGCAAATGGGGATTTCCGCGTCGACAACCTCTCGCCGAAAGTCGGCTTTGAAGACACGCCGCAATGGGTCGAGGTGATGGAGCGGATCCAGTCGGGCGAGATGCCTCCGGAGGACGCATCGCCACAACCGACGGCGGATCAGCGTGCGGAGATCATCGAATGGATCGCGGCACGGATCAAGGAAGGCGAATCGGCGCGGATGGCGAAACGCGACCGGGTGTCGTATCGGCGGCTGACGCGGGAAGAGTACGTGTACACGATCCGCGATTTGATCGGCGTCGAGTACGATGCAAGCGATCCCGGGGGGCTTTTCGAAGATCCGCAGTGGCACGGATTCGAACGGATCGGTTCGGTGCTGACACTCTCGCCCTCGCACATCGAAAAATACATCATTGCGGCCGAAGTGATCCTGGACGAAGCCTATCCGGAGCAGCCGATCGCCTACGTCGAAGCCGGCAAGCGGGCGGCGGAGGTCAAGCAGAATGCCCCTCATTTCCAACGGCTCCACGCCGACGGCTTGCTGGACAAGGTCCGGTTTCCACTGACGACGTCGGGCCAGATTTATCGGTATTCCAATCCCTGGCGCGGCCCCGAGCGAAGGTTTCCCGGTCCCGGCGTTTACGAAATCAGCTACACCGTCTGCGGTTTGAAGCCGGTCAACGGGATCGCGCCCCGGATGGCGGTGATCGAACCCGAACTGGACCGCGTGCTGTTCCAGCAGGACATCATCGCGTCCGAAGACGCTCCCGTCACCGTAACGTTTCGCGCCCACTTTCCGAATCCGCCGGGACGCCCGCCGACCATCCACGTGATGAATCAGAACAAGGTTCCGAATCATCCGCGAACCAACGCCGGCAGCCGGATCCCATTCATCACCACCGGGCATCGCCGCGCCCCCTGGCAGATGAAGATCACCAACCAGGATGGCAGCCCGCGGTACCCGATCCTGATCATCGATTCACTTTCCATTCGCGGTCCGATCGTCACCGACCAGGAACAACGGCGTCGCGAGGAATACATGGCAACCGAAGAATCGCTGACGGCGGCTGGTGACAGTCTGGCCAGGTTGGCTGGACGTGCCTTCCGGCGACCGCTGAAAGCGGATGAATTGCAGATCTATCTTCGGATCGTCAAAGGGGAACTCGACGCGGGTGAGTCGTTTCGCAATGCCGTCAAAACAGGCATGGTGGCAATCCTCTGTTCAAAAAGTTTCCTGTTCATCGCCGAGGGAGACGAAGAATCGGATCGGCGTGAATTGAACGATTGGGAACTGGCAACGCGACTGTCGTACCTGCTGTGGAGCACCATGCCCGATGACGAACTGTTTTCGCTTGCCGAAAACGGGCAACTGCGCGACCGGAGCGTCCTGCAGCAACAGTTCGATCGCATGCTCGCCGACCCCCGTTCGGAACGATTCATGCGTTCGTTTTCATCCCAATGGTTAAACCTGCGCAAGGTGGGGATGTTCCCGCCGGACAAGAACCTGTACCCGAACTACGACGATCACCTGGAGCAAAGCATGATCGGCGAGAGTCGGGCGTTCTTTGCCGAAGTGTTACAGCAAGGGCTGACCTTGCGTGAATTCATCGACTCCGACTGGACGATGGTCAATCCGCGTCTGGCCCGTTTTTACGGGATTCCCGAAGTGACCGAAGACCACTTCCAGCGCGTCGCGTTGCGGCCGGAACACCATCGTGGCGGTCTGCTGACGCACGCCTCGGTGCTTTCGCTGACGTCCGATGGAACACGTCACCGCCCCGTGCATCGTGGCGCGTGGGTCTCCGAAGTGTTTCTCGGCAAGGACCCCCCGCCTCCACCGGCGAACGTCGATCCCATCGAACCGACTCCGACCGACGCCCCCAAAGCGACCTTGCGGATGAAACTGGAAGCGCACAAGCATCATCCGAATTGCGCCTCGTGCCACCGCAAGATCGACCCGCTCGGATTAGCCTTCGACCACTACAATGCAATCGGACAGTGGCGCACACATGAAAAGGTCGAAGGGACCGGCGACGACCCGCCGGTCGATGCCAGTGGCCAGCTGCCCGACGGCCGTAGCTTCGCAGACGCCAAGGAATTCCAACAATTGTTGATGGCGGACCTCGACGCGTTCAACCGGACCTTTATCGAAAAACTGGCAATCTACGGCATGCGACGGACGATGACGATTGACGACCACGAGGGATTGGATGCGATCGCCGCAATCAGCCGTGAAAACAACTACAGCGTCCGCGCGATCCTCGAAGCGTTCGTCCTGTCCGACCTGTTTCAAAAACGATAGCGAGACTCCATGAATATCCTGAAGAGAAACTGGCGTCTCGACCGCCGGCACGTGCTGCGAGGAATCGGCGCCAGCATCGCGTTGCCCTTGCTGGACTGCATGGCCGACGGAGCAGAGCTGCCGACTCCGACGCAACCCAAACGCAGCGTGTTTCTGTACATCCCCAACGGCGTCAACACGTTGACGTGGCAAATCCAGAATGCCGGCACGGATTACCAGTTCACCGCGCCGCTGGCTTCGTTGGAGCGACATCGTCAAGACATCACGCCGATCAGCGGCCTGCACCATCCCATGGTGCTGGGAAAACATCACAATTGCGACAAGGTGTGGCTGACCGGGGCCGACGTTCCTTCCTCCGGCGGCTCGTTTCGCAACACCGTCTCGGTCGATCAGCTGATGGCCGAAGTCCAAGGGGTTTCCACGCGATTCCCGTCGCTCGAACTTGCGATCGAAGGGCATTCACTCGCCTGGTCGCGCGACGGTGTGCAGCTGCCCGCCGATCGCAACGTTAAAACGGTTTTCCAGCGCATGTTTGTCGGCGAACAAGGTGGCAAAGATGTCGTTCGCCGTCGCCTGAACCGACGCGGCAGTATTCTTGATGCGGTCATGGACGACGCCCGTCGAACAAACCAGAAAATGGGCTCGGCCGATCGCAATAAACTCGACGAGTATCTGACCGCGGTGCGTCAGGTGGAAATCCGCACCGAGCGGGCCGATGCCTGGCTGGACGTTCCCCGCCCCGAATTGCCGCGCGGGACGGAAAACCGGTTCTCCGCAAAGCTGGATATCAGCCGAGTCCGGGAATACCATCGCATCTTCTTTGACCTAATGGTGCTCGCGCTCCGCACCGACATGACACGCGTCATCACCTGCATGATTTGCAGCGAATCCAATGGCGGCGCGATCCCCGACATCGGCATTTCCCAGACCCGGCACGGCCTGTCGCACCACAACGGTGACCCGGAACAGCTGCGGCGGCTCACCCAGACGGACACCTTTCTGGTCGAGCAACTGAGTTATTTCCTGGACCAGTTGAAAGCTCACCAGGAAGACGACGGAAACCTGTTGGACACCACGCAGGTGCTGTGGGGCAGCGGCATGTCCTACGGCCACAGCCACGGCAACGCCAACCTGCCCACGATCCTGGCCGGTGGTCGCAAACTCGGCTGGAAGCACGGCCGGCATCTCGATTTCAATCTGCCGATCATCGGCCAATACAACGTCGCCGACGCCGGTGCTCACTACAAGATCTGCGGCCGACCGGTCGACAGCAACGCGCACCTGAGCAATCTGTTCCTGACGATGCTGCACCGCGTGGGCGTCCAAGCGGATCGGTTCCAAGATAGCCTGGGGACGATCTCGGAGATCGTGGCATGATGCCGATGCGAAGTTTCCTGTTTCTGTTCCTGGTTCTGGCGGCGGCGACTGGGTTTGCGACCACAGCGGCTGCAGACGATCCGGCGGCAGACGATGCGGCTGAGCGATTCCGCACCGACGAAAACCAGGACCAAAACCTGCCCTGGTACCAACCGGTCAAAGGCGAGTTTCCACCCGAGGGCTCGGCGCACGCCATCAAGGGTGAACTGATCTGGGCCGATCACGTCGAACGCGAGTTGCACCTTCGCGTCGACCGAGACGACTCGCAGGGCGCCGGCGTCAAGGACCTGCCGTTATTGCTGACGATGTTGCCGTACGGTTCGATCCAGTACAACGGCCAGCCGGCGGCACTGCAAGACATTCCTCTGGGTACGCATCTTCACACCTGGTGTTACCCGATCGCCCCGGACGACGATCGCCCGCCGCTGGCGCGATGGCACGATCGAATTTCACCGGAATCAGAGTTTCGACAATGCATCCGGATCGAGGATGACTTCAGTTACCACACGCGGCGGAATCAAGTTTGGCGCGTGGACGACGTCGATCGTGAGTCGATGAAGCTGACGGCAACGTTGCGAGTCGACGGCCAAAGCGATGGCGATGCGAAACAATTCGATCTGCTGGAGAGCACGGTGGTATACCGGGGCAATGGATTCGGCACGTTGTCCGACATTCACGCCGGTCAGGAAGTGCAAATGAACCTGACCTGGGCCACGCTGTACGGGCCGGGCCGGGTGTTTCACATTTGGCTGGATCAGGAAAGCCGGGATCTGGCCGGCGATCGCCAGCGACGGCGGCATCGCGACCACATCCGCCAGCGCGGCATCCCGGGATGGGTCGACGCGGTGGATGACCAGGCATCGACGGTCACCGTCACGTTTTTCGATGGTCTGGACATGAGCCTGCTGGAGAGTTTCCATGAGATCGTCCCCGAGCCGCTGGGTTGGCCGACCTCCGGCGGTGCCAAAGATGACTTGAAACCCAAAGGGACGCTGGCAGTCGCTCGCTGGTCGCTGATGACCTACGAACCACTCAACGACCGCAAGGGCGGCAACATTCTGAAAATCGATCGGGTCCCGGTCGTGCAAGGTTGCTGCGGCGTGCAGATCCAACTGCAATGCGGCCTGCTGCTGGAAGGCTACCGCCCGGGTGAGATCGTGCGGTTTTTCCCAGCCAGTTGGCCATTCGTGGCGCTGCCGGCCGAAGAACGGTTCTTCGGTCGCGAATGAGCCCCCGTTCTTCAAACGTTCTTGTCATGATTCCTTTTGGCTATCACAGCGTCACTCTTGGTATCTGCACGCTATTCTTCTGGACACTGTTCTTTGGATCCGCGATCGCGGCCGAACTTCGCTTCGACGGTGTCCTCGCCAATTCGGGCGGCTCGGACGATTCCCTGGTCGTGTTTTCTGACAAACCCGCCGCCGGAATGGGACCGCTGTTGGACACGGAGAACACGCTTTGGGAACGTGGCGGTTCGACAAGGCTGAATCGTTACGCCCTCGACGGGCGGTTGCTCGCTTCGTATGAGCTTCCCGATGCCAACCACCAGTTCCGTGACCAGTTGACCTTGGCCGAAGAGCACTTGGTTTTGTTGCTCGGAAAAAACCTCTACCGCCTGCCGCTCGACGCCGTCCCCGGTAGCAAGGTGGAGCGAATCGAAGGTCGCGCAGATGTGCTGTCTCCGGGGTCTTTCCAAGGACGTGTTGCGATTGTCGCCGACCGCGAGTTGCTTTGGCTGGACCCGTTGAGTGGTGCAAGAACTTCCATCGCCACACTGGACGAATCCCCCCAGCATCTGTTTGTCAGCGCCGACGACGGAACGGTGTTCGTATTCTTCCGTGACAATGTCCGTGCTTGGCGTGACGGCACTCCGGTAGCCGGTTTCCCCAAGCCGTTCCGCGGCACACGTCCTCAGAAGATCGGACGGTTCTGGCATGCGCACGGCTGGCACGGAACGATTCACCGTTTCAATGAGCGATTCGAACCCGATCCCGGTGTCGTACTCGGCGGCGCGTCGGGGTCGTTCATCGGATACCTGCCGGCCAGCGCGGACATCAATCACGGCACGGGGCTGGTCCAGGTGACACCTGACCTGTTCGCGATTTCGGGACTGAAAGGGGTCGTTCAGTTGCTTCATTGGCAGGGCGATGAATCCCGCTTCGTCCCCGTACGCCGGATCGGTGCGCTCGCCGATGTCGCCGCTTTGGCGCTCGATTCGGCCGGCAACATTTGGACACCGCACGGCAGTCTGCGTTGGGATGACGGTCCGGAAACGCCGTTTTCCATCGGCGATGTGGAACCCCAACAGTTGACGCAGCCCATCGTCTTGGACGGTAGGACGGTTTGTTTCATCAAGACACATTACGGATCCGTTCAAAGCACGTGTGGTTCTGTCTTTGACACCAACGGCTGGTCGCGTTTTGAATGGAAAGGGATGCGCGGTGTCACGCTGGGCAACGGCAATCCCGGATCGACCGTTTACACCAACAGCAAGGGACAACGTCGCCTGCTCGTGACGCAACCCGATGGCCACACGCTAGATTTTTCCCTCGCCGAATCAGGCCATGTCGACGGCAATCCGACGCCGGTGCGTCTGCCGGGACTGCGTAACTGCACCAGTTTGGCGTGGCAGGACGGTCATCTGCTGGCAGCCGATCGCGGTACCATTGCGGTGTTGCGACCATCCGGCGAAACATGGGAACTGGTTCGCCGATTGCAAGGTTTTGGCGAATCGCTGTTCATTCATGGTGACGGAGTCCGCTTTGCGGTCAGCGATACCACGGGCGGACGCGTGCAATTATTCGAATCACTGTCTCGCGACTCCGTGATCGCCCAGTACGAGGGTTTGGACGCGCCGATGCAAGTGGCCCTGTCCGGTGATCGCATGGTCGTATTCGAATCCGGAAAGCAACGCCTGGTAAAACTTCGACTTCGCTCAGACGCGTCGACCGCGCCCCCTGCGGTAGCGTCCAAGCGAAATGCGAAAGCGGTGGCGGAGTTTCCCGAGGAAGCGTTTTATGACCTGCACCGCCCGGGAGAAATCCCCATCGCGGTGGCGATTTCCGATCGGATGCTCGGCGTACGCGTTCCCGACGATGTAGCCGCGAAAGTAACGCTCGGTGTGGCTAGTGACGGCGAAGCGTTTTGGACCGAAGACCGGATCGTCCGGCTCCCCAACGGCGATGCATCAAACCTGCGTCTGGCCGTAGCGGTGGAAACGCCCCACCGCCGCGAGCGGATCGGCTTTGTCGACAAACAACCCATCCATGCTCCGTTTTCAAAGAATCCGGCGCACTGGGCGCCGTTCGACCTGGACAACTATCGCGAAGTCATCGCGGAGCGCCGTGAACAGATCCGAATTGATTTCCAGCAGCCCGTCGACGGCAAGGCGAGCATTGTGATCGAAAACGAGAACGGGGACCGCGTTCGCAACCTGATCTCCGGCCAGTCGTTTTCCGCCGGTAACCACGGCGTCGTCTGGGACGGTCTGAACGAAGCCGGACAGCTCGTCTCGCCAGGTAACTATCGTTGGCGAGGCATCGCACATCCGGGGATTCAACCGGAGTTTCGCAAGCACTTTGCCGGCGGAATGGAACCGATCGACCGGCGTCCCTGGGGCCCGAACCACGGATTGCTCCACCACGCGGCGAGCAATGGCAAGAATGTCTTCTTCGCCGCTCCGGTGACCGAAGGCGGCTGGGCGCTGATGGCGCTTGATGCCGATGGAAATTTTGTGCAGGGATATGAACATCAGCATGGTTTCGGCATCGGTCACAATGCCATCGCAGCCGATCAACATTATCTCTATTGTGCCCAAGACGGCTTTCGCTGGGGCGGTAAAAACGGCATCGACTGGAGTTCAGATTCCTGGAAAGCATCCTGGGATCTATCCGTGGTCCGCTATGAGATCGCCAGTGGAAAAGTAGTCTCCTTCCCGGACGGACAACGCGCTCTGATTGTCGATAGCGTCCAGGTTGGGCCGCAGACCAGCCATCGCGACCTGAAAAGTTTTAATCTGGCGGGGCTGGCGATTCTGGACGACCAACTCTACGTCGGCTCTCGGGACAATCAGTGTGTGTGGGTTTACGACACAGCGACAGGGAAGCGGCTGAACACCGTGCCGCTGCCGGGCGTCCGTCATCTCGCCGCGGGCAACGGAAAGATCTTTGCCGCGACGGATTCCGGCATCGTTTCGCTGAGTGATCAAAAGCAGGTTTTCGACGCCAAGGAAATCGACATCGCGGGCCTGGCCGTCGCGCCCGACGGCGACTTCTGGATCAGCGACCATCACACGCATCAAGTGCACCACGTCTCCGCCTCGGGGCAGCGGCTCGCAGCGTTTGGGGAACCGGGCGGTCCGTACAAAGGAACCTATGATCCCCAGCGCATGGTCAACCCCGCCGGACTGGCCATCGGCCCCGATGGAAAGCTTTGGGTCACCGAAAAGCGTTGGAATCCCAAACGTATTCTGGCCTGGGATCTACAGAAACAGTCCGTCGTCTACGAAAAATTTGGCATGCCACATTACGGCGGCGTCGGTTCCGGTTTTGATCCGGAAAACCCGAATCGCTGGATCGGTCTCGGTTGCCTCTGGGATGTCGATATCGCCACCGACACGGCGAAGCCGACGCACGTCATGGCGATTGATGAAGGGCACTTCCGACGCTATCACCCGATGGGATACTGGTTCTTTCGCGAAGCCGGGCGAACGTTTCTCAGTACGCGAGGCAAGATTGCTCTGATTCTGGAACTGCTGGACGACGGGACCACCCGCCCCATCGCCGCGACAGCCAGCACGCATCAGTTTTCCTACGGATGTGAGTGGGACCCGCCGCAAGCCTACATCGACGCCTTCTACGCCCACTGGCCTGACAAACGTCGACAAGAACGCCCGGGGCACGGAACAGACGGGAAACCGTGGGCGGCCCGCGTCGGCGGCGTATTTTGGGTGGACCGCAATGGAGACGGCCAGACTCAGGTAGACGAGTTCAGCTTTACGAAGGAGGGCGTTCGCTACGGCGGTGGCCCCTGGGGATTTCGCCAGGACTCCCTGACCTTCCGAGTCCCCGCTTCGGTCGACGGGCAGGTGAAGATCGTGGAAATCGCACCGCGCGGGATGCTGGCCAACGGTATCCCGGATTACCCCTCGCTCAGCGAAGCACTGGAAACCGGCTCAACCGACGTCTCGCTAAGCTCTGGCTACCATCGCGAAAACGTCTCCACAGCGCGTGACCGTTTCGGCCGTTTCATCTTTAACTCCGAACCGGAATTGAACGCCTATGCGGACGACGGAAAACAACTGTGGACTTATCCGAATAGGTGGAGCGACGTTCACGGCTCGCACCAGGCGCCGCTGCCACAATCCGGCGTACTGCAAGGAACGATGGGCATCCTCGGCATGGCACCGCTGGATGACCAAGCGGACGTCTTCTTCCTGAACGGAAACCACGGACGATGTTTCCTGCTCACTTCCGATGGGGTTTATCTCGACGAATGCTTTACCGATGTCCGGGTGAGTTACGCGCAGAACGCCTACCGTTTGGGCGGCGAGATTTTCGGAGGGGTTTTCGATCGTTCGGCGAAAGACGACTCTTATTTCGTGCAGATCGGCCACGGACCCTATCGCATCTACCAGCTTCACGGTCTGGCCGAAACAAAACGGTTAAGCGGCAGCTCCCTGCCGGTTTCCCAAGCCCAGATTGCCGCGGCCGAGCGCGCCATGCTGCGATCGGTCGCCCAGTCACAGTCCGAAAAGGTCTTCCGCCTGCCCGGCGAAATCAGCTGGGACCAGAACGGAAAATTCAAGGCAACACTGAAGGCCTCGATCGACGGCGATCACCTGCATCTGATTTATCATGTCCAGGATCCCTCGCCCTGGATCAACAACGGCCGCGACTGGACCACACTGTTTGCCACCGGCGATACGGTGGATCTGCAAATCGGCGTCGATCCCGATGCCGACCCGCGGCGTCGTGGACCGGTCGCCGGCGACCAGCGACTGACGATCGCCCCACACGACGGCCGCGCGATCGCCGTGCTGTACCACCACCGTGGCGAGGGCGACAACCCGGTCGAGTTCACTTCGCCCTGGCGCGGCGAAACGGTCAACGACGTGCGACAGCTCGATGATGTCCAGATCGACGTCAAGACATCGTCGGGAGGCTACCGCGTCGACGCAAGAATCCCGCTAAGCGACCTGGGCTTGAATCCACAGGGCCGACTACGCGCCGACTTTGGCGTGACCTTCGGTGATGCCGAAGGACGCGAGACACAATTGCGTTCCTACTGGGCCAATCCGGCGACAATGCTAGTGGACGACATTCCCGGCGAAATCATGCTCAGCCCGAACCTGTGGGGCAAAGTGGACATGAACGGCGCGCTGAAGTAGCTACGCTCGCCAGAGCCTGGGAAACCCACGTTGACGTAGCCACGCTCGGTGCGAGCGTGGACAACGCCGGCGGTTCACCTACTGGCGAAGGTCGCTACGTTCGTACCGCGATTCGCGATCTTCCTAAACCATCGTGGCACTGTCCAGTGATGCATCCACGGCGACCGGCTTGACGCGCAAGGTTTCCACCAAAATGGCATACAACGTGGGAACCACATACAGCGTCAACACCGTCGTCAGCAGCAAGCCGGCGATCATGCACCAGGCAAGTCCGGCCCACAACGGGCCTCCGCTCAAAGCCAGTGGCAGTAGACCGCCGACGGTCGTTGCCGTGGTTAAAAAGATCGGCAGCATCCGTTGCTTTCCGGCCTGAAGCAGACTTTGATGGAAGACGTCTCGATCGATGCCCGCGATCGGGCCCGCTGAGTCGGATGCCCGGACCTTCTCTGCAATCAATAGATCCGCAAACTCGATGAAGATGATCGCGGTGTTCAAGACGATGCCGAACAAAGCCAGAATACCTAGCTGCGGCATGAACCCCAGTGAATTGTCTGACAGAAACAGACCCAGCCAAGCACCGGCCAACGCCATCGGCAGTGTTGCCAGAATGATCAACGGCTTGGACCATCCGTTGTACTGGATGACCAGACACATCACGATCAGCAAGAATGAAATGCCGAACGAAATCATCATCTGCCCGCCCGCTTCCTGACTTTCTTCGTACGAACCGCCGGTTTCGATCCGAAAACCGACCGGCAACGATGCTTCCAGCCGTTGGAAGTCCTCCAACTGCAACACACGATTGACGACATCATTTCCGGTGACCCCCGGCTCCATCTGCGCCGACACCTTGATCACGCGATTCATGTCACGACGCTCGATCCTGGCCGGTTCCCACGAAAATTGAAATCCGGCCAGCGACGACAGCGGGATCTTGCCGTTGTCGCCTTCCACATACGACTCCTGAAGCCCCCGAATCGAGCGGCGTTCCTCGGGACGCAACTTGAAGTAGATCGGGACCTGATGATCACCCTCGCGAAACGTCGTCAGCCTCAGTCCCGAGTAATACGAATTGAGTGTCTTGGCGACTTGGGCGTTGGTCACACCCGCCAGCGTGGCCCGATCCTTGTCGACGTCCACTTGAATCTGGTACCCCTCCACGCCCCAGGAATCGTGCACGTTCCAGGTTTCTGGTTGTGCGTTGACGATTCGCTTCAGCCGATTGGCCGCTTGACGCAGCAGAGCCGGGTCGGCATACCCGCTGCCGATCACGCGAAACACCAACGGGTCGGCGGGCGGTCCGAGAGCCAACTTGACCGGAACGATCCGCGCCCCGGCAATCGGTTCGATGCCCAACTCCGCATCGCCACGCTCACAGACCGTCCGCAAGCGATGAGAAAAGTCTGACGTGTAGCGACCGTCGGTCGTCCGCACCAGGATTTCCGCATAGTTCCGTGCCGGCGGCTCAGGCGTCCAGGCGAGGTGCCATCTGGATCCGCCTCCACCGACCAGGGTTCGCATCGCACGCAGTTTTTCCTCGTGGCCTCCATAAACGGGCTCGCCGGAAGCAACGGGGCTCAGTCGTTGCAAAATCTGTTCGACCTGCTTTGCGACGGCGTCCGTCTGCGCGATCGTCGCCGACTCGGGCAAATGGATCTTGACGGCGAATTGATCACGATTGGCATCGGGAAAGAATTCAGAACTGACCGGCAATGTCAGGACCAGTCCGAGCGCCACAAGGGTTGCCAGCAGCGTCAACCATTTCCATCGCAATGCCAGCCGACCGGTGCGTTCGTAGATCCGAAACAGCAAGCCCTCTTTGTGACTTCCCTGCTCATTGGACACACTCGACTGTCGTCCCAGCAATCGCGTGACCCGCCCGGTGACATTCGCCGCCGCTCGCACCAGCGGTGATGCGGGGCGATCATCCTGCCGCGTGCGGATAAACGTACCCGCCAAAATCACGCACAATGTCATCGCCAGAACCCAACTGAGCGCGAGTGTCGTTGAGACCGTCACGGGCAGGCTGTAGATGTATTCCTTGCCGCCACCTTCAAGCGCGACCAGCATCGGCACAAACGCCGCCATCGTCGTCAGCGTTCCCACCAGCATCGGAATCGCCAGCGTGTTGGCGCCTTCGACCGCGGCCGGAAAGGGTTTCATCCCCGCCATCTGGTTCGTCCGCGCTTGATCGCAAACCTGCACCGCGTTGTCGACCAACAGACCCAGCGAAATGATCAGGGCGGCCAAAGAAATCTGTTCCAGCTGGACGCCGAAGACAGAAATAAACCCGATCGACATCAACACCACGATCGGAATGTTCGCGGCCATCACGAACGAGGTGCGAAAGCCGACGACCAAGAAAACGACGACCACGACGATCAGAACCGCCTCGACCACATTCAATACCACTTCGCCGATCTTTGCCGAAACGTTTTCCGATTGATCGCTGACCGGTGTCACCGCGATGTCCGGCGGAAGCCGTTTTTCCAACTCCGTCAATTCATAAACCCGTCGCTTGGCCGAATCGCAGATGTCGATGATGTTCGAACCCGACTTCATCGTGATCCCCAGCGTGACCGCCGGCGACGTTTCCTGGGTATCGCCATAGCGACAGAGGTATTGCGGGGGATCTTCATAACCGCGACGGACGCTCAACCCCAGATCCGACAGGTACACACTGTTCCCGCCCTCGTCCGAACGCACCACGCTGGCGATTTGGCTGATTTCATTGACCGCATTGAACTCGCCGGCAGGCTTGACCGAAAAGTGGCCCGCCGACGTATCGATGTCACCGCCCGGTTGGATGATGTTTCGCTCCTTCGCCAAATCCTCCAACTGCCGGGTGGTGAGATTCAACTGGGACCAGTTGGGCAGGTCCGTTTCAATGAAAATGGCCTCCTCGCGGGCACCGAACATGTCGACTTTGGCAATCCCCGGCAGCAACCGCAACTCGTCCTGAACGTCCTCGGCGAATCGTTCCAGCTGTCGCAGCGTGTAGGCGTCTTGAGGCCGAACGTGATCGCGCCCGTGCGTGGGAACCTGATGGATCGCGAGCACCAGAACCGCGGTGTCACCGAATTCGTCGTTGACAACCGGTTCGATCGACTCGTCCGGCATCTCCGTTGCCTCGACACGCGTCCGCACCTTGTCCCAGACCGCTTGGATTTCCGCAGGCGGGACTCGATCGTCCAGCTCCACGAAGATCGTCGATTGGCCGGTCAACGTGGTCGATCGGATGTGATCCACCTCTTCAATGCTGACCAGCTGTTGTTCAAGCTTGTCGGTGATCAATTCCTCGACCTTCTCCGCCGGCGCCCCGGCCCATGTCGTGGAAACCACACAGACACGGATCGTAAACTCCGGATCCTCTCGCCGTGGAATGGTGAAGTAGGTGATCGCGCCCCATGCCATGCACAACAGGGTCGCGGAAATCACGATCGGGCGGTATTTGACCGCCAGCGCCGGCAGGTTCATTGGGACACCTCCTTGCCGGAGACAGGCTCTTGTTCGGGTGAAACATGTTCGGGCAGCTCACTGGTGATCACCTTGACCGGCTCGCCGTCCATCAGAAAGTGCACGCCCTTGACAATCATTCGAGCCCCCGGAGCGAACTCATCGCCGGCCAGGGAACGAATCTGAATCAACGAACCGGAACTCAACGTCTCCGGAAGCTCGGCGATCACCTCGGTCCGTTTCGCTCGATCGTTTTCAACCAAGAAGACGTACGTGCGATCCGATTCCTGATAGATCGCTTCGACGGGCACAAAGTAGCCTTCCTCGCGGCGGCGATCGGACACGCTCGCGCTGACCAGATCCCCGGGACGCAGCACCCAATGTGCCCCACCATCGACCACCACCGACTTGCCATCCCAGTTCGCGCGATCGTCGTCGGGATACTCAAGCTTTCCAGTGATCAACGACTCGCGGTCGATTTTCTCCCCGTCGTTATCGTTGTTTTGCTGGAACAGCACCGGACGAAAAACCCAATTGCCCAGAAACGGCAACCTCGCATCCAGAACGGTCAAGTAGTGTTTTCGGACCGTCGTGACCTCCTGCAGACGTTCTCCGAAACGGGCATTGGTTGCGACCCAAACGTAGTCGCCGCCGGCGTCCCGTTCGATCGAGTTTTCCTCGACGACCAGAATGTTGTCCGGGGCGCCGATGATCTTGTTCAACTTCAGCGGCCAAATGTCCTGGGTGCGTGCGAACGTCTCGCCGCCCGCCAAGTGCGTCAACGGTGCACGGTACTGTTCGTTCATGATCAATAGCGAAACCGAGAACGTTCTTGTCGACGGATCGGCGCTGGGATCGACGTTGTAAACCATCGCGTTACGTTCGGTTCGGCTGCCGTCGGGTAAGGTGAAGGAGACCGGTAGTTGACGACGCCGCTCCAGGTCGCGGGATTGTTTTGCCGAAACCTCGATCGCCACTTTGATCGGATTGATCATCTGCAGTGTCAACACCGGCGACCCGGCCGACACCACGCTTCCCGGGACCACTTGGACTTCGGAGATCTGCCCGGGGTAGGACGCGTACAGGACCGTGTTCTCCAGATCTCGCTCGGCATCGCGCAGAGCTTGCTGAGCCGATTTGACGCGTGCTTCGGCTGCTTTCAGCTCCACCTCCGCTTGGCTCTTGGAAGCCTTCAAGCGATCCAGTCGCGCCTCTTCGGTCGCGACGCGGTTTTGTGCGTCCTCGAAATCTGCTTGCGATGCCGCATTGGATTGTCGCAGCAACTGCACTCGGTCGTACTCCGATCGGGCCAACTTCAAATCCGCCTCCGCCGAACGGATGTCCGCGGGGATCGAATCTCGGATCCGCTGGGCGATGATCTCCGCGTCCAACTGGGCCGCTTCCAGGGACGCGCGTGCCGAATCGACAGCCACTTCGTACTGCGTCGGGTCCAGAGCCGCCAGCGGAGTTCCGTCTTGAATCACCGTGCCGTCGGCATCCATCGTCCGCCCGTCGATGTTCTTTCCCGGTTCGAGTACCCACTGCACCCGCCCGCCGACTTCAAAACCCATCTGTTCGGTTTTCCAAGACGTCGCCGAACCGGAAACGGTGAACGAGTCTTCCGGGACGATCTTCATAAGATCCATCACCGTGACCGGTCGCGGCGCCTTGGGCGGCAGATCGCTCTGCCGCTTTGAACAGCCCGACAACAAGAGGACGGAGGTCGCGAGCAAGACGGCCGTAGGTTTGCTGTGAAACATAACGCGTGATCCGTTCGAACATCCCGGGGGAGGCAATTCCCGCCCGGGCAGCGGCGATGCGGCAGGGCGCAGTTCTCGCCCCGCTGAATCATCAATTACACCATCGAGTTTACTTTTCGGCGTTGAGAAAGTAAACCCGTGAGTGTAAATTGGAAAAAGCGCGTCAGGTACCGCAGTAGCGCAGCCCTGCGGGACTGCCTCGCATCGGGCGACCGCTTCTCTGGAGTACGATGGCCCTTCCGGGGCGTCGGCCACAAGACGCCCCGCGTCGCTCCGCGAAACGACACATTCCACCCAGCCCCATGAAGCACACCGATCGAAAACGCGCCGACATCCTTGCCGCGGCGGTCGCCGAATTCCGCAAGTATGGATACGACAACACCACGATGGACCAGATCGCCGATGCCGCCGGTGCGTCGAAGCGCACGGTTTACAACCACTTTGGCAGCAAAGAGGGGATGTTCGAAGCGATCGTCCGCGAGATGATGGACCGGTCCGACGTGCTGACGGGGGGAGAGTACGACGCGGAACAACCGCTGCCGCGGCAACTCAAACGCATCGCCAACGAGATCATCGACACCCTGAAAGATGAAAGTTATCGCGACCTCGCCCGCGTCGTGCTGTCGCGGCTGATGATGGTGCCCGAATACAGTGCGCTGATCTCCGAGCAAACACAGCACATCAACACGATGTTGGCCGACTGGATGCGGGCCGCCCACCGCGACGGGCGATTGCGAGTCCCGCGCCCGGAACTCGCCGCCGACCAGTTCGTCGGCATGCTAATGGCCTACGCGTTTTGGCCTGCTCTGTTCGGCGTCGAAAAAAGCTCCACCACCATTAAGCAGTCGATCTTTGTCAACAAAACCGTGACCATGTTCCTCAAGGGCTATGAAAACTGACGCGACCGAGTTATTTGTCGAGCAGTGATTCGATCTGCCCTTTCAATTTCGCATTCAGAAACCCCGCCTCTTGCGATCGTGCGTAATCACGCAGGCGAGTTGCCAGACGACGAACGACGTCGCGGTTCTGGTCCAAGCCGATGGAGTTCTTCAATTCGTCCGGATCATTTTCCAGGTCAAACAGCCACGGGCGTTCCGACATCGACAGGACCAGTTTGTAGCGGTCGGTGATCACCGCAAACCACGACGGGCTGGAACCGGAGGATTGAATGATCGCAACGTCGTCCCACTGTTCGCCTTGCCGTGCGGTCAGCAACGGCGACGCGTCGCGGCCGGCCATTGGATGCGCGGTGTTTTTGCCGAGCAGCGACAACAACGTCGGCGCAAAGTCGACGGTGCCGAGCGCCTGGTCGACTCGCGTCCCCTCCGGAATCAAACCCGGCGCCGCGATGATCATCGGAATCTTCGCACTCGCTTCGTACGGATTGCCCTTGTTCAACCGACCGTGTTCGAAACAAAGGTCCCCGTGGTCGGATGTGAACACAATGATCGTCTTGTCGGTCAGCTTCAGCTCGGCCAGCGTGTCCAAGATTTGACCGACGTTGTCATCGATACAGCGGACCATCCCGAAGTACAGTGTCATCAACGCCGGATTGAATTTGACCGCCGAGTTCTTTCCCCCGACGGCGGCCCAGGCCGGGTTTTCTTTCGACATCGAAAATGACATCGGCGGCCGAATCGCCATGTCGGCGTACATCGTATCGTAGGGCGCGCGCACCGTGTTCGGACCGTGAGGATCGGGCAGGCTAAGGTGATAGCAGAACGGCTGGTCGGCATGCTCGCGGATAAAGTCCATCGCCCGATCGGCCAACCAATCGGTAGCAAAGGTCTGCTCGTCGGCATCAGCGACCCCATAGCTGGGGGCGCCGTTCTTGTCGCGCGCACCGACGCGGGGGCCGGCATCGGTGAGCTGAAAATTCTTCCAGTGCCCTCGATTGAACATGAACCGATTATCGGCGAATCCGAATCGGCGTTCCGGAGCCCACTGGGGTTTGCCCGGTCCGTCCAAGTGCCATTTGCCGGCGTATCCGGTCGCGTATCCCTCGCGCCGAAGCACTTCGGCAAAGGTGACGATGTCGCTGTGCAGTGGTTGGTTGTTGGTGTGGGCGCCGGTTTGGTGGGGGTAAAGCCCGGTGAAGAACGCCGCGCGTGAAGGCGTGCAAACGGGGCTGGTGGCGTAGAACGACGTGCAGATCGCGCCGCGCTGTGCGATGGAATCGATCGCCGGTGTCTCGACGACCGCGTCTTTCCCCCAGACGAATGCTTGCTCGTCCGGCAGCGTCCGGCGATAGCACCCCAGCGTCCGAAAGTTGTGTTCGTCGGTCTGAATGATCAACACATTCCGCCGCTCGTCGGCGCCCGCCGAAGGCACGACCGGCGGGCCGGCCAGCAGTCCCGCCCAAATGGAAAGCAGAAGGATCCGAGTTCGATCAGTCATGACAAGACGTTCCGTGGGTGGAAGATTCCAGACGCCAAAATGGCCCCTCATTAGAACGCATTTTCACCTCCCCGGCCGCTCCACCCCACAAGGACGATCAGTGCCCACCGATGGCAGCGCGAACCCAACGCAATTGGCGCGCAATTGGTGCCACCCATCAAACTTGCGGGCAACACGCGACTGCAGCAAGTCCATGGTGCCGCCTGAATAGTGGTTGACATCATTCGCGATTCAGCATCCGTAATTGAACGCATCGCATCGAAATCATTGCCAGCCTTGGATGGCACCACTCGCACATGGTTTTGAATCGCAGAGGCGCAGAGGACGCAGAGACACGGAATTGAGTGCCTCATCCTCTGCGCTCTCTGCGCCTCAGCGTTTTACTCTCTCCTCCCTGCCTTCGTCATTGACGCACCGATCTATTGCCAGCCATCAACGTGCGGCGCCCCCCACGCGAGACTGCTAGCAATTCCATGTGGGAGCGATTGATTCGTGGATGGCACCATTTGGGGTGGCTGCCGATTCCAGTAGGGTCGATGGATCCCATTTGGCTGGCGGCGTGATGTGTCTTAGGCCCGGAGGGTCGGCAGAGTGTCTGCCGGTGGCGTCAGCCCTCGTTGTTATACACAAATTTTTGATGATGTATTGATTCGCGAAATCGCTCAAACTGTTGCTCACAGGGAGTTCAGGTGCACGACAGGTAGCAACGGAGTGTTTGCGATGGTGAGCCAATGGGTGATTGACGAATTAGAAACGGTGGATCTTGGCGACAAGAGACGAAATGAACGACTTGCCGAAGTGCTCTCCGCCATGGCTGGTTTGCCGAGCAAGAGCATTCCTGCTGCAGTCGGCGCAGGACACAACGAAACAACGGCAGCCTACCGACTTTTTGATAACGATGCGATCTGCTTTGAGGACATTTTAGCGCCCCATATAGATGCCTGCTATAAGCGTCTTGCTGAGCAAGAAGTTGTCATCTTGGCTCACGATACGACGGAACTGGATTTGACGAAACCTAACACGCAAGTAGAAGGGGCCGGTCCGCTAGATGGCAGTTCACGCTACGGCGAGTTGCTTCACCCGCTGATGGCGTTCACTCCCACCGGCACGCCCTTAGGAACCGTTGCAGCGGAACTTTGGACTCGCGAGGAAGGTCCGTCAAAAGCCGATGATCGAAAGAAAGTGCCGATTGAAGAGAAGGAGTCTCTGCGATGGCTTGAAAACCACCGCGAAGCACAGTTAATCGCTAGCGAGCACCCCGAAACGCAAGTTGTCTGCGTGGCTGACAGCGAAGCGGACATCTTTGAAGTCATCGAGTGTAATTCCGATTCTCCAAAGAACTTTTGGTGGATTATTCGCAGTTGCTATGACCGTTCGATCGTTGATCAGCACGGTCGGCCATCAGGAAATCTGCATGAAAAACTCGCCGCGAGCAAAGTACGCTACACCAAAGCGATAACGATTCGTTCGCACCAACCCAAGTTAGCCTGTGACAAACGAGCACGCAATCAACCGCGAGAGGCACGCCAATGCGAACTCGAGGTGCGTGCAACGACGCTGACACTGAAGAACCCCTATCGGCCCGATCGACACCTACGGCCCACGAAAGTCAACGCGATTTGGGCTCACGAGATCGATCCGCCTGAAGGGGATACGCCTATCAGTTGGCTGTTGCTGACCAATATGCCGATTTCGAACAAGGAAGAGATTGAGCTGGTGTTGTCTTACTACTGCATTCGCTGGTTGATCGAAGTATTCTTCCGAACTCTCAAATCAGGCACTCGCATCGAAGCAAAGCGGTTTGAAAAGATCGAACGATTCGAGCGTTGTCTCGCTGTTTCGATGATCTTGGCGTGGCGAACGTTCTACAGCGTGCGGATCGGTCGCGAATGTCCAGACGTCAGCTGTGAAGCAGTATTCGTAGCCGACGAATGGCAGCCGGTATACAAGATCGTCACCGGGGAAGATCCGCCAAAGAAACCACCGACGTTGAAGGAGATCGTCCGCATGATCGCTCGGCTTGGCGGCTACATCGACCGACCACGACATGACGAGCCTGGCACCGATACGGTCATGCGCGGCATGGAACGACTCTACGACATCAGTAGTTGTTGGCGAAGCTTTGGTCCAAATGCAACCAGATCAGGGGAATGAATTGTGTATAACAACGAGGGCGTCAGCCACCGGGGATGGATTTCTTGGAATGCTCAAGGCCCAGCGCAATTGGTGCCACCAGCGCAATTGGTGCCACCCATCAAACTTGCGGGCAACACGCGACTGCAGCAAGTCCATGGTGCCGCCTGAATAGTGGTTGACATCATTCGCGATTCAGCATCCGTAATTGAACGCATCGCGTCGAAATCATTGCCAGCCTTGGATGGCACCACTCGCACATGGTTTTGAATCGCAGAGGCGCAGAGGACGCAGAGATACGGAATTGAGTGCCTCATCCTCTGCGCTCTCTGCGCCTCAGCGTTTTACTCTCTCCTCCCTGCCTTCGTCATTGACGCACCGATCTATTGCCAGCCATCAACGTGCGGCGCCCCCCCAACGCGAGACTGCTAGCAATTCCATGTGGGAGCGATTGATTCGTGGGCGGCACCATTTGGGGTGGCTCTTCCCACGGCCGGTCACCCTTCCGCAGTTGCCCTCGCCTCGCACTGTCTTTCGTTAGTGATTGATTTGGTACACTGATCTCTCGAAAGAACCGGAATGAAGTACAGGGGACCTTCACCCCACAAGATCACACCCATGTTGGGTGTACTGCACGACGAGTCGCGGCGTCGTGTTTATTGAAGTGCAGGATCGCTCGCGGCGGACGCGTCATCCATCACGTTCCGTCGATTGAAAGACCTGCGATGCGATGGAAACTCTTACTTGCGACATGCGTCACTCCGTTGCTGATTGGTGCGGTAGTTTTGGTCCCAGATGCCCGTCGGACCGCGGCCAGGATGCGTGCCCAAGGACGATTGAGCCAGCTGCATCTGGCACTGCTGAACTATCAAACCGTGAATGGTTTTCTTCCTGATCGAAACGTGACGGATCCAAACGGTCGTCCTCTCTTTTCTTGGGTCGGCTCAATCTTGCCGTACATTGAGCAACATGAAATTGCAAGCTCACTCGACATTTCCCAACCATGGAATTCGCCGTCAAACGAAAAATCGCTCGCGAGCGGCGAGAGATTCTGGAATTGGTACACCGAGGACGGGTACTTCATTAGCACTTACAATGGAGCTGGTTCGATGTGGGATGCCGACGGGAATCCGCTCGGAAAACTCGCTGACTATCCCACCCATGTCGTGCTCGTCGCGACAGCTATTGATGGCGTTCACCCACTGGAACCCTTTTCCTTGTCAGAAGCGGGGCTTCGCGAAATCCTAGCAGCTGGTCACATGGCGGTGTATGTTGATGCAGATCGGATTCACGGAACGGTAACGCTTGACGGCGAGTCGATCGTCTTCGCTCGTGGCATGGTGCAATAGACGACAGTACAGTCGCGTGCACGGAGTACGCGAGTCAGGTTGTTTCGCAATTGAAGTTCATTTGCGCGTCCCGGTGACGCATTTCATTCGCTGGACAGATTGGATCGCTATTTATGAATCGTCCACTCTTCGCCGTTGGCCTGTTTTCCGTGATTGGCTTTGCTCTTGCGACCAATGCAGGTCACGCTGAGGATTCAGCTTGGATCTATCCACAATCTAAGCTTTTGTCTAAGGCAGGCCCTGAAGGCGAGAAAGCTGCTTGGCCGCACGAATCCATTGATGTCCGTTCGACTGACGACACAATCGAGAAGGTCGTCGCGTACTACGTCAAGCACTCTGGTTTCGAGCCGCCAAACTGGAAGATTCTCGGACGGGAATTTCCGCATCAGACAAAGTTGCCGGTTGGATTTTGGCTTGGCCCCGGAAAGACCAAGACCAGTGCTGCCCGGGTGACGATCACACACCATCTTCGTTCTGACCTCGCGCACGTCACTTTCCTCGTGGTTGCCGAGTCTGGCGAAATCACATCAATCTCTGTGACTCGTGGTAAGAATGAAGATCAAACTTGGATTCAAGTGCATGAGCATTCATTCAAGAACGCGTCTCCACAGGTAGGCCAGCGAACAAAGCCGTGAACCGGTGCACTCGTTCACGCGTCAACTGAAATCAAAGCCTTTATTGACCACCTCTCCTTCCGATTCATGTCCTGCTCGACCTCCAAGGTCAGTTGCGGAGGATCCTGGTCAACGCCAGCTGACGAAGCTGAAGGGTCAGAACCCTTTGTTGCCGAATGGCCTGGTTGGGTAGGATGTCTTTGGATTCAGGTCGATTGTGCCGACGCTGCGACCTCCGAACGCTCTATGAATCTCACCAAATGCGAGGTTTGAAACATGTTGAACGTCCAGTTAGATGAAGATCAAGGGATCGCAATCCTGGAGCCTGATGGCGAACTGTCGAAAGAGGATTTTGAAACAGCAAGTCGGTTGATTGATCCATACATTGAAGAGCATGACGCATTAAACGGAATCATGATTCATGTTCGAACTTTTCCCGGATGGGACTCGTTCTCTTCGTTAGTGGCGCATTTAAAATTCGTCAAAGAGCATCATCAAAAAGTCGCACGGATCGCGTTCGCAACGGATTCGCCGATCGGCGGGATTGCCGCTAAGATTGCGCCTCATTTTGTCAATGCCGAGATCAAGAGATTCGCGTTCGATGAATTTGAAGCCGCGAGAACATGGATCGTGGGCGGTACTTAGGGGGACAGGCTCCGAAGCCAGAATCGAATCGGCCCAGCGGATGGCAAGGCGAACCCGGGGATGAAACACAGCCTGAGATCCGTGAAATCACCACCGCTTCCATTGCCCGGGCGGGTATAATGAGTTACTTCCCTGCCGCCCGGTGCAATTCGCGACACCGACGTGGCTTCCCACCGTCGCACCCGCCGATCAGGCCGCAGTTTCAAGCCACGGTTTTAGGCTTCTGTGAACGAGGAATTGAGCCATGAGATCGATCCGGTTGGTCATCACGCTGATGATCGTTTGCCCGAGCGGCTTCCTGTGCTCGAGCGCACGGGCACAGGCGGATCCACAAAAATTCGCGGAGTATCAAGCCCGGATGCAACAACGACGGGCCGACGCGCTGGAAATGCGGCGTCAACAACGTCTGGCCCCGCAAGCACCGACGACCAATCGGTTTCGCCCCGCACTGGACGGCTACGTCCCGCAACCGGCGCTGCGGGGTTATGTTCCCAGGCCGGCATTGCGCGGCTACGCGCCCAGGCCGGCACTTCGCGGCTACGCTCCCCGTCCGGCACTTTATGGATGGGCACCTCAGCCCGCCCTCCGCGGTTACGTTCCCCGTCCCGCGCTGCGCGGCTATGCGCCTCAGCCCGCGCTGCGTGGGTATTCGCCCCAGCCTGCACTGCGTCGCTACACGCCCAAACCGGCGCTTTCACCGAATTAACATCGGCCAGTACCGTCGAGCGGATTCGCCAAGAAGAGACAGACCCCAATGGCACGGGCTTGCGTCGAAGAGAACGCAGTAATCGCTGGTGTTCATGCTTTAGCCGCCCACTGTCGCTGCGATCGCAGCGATCGGGAATCGCCTAAAGGCTAGACACCAACCTTCGGGGCAGATGGTTTTAGGGGCGAGGCGACTCGCCCGTTCGGATCGCCAAGTGCATGGACTCCTCGCGTCGTCCACTACGACTTACTTGAATACGGGGGCGAGCGTTGCGTCAGGTTGTTTTGGTGAGCCGTTTTTCGATCTCAGCTTTCACCACGTCGGCGTCGTTCGGCAGGTGGACCGCCGGGTTGGCGAACTCGCTGGTCACTTCATCCAGCCGTGATTCGTGATAGGCGACTTTGAAGTCGGTGAACTTCAACCCGTGAGCGGTGCTGATCACGACCGTTTTGTCGTCGGAATTGATCACGCCCTTTTTGATCAGCTTGTTCAACACGGCCAGCGCGACGCCGGTGTGGGGGCAGGTGAACATGCCGGTCAGGTCGGCGTGAGCGGCCGCCGCGGCCAATTCGTTTTCGGTCGCCTGTTCCACGATCCCGTCGGTTTCCTTGATCGCCCGTTCGGCTTTGGCGTAGCTGACCGGGTCGCCGATCCGGATGGCGTTGGCCAGTGTGTCCTGGGCCGTCACTCGAACCTTTTCTTTGAACCCCTTCTTGTAGGATTCATAAAACGGATTGGCCTTGGCGGCTTGGGCGGCAACCAACCGGGGCATCCGGGTGACCAACCCCAGGTCCATCATCAGCCGGAATCCCTTGTGGAGCGCGCTGATGTTTCCCAGGTTGCCGACGGGGATCACGATCCAATCGGGCACTTCCCAATCGAACTGCCGAACGATTTCGATCCCCACCGTCTTTTGGCCTTCGATCCGCAGACTGTTCATCGAATTGGCCAGGTAGATCGAATTGTCCTGCGTCACCTCCTGGACGATCTTCATGCAGCCGTCAAAGTCGGTGTCGAGCGCCAGAACATGCGCGCCGTTGGCGACCGGCTGGATCAACTGCGCCGTGCTGACCTTGCCCGCGGGCAGGAAAATGACCGCGGGGATGCCCGCGTAGGCGGCATAGGCGGCCAGGGCCGCGCTGGTGTCACCGGTGCTGGCACAGGCGACCGCTTTGACGGGGCTGCCCTGGGCCATCATCTGCTTGACGACGCTGACCAAGACCGTCATGCCCAGGTCCTTGAAGCTTCCGGTGTGGCTGTTGCCGCACAGCTTGATCCACAAATCCGGCACGCCCAATTGCCGCCCCAATCGCTCGGCCCAGAATAAATTCGAATTGCCTTCGAACATGCTGACGACGTTTTCGTCTTTCAGCGCCGGAATCACCCACTCCCGCATCCCCCACACGCCGCTGCCGTAAGGCCACGTCGACGTGCTGGCACGGGAATCGAAAAGTTGCTGCCACTGGTAGGGGTTCCGTTTCCGCAGCGGCTCGCGCTCGTGATGGACTTCCAGCAAACTGCCGCACGAGGGGCAGGTGTAGATCACGTCAAAGATCGAATGCTTGGCGGAGCAACCCGCGATGCAACGAAAATAAACGGTCTGATTTTCCAGTTCCGACTTGGGCTCGACAGCAGACGACATGAGTGATTCCCGGTAGATTCGTGAGAAGTCCGCATTATGTCCAAATCGCCCAAATCTGGCAAAGGGCACCCGTTAATTCCCGCCATTTGAGTGTCCACCGTTGCGAATTATCGACAAAACCTACTCCGACCCGCTGGACCTGGTCTGGATCCACGCCGCCGCCCGAATGGGCATGCGGGTCGAACGCAGCAACCAAGTCAACGCCTCCTGGAACGGACGCGACGTCCTAACGATCGGAACCCCGGAAACACTGGACCGAGACGATTCGCTGGCGCAGATGATCTTGCACGAGGTCTGCCACGCCCTGTGCGAGGGTCCCGATAGCGTGCACCGGCCGGACTGGGGACTGGAGAGTTTTGATCCGTCCAAGAAATTCCACGAACACGCCTGCCTGCGCGTGCAAGCCGCCCTGGCCGACCGCCACGGGCTGCGATCCTTCTTTGCCTCGACCACCATGTTCCGATCGTACTACGACCGCTTGCCGGCCGATCCGCTGGAAGGCGGGGACGAGAAAACCATGGCGCTGGTGCGGCCTGCCTGGCAGCGAGCCAACCACGGCCCGTGGGCCGAACCGCTTGACGACGCCCTGCGCCGCACCGCCGTCATCGCCCAAACCCTCTCGGGGCTGACGCCGAAGGATTCCCTGTGGCACGGCCAGGGAAAATCGGTGGTTCGATCCTAGCGCACGTTGGTGTTTAGCCTTTAGGCGACTCCCCCTCGCTGCATTGTAACCGCCCGGAAGAGCCGTCGTACCCAAGCGTTGTCCCTAAACCCGTAGCGGAAGCCGCCAAGGCTTTCGACTCGAAGCAGTCCACACGGGAAAAGCCGAAATTCTTGGCGAATTCCGCTACCACATACGCCCCTTGCCGAGCTTAAGGATAAAGCCTAGACACCAGCGCATTCGCTTACACCAATGTCTGCTTCGCTCCGCCCAACAGGTGAAAATGCAGATGCGGCACCTCCTGGCCTCCCGCCTCGCCGCAATTGACGACCATGTTGTAGCCATCTTTCAATCCTTCCTGTGCCGCGATCCTGGAGAGCGCGACCACACAGTGCCCGACGATCGATTCGTCTTCGTCGGACAATTCCGCCAACGACACGATCTCTTTCTTGGGGATCACCAACACATGCACCGGCGCCTTGGGATTAATGTCGCGAAACGCCAAACAGATGTCATCTTCGTAAACGATGTCGGCGGGGATTTCGCGGTCGATGATTTTGCTAAAGATCGATGGCATGGTCGTCGCGATGAAACTTGGTCGGGGAACAAAACGTGGAATTGAGGCCTGACCCGCATAGCACGGGCATACGTGTTGGTGTGCAGGCTTTAGCCGCCCTCTTTCGCTGCTTTGGATACGACGGCCCTTCCGGGCGGTCGCGTGTCGCTGCGTTGCAGCGACAGGGAAATCGCCTAAAGGCTAGACACCAACACCTAGGATTCCAGCCAAGCCTTGACGTCCATCGCATCAGCCTGGTCGGGCTGTCGAAACTTGCTGATTCGACCGGCCGGTTCATCGTACAACAGCATCGTCGCTGCGGACAGTTCGCTGGCGACCGGCGAATCGATCAACAGCGACGAATCGGACGCGTTCAATTGCCCCAGCACGCGCAGTTCGACATCGTGTTGTGATTGCCGCGGCAACCAGCGGGTCAAGATCTCCGCCCCGCCGCACACCAGAACACAATAGACGTTCGCCGGCGGCCCGTCCTTGAGCACTTCACGCAGTGCCTGGCCTCCCGACATGCTGCCTTGCGTCGCGTCGAGCGAAAAACTGAAGGCATCTTCATGGCGAAAGTCGCGAAACCGATCCAGCGGATCGATCACGACGATGATCGGGTGAACTCCCTCCGCCTCGTCGCCGCGTTCCTTCACCAACTCGGCCAGCTTGCCCATCTCCGGCGCGCTGTCGCGTGGCTTCACCTGCCGAACGTTGAACCCGCCGCGTTGCAACCAAGGATACAAGGACGGGGTTTCGTTGGAACGGTTACCGTTGAAGTAAATCACTTCCAGATCGCGGTTGGATTTTGCGAATCCAGAAAGGACCGACGAGAGCAATCCCCCGCGAGCTTCCGGCGGCGTAATCATGACCGCGTTGCGGCCCGCGTTGCGAGACAATTCGATCGCCACCGGCGGACCGATCTCGACCGCTTCGCCCAACAACCCGTGCAATTCTTCGCCCGCCCGGGCTCGGTCGCCGATCGCAGCGGCGGCCAGCGGGGCCGACCATTTGCAAGGGCGATTGCCTTCGAAGATGACCGGTGGGGGCAACGTTTCGGTGAACGCCTTGTCCCGCGTTGCGATCTTGGTCAAAAACTCGCGGTGTTGATCGCTGCTCAGCCAAGCGACTTGGAACGGTTGATTGCCTTCAATCAATCCGCCCGCATCGTTGTAAATCGCTTCGCCGGGACGTGTGATCAGCCGTGCGGCGGTGTTGTCATCGGACAAGATCAACGCGGCGTCCGATTCGCTGCATTGCATCGCGATCCGAACGGCCATCTGCCCCAGCGTCGCACGCGGCAACGAATAGGCCCCCGCCAGCGATTGGCTGCTCAGGACGACGTGGATTCCGAACGAGCGGCCCTGGCGAACCAAACGGTCCAACAGCATCGAGCAGTCCGCCGCGACCCGGTCGTCCCGAATGAACAGCTCTTGGAATTCATCGATCACCAGAATGATCCTCGGCATCGGTTTGCCGCTGACCGCGCGATAGTCCGACAATTCTTGTGTCGACTGCGATCGAAACAGTTCACCGCGCTGTTGCAGTTCCTGGTCCAGTCGCTGCAACACGCTGCGGCCGAATTCCCGTTCGCTCTCGATGCCGATCACGCGGGCGTGTGGCAATCTGCTATCGGCGTACGTTTTGAACTCCACGCCCTTTTTGAAGTCCAGCAGGTAGAACTGCAATTGATCCGGCGTGTAGTGATGCGCACCCGAGGTGATGATCGAGTGCAGCAGGGTGCTTTTTCCCGAACCGGTTTTACCGGCGATCAAGACGTGCTGGCGGACGCCTTCGCCCAGCTCCAGGCCGAGCGTCCGCTGCCCACCCTGGCTGCCGATGGTGATGTCGATTCCATCGTCGGTCCGCGCCTTGCCGCCTTGGGCCGGCAAGATCGACTCCAGCGGGATCTCGACTCGGGCCGACATGGTCGCGGCGGTGCCGATCTGATCGGTCAGTTCGCCGCGCAGATCGGCGGCGACGTTCTCCGCCGGCAAAAACTCCAATCGCTCCAGCCCCTCGTGCCGGACGCTCCAACGCCCGTCCTTGCCCACCGCCAATTCCAACACCCGACTGTCATGGGGCAACGGCAGATCGCTCGGCCAGGCGTGGTTGTCCTTGCAAACCATCAACACGAACACGCCACAGCGAATGCCGCTTTCGATCAGCGCCTTGAGATGTTTGTATCCGCCACGCGTCAGGCCTTCGGGGAAACCCACTGCCGCGACGGCCTGATACGGTTCGGCCATCGATCCGGCGATCTGGTTGTAATCTTCGACCCGTTGAAACTGGTCACGCAGACTCGACTGCAAGACGTCCTCGGCGTGCTGGGCGATTTCCCCCAAACGTGTTTCGATCTGGTTCTCGGTCGTCCAGACGCGATGGCTGACCAAGCTGGGGTCGTGATCGGCCAGCGACATGAATGAGGTGAAACTCTGACCGCGACCGATCGGGTCGATCAGCGTCAACTTGGTTCGGCCGCCGGAGGTCCCCGAAAGCATCCGCCACAACACCTGATGGACCAAGTCGACCGCCCGGGGCATCTGGTCGGCCGCCGCATGGATGATCAATCCGCTGTGCAGCCGCCGGTGCAGAGCGACGGGCATTTCGTCGGGCAGGTCACCGCTGCGAAAGATCGGCTTGACCTGTCCGGAATGGTTTCCCGATCCGTCGGAGGCTTCGCTGACGCTTTCCGATGTCAACGTGCGGGCCAGAAACTCGGACACTTTCAAATGCCCCAGCGGCACAAAATCCAGCTCGTCGCATTCGGTGTGTGGCTCGGCGGCGACCTTGTCCCAGGACGGAAATCGCAGCGAACATGCTTTCCCGGTCGACTTGATCCGCTCCAGGCCTCCCCGCACGCCGTCGCGCATCCGATCGGTCACGCGTTGCAATTCTTCGTGTCGTCGACGCGCATTGGCTTCGCGTTGCCGATGCAAGGCTTGATCGGTATCGGCCAACTGCTCCGTGATGGTTGCGGCGACTTGTTCGGCGCGATGATGCATTTCGGAATTGACCTTGCCATAACCGGCCAGGAAATCATCGCCCAGTTGCCCCAATCGTTCTTTCAATTTGGCCTCGGCCGCCTGCTGCTCGGCGGCCAGCTGCTGTGCCAAGTATTCCAACTGTTCTTCGCGCCAATGTTTGGCGGCTTCCAGGTGCCGGTCGCGGCGGTCCTCAAGTTCCGCCAGCGCGTCGCGCGCGGTGTCCTTGGAAATCTTTCGCCCCGCTGCGGCCGCCTCTTCCGCCGCCGCCGCCGTTCGCATGATCAGCGGATACGTCCGTCGGGTTTGTCGTCGCAGGGGGATCAGCAACGCCGCGTAAATCGCAAATCCGATCAACGCCGCCGCCACGACGCCGGAAATCATGTACACCCAGTATTGGTCCGGCTGGGCGACCTGGACCCCGATGCACCACAAGACGACGGCGACCGCGACACCACCGGGCAAATAGAACGAATCGTCGAACTTGGCCGCCGCACTCGTCTGCAACTCGGTGACAAAGCCGCGACACTTTCGCGAAAGGACGTACACGGTGTCGATCGCCTGCTTGATCGACTCCGGCGTCGGTTCGCTCATGTCCTCTTCGGGGGTTTCCGGCGGAGGCACGTTGGGCAGGCGATCCAAGCGACGGATCGTCAGATCGCGCGCCCAGGCAACGTCTTCGCTCAGCGGCACCAACGAAGCATTGATCTGTTCGATCTCCTTCTTGCTCTGTTCCCCCGGTTGATGCCGTCGCACTTCGAACTGGTGCAAAACGGCTTCGCGCCGCGCTTCGACCTTCCGCTCGATCGCAAGCTTCCCCTCGGCCGACTTCCTGCGATACAGCGACGCCAGACGGTTCAGCTCGGTGCGCAGCCGCACCGTGTCTTCTTCGTACGCGGTGAACACCTTTTCTTCGGCCGCATCCCACTGGCCCAATGTGATCCGCCGCTGCCGCCGACATTCGGCCGTCACCCCACTGCGATCGGAAAGCAGTTGCTGCTCTTCTTCGTCCCTCTGGGCGGCGTGCCGGTTGATGAGCTCCTGACGCTGCTTTTGACAGGTTTCAAACCGTGCGACAAGCGCATCAATCAGACGGCGTTGTCGCTCGGGCGCGAACAGCCCGGCCGGTGCGACCGAATGGTCTTTCATGGTGCGGATCGAGATCGAGGAGTTAGTCGGAATAGGGATTCAGCAATCGCTGGTGTCTAGCCTTTAGGCGATTCCCGTCGCTGCGATCGCAGCGACAGTGTGCGGCTAAAGCAAGATACCGCTAATTTAAGCGTTGTTTCCTCCGGGAAGGGCCCGTAGGCTCGCGCCAAACGGCTGATAGTCGTCTGGTATCAGCCGGTTCGCGCCAGCGCGAGCGGCCTTAACTCAGCGGTATTGGGCTAAAGCCTGCACAACATTGATGCCCGTGCCATTTGTTCCTGATCCCGTTTTCACCCTAGTATAGCTCGCCGGAACGCTGATCGGTCTCGTTGATCGCGGCCTGCGATTTCCGTAGCGTCTCGGTAAATTCGGCCAAACAGGACGCAAATCGCGACAGACTGGGCCCCAGCGGCGCCAGGTACTCACGCTCGAATTCCGCGGCACGGTCGTCGCGCCAATCCTCTTTCGTCTCCTGCCACAAGCGGGCGAAATCGTTGAACTCTCGCCTGAAACGGCTTTGGGCATCCGTCAGGGGGGCCAGGTTCAGCGGATCAAGTGGCATCGCTTTAGCGGTTGATCTGTTCGCGTGCGTGGCGGGCCAGTGTTTCCTGGTACTTTTTCTTCCCCGCTTCGACGCTCTTGCGAATCGCCCGCGTGCTCTCTTCACTCTCCTTTCTCAGTTCGGCGATCATCTCCAGCGACTCGATTTGGAAATCGCTGATCGCGTCGACCAGTTTCTGCACCGACTCGGGATTGATCGTGCTTCCGTAGCCGGCCTTCAGCGCCGCTCGTTCGAGTTCCCGGCCCAAACTGGCGACGTCTTCCAGGCCTTTGTTGACGCCGTCCTTCATCGCCTCGGTCGCCTGGGTGACTTCATGCAAGCCGTGCTGGCTTTGGTAGACCGTTCCCAGGATGGTGAAGACGTGCTCGTTAGTGGTGAAAAATGTCACCGCGCGACGGTACACACGTTCTTTGACGTCGTGCGTCTGCTTCAGCTTGGTGATCAACGTCTCCCCGACGTCGTACCCGATCTCCAGGTTTTCGGCGATGTCCTTGAGCAACTGGTACGTCTCGTCCTCGTCTTCATAATGCTGGCGTGACTCATCGCGTGCCAGCTCCAGTTGGCTTTTCCCACTTTCGTCGGTGCCGGTGTAGCCGTCCAACGCCGCCTGGGCTTCGGACAGTGCCTTTTGGGCCGCTTCCAATCTGGGTGCGTGGGCATCCAGCAGCTCTCGGGCCAGCACCTCGGCTTCCTTGAGCGCGAATCGAAAATCGATGTACGCCTCCATGATCCGGTCTTCGCTCTTGAGTGCCTCCTTGGTGTCCTTGGCGACGTCGGCGTAGATTTCGACGATTTTTTCGAATCGATCGTTCGGTGTTCCCCGGCGGATTTTCATCCACCAGTTGGACAGTTTTTCCGTGCCGCTGATGCGTCCGTCATCCAACTGGGCGATCAAGCGTTTGCTGTCGTCGCGGATCGAGTCGAATTCCTGCGAGATCGCCAGGTAGCGGTTGCCGACCGCGATGCTCTCGACATTCTCACGCACCAACGCGTTGAACGCCCCCATGTGCTGAATCACGTCGGCGATCGCCAGCACCTTCCCTTCGTCGAGATGCTTGACCCCCTCCAGCAGCGAGATCAACTCTTGCGGGGCACCGCTCTTGCTGTCGACCCCGAAATCCTTCAGCACCTGGACCGCGTCATTGAGGTACTTCCGCATCTTGCTCGTGTCACGCGGCTGAGACTGGGATTGCGATGCACTCGCTTGAGCTTGCTGGGACATGTTTCTTGTGTCTTCGGCGGATGGGTTTTGCGGACGAAACAGGGACGACGAGCGTCGACGCGCCTACCAAGTTAGCGCACCGATGCCCCCGACGCAATCGAGACGGTATGTTGTATCCTCGGGCAACGTGCCCGCGCCCCATTTTCCCATCTCCACCGCGATGAGCCAAGCACAAGCAAAACAACCGCCCGCCCTATCACCCGTCCCGTCGCCCGGCCATTCTCTTTCGCTGCAGGAAACGCTGCGGGTGATGGACGTCGCCCGAGAGATGCGGGATCAACGCGAGCAGGCCGAAGAGATGTTTCGCCGCGACGATCTCCGCGTCGCCCTGCGCGAAAAACTGATGCGGACGGCGCGGCTGTCCGGCGACAACGTGACCGAGGCAGAAATCGATGCCGCGATCGGCCAGTACATGGAAACCCTGCACACGTACCAGGATCCGGAACCGGGACTGAAGCGCTTTCTCGCACATTGCTGGGTTTGGCGAAACAGAATCATTTGGTCGTTGGCCGGTGTCGCGGGAATCACCGGCGGACTTTGGTATTTCTTCGGTTAGCCCAGGATGGTGTCCACCATGACGATTTCCGGTCCGGCGATGCACCGTTTGCTGATGGACGGCTACAAAGATGTCCAACAGCGTCTGGACGAGATGCGGTCGAGAATCTCGTCGATCGATTCACAACGCGACCAGTTGGGCGACGATCGCAGCGATGCCCTGGTCAGTCTGGCGGAGTATTACCTGCCCGAACTGACGCGCGACGCGATCGAATCCTCTTGGGGCGAAGTCCGCGATCGCGTCCGACAAGTCTTGATGCGAAAAGAAGACCACCGCCGCCGCGTCTCCGGCGCCCTGGCCGACGCGAACCAACGCCGCACGCTCCAAGAAGATCGCCTACTGGAAATCAACGCCGACTTCGACGAAGCGAAATCGAGACAGGACGAACTTGCAGCGAAGGTCGCATCCGAATTGGCCGCCGACGAAACGTTTGTGTCGCTGTCCCAACGCGCCGCCATGGCCGAAGCGGCGTTGGAGCGGGCCGAAGCCAATCTGAACGAAATCGAACAGGACGCCGCGCGGAAACTGCCGGGCTATGAAAACAGCGCGCTGTTCACCTACCTGCGTGACCGGAACTACGGCACCGATCGGTACGGCAAACGCGGCTTCACACGCCGCATAGATCGCTGGCTGGCCAAGTACATCGATTACCACAAGGCCAGCCAAAGCTATCAGTTCCTGGCCGAAACGCCCGACCAGATGCGCAAGATCATCGCCGACGACCGTGCGGCACTGAACACGGTGATGGATGAACTGGAAAAGCGACGCGATCTGGTCGTCAAGCGACTCGGGCTGGCCGCCGCGGTGGCGAAAGCCGAACAGTTGGGAAAGCGACGTGAAAGCCAGCTCGTCGAACTGGACGAGATCCGCAATGAAACCGATACGCTGGAGCGCGAGCTGACGGATTTGGAAGACACCCGCGGCGAATACTACCGCGAGGCCGTGTCCGCGATTCGCCAGCGGCTTGCCGAGATCGACACACGGGACCTGGAATCCAACGCCCGCCGAACCCCTTCGCTGACCGACGACCAAATCGTCGCCCGGATCCAGGGGGTCGACCAGCAACTCGATGAGTTGGACGGCGATACCCGACGCCATCACGACGACATCCGCGACATGCAGCGCTGCATCGAAGCGCTCGGACGATTGATGCAGCGGTTCCGCGCGGCCAAATTCGACGCCGCACGCAGCCACTTCGAACCCGACGTCGACATCCTGGACCTGTTGCATCGGGCCAAGAACGAACGCGACATCGACGACGCCTGGGATCGACTCCGCGGCGCCCAGCGTTGGGGACCGACGATCGGCAAACAACTCGGCAACGTCGCCTCGCACCCGATGTCCCAAGTCCTGATCGGCGCGATGGCACTCGCCGCCGGAGCGGCGATGAAAGACCACGCCGACCGAGCCGCCCGCCGCCGCGAACGATGAACCCAAACCCCCGCGGCGCACGTTGGTGTTTAGCCTTTAGGCGACTCCCCCTCGCTGCTTCGCAGCGCCCCCCGAACCGCCCGGAGGGCCGTCGTACTCAGAAATGCGATCGTCCTATGCAGCAGCGTCCGTTGAGGCGACCTTCTCACAAGCTACGCGAGAATCCCATCGACGACATCCGACTCTTCCACGCCGGTCAACTTGAAATCAAGACCCTGGTGGCGGTGGGTGAAGCGGTTGTGGTCGATGCCGAGCAAATGAAGCGCGGTGGCGTGCAAGTCGCGGACATGAACGGGGTTTTCCACCACGTTGTAACTGAAGTCGTCGGTCGCTCCATAACTGAACCCCGGCTTGACGCCCGCACCGGCCATCCAAACCGTAAAACAACGCGGGTGGTGATCGCGGCCGGCCAGCGGTGAGTCCCATTTGCCCTGCCCGGCGACGCCGCGGCCGAATTCGCCGCCCCAGATCACCAGCGTGTCATCGAGCATCCCACGACGTTTCAAATCCGTGACCAGCGCCGCGCTGGGCTGGTCCGTGTCGATGCACCGCGAAACGCACCACGAACTGAGTCGCGAATGATGGTCCCAGTCGGGATGAAACAATTGAATGAACCGCACGCCACGCTCGGCCAACCGTCGCGCCAAAATGCAGTTCGCGGCATAGCTTCCCGGGCGTCGCGAATCGGGGCCGTACATCTGGAACGTCGACTCGGACTCGTCGCTCAGATCGGTCAATTCCGGAATACTCGATTGCATCCGGAACGCCATTTCGTATTGATCGATCCGCGTTTCGATCTCGGGGTCCAACGTTTGTTCGTGGTGCCGGCGATTCAGCGATGCGAGTGAATCGAGCATGTCGCGGCGAAGCTCTCGCGGAAATCCGTCGGGATCATTCAAATACAGGACCGGGTCTTTGGCACTGCGCAGCTTGACACCCTGGTGTTTGGACGGCAAGAATCCGCTGCCCCAGTAGTGGTCGTACAGCGGTTGGTCACTGCCCCGTTTCATTCGCGAAATCAGCACGACGTAATCGGGCAGATTCTTGTTCATGCTGCCCAGCCCATAACTGGCCCAGCATCCGAAACTCGGCCGCCCCGGCAACTGATGGCCGGTCAGAAACTTCGTCATCGCCGGGGCATGATTGATCTGGTCGGTGACCATCGACTTGACGAAGCACACGTCGTCGGCGATCGAACCGAGGTGTGGCAGCCACTCGCCGATCAAAGCCCCGCACTGGCCGTGGGCGTCAAAACGAGTGATCGGCGGCAGGATCAATTGTTTCTGATGCTTCGTCATGCCGGTCAGCCGCTGCCCCTGGCGGACGCTGTCGGGAAGCTCGGTCCCGGCCAGTTTGTGCAATTCGGGCTTGTAATCGAACAATTCGATTTGCGACGGCCCGCCGGATTGCGTCAGAAAAATCACTCGCTTGGCCTTCGGCGCGAAGTGCGGCAACGCGCGCTCGATTTGCGACGCGGCCAACTCATCGCCCAACATCGCCGCGGCGGCCAGGGCGCCGAAGTTCAATCCGGCCTGATTCAAGAACGCGCGGCGTCCAAGTTTGGAATCGATCTCACTCACGGGTCATCGCCTCGTCAAGATTCAAAAGTAAACTGGCAACGGTCATCCAGGCGGCAGTCTGCGGAGCGAATTCCGTTCGCGGCGGCGGCTGTTGGCCGACGGTGCAATACTCGACCGCCATCTCCGGATCTCCGTCGTAAATCTCTGTCACCGAATCCAACACCGCTTTCAATTCCCCCAGTTCCTCTTCGCTCAGCTCGCGCGACAGCACTCGCATGGCCAGATCCTTCATTCGGTCATCGACCGCTTCTCCTGTCTGGTCAGTGTCCCCGGCCTGGCCCTTGCCTCCGGCGACCGCATCGGCAAGTGCCCGCGACGCTTCCAGCATGCTGATGTCGTTCAACAAGGTCAGCGCGTGAAGCGGCGTGTTGGTGCGACGCACGCCGACCTCGCAAACGCGGCGTTGGGCGCTGTCGAACAAGAACGTCGGGGCGCTGCTGCGACGCCAAAACGCATACACCGTTCTTCGATACTGTGCCGGACCGACGCTGGGTTGATAATCAAAGCGTCCCATCGTGATCTCGGCCCAGACGCCTTCGGGTTGGTAAGGCCGTACCGGCGGCCCGCCGACGGCGGTGGACAAAAGCCCGGAAACGTGCAATGCGTTGTCACGGATCATCCATGCCGGCAATCGGAATCGCGGTGCGCGTGCCAGCAGGCGATTGTCCGGATCGCTGGCCAACAACTCCGCTGACGCCACGCTGCTTTGGCGATACGATTCACTGGTCGCGATCAGCCGGAGGATGTGTTGCAAATCCCAGTCACTTTCGATCAACTCGACCGCCAACCAGTCCAGCAACCGCGGATGCGTCGGCAGCTCCCCCTGCAACCCGAAATCGCCGGGCGTTCGCACCAGCCCCTGGCCGAACATGATCTGCCAAAGATGATTTACCGCGACGCGAGCGGTGAGCGGGTTTTCCGGATCGACGATCCAGTGGGCCAGATCCAGGCGTGACGTTGCTTGGTTTGCCGGCCAGTCCAATACACTCGGCAGCACCGCTCGCTGTACCGTTTCCCCTTTGGCGTCCCAGACTCCTCGAACCAGGATGTGTGTTTCGCGAGGTTTCTCCCTTTCGGCCAACACCATCACCTTGCGCGGCTTGGCTTGGTTCTTCAAGTCCGCGAGCTGCTTCTTGGCCGAGTCGCGTTTCTTTGCCACCGCTTGGTAGTCCGCATCGCCTAACAGGTACTGTGCGAGCAATCGTTTGCGGAGTGCTTCGCCGACTTCACCGCCATCGTTCAAAGTACGAACCAACTCTGCGATGGGCGAATCGCCATCGACTCGCCGGACCGTTTCGCCACGCTCGGCGGCCAACGCGATCTTGAATCGTCCGATGTTCGCTCGGCCGTGCGTCGAACGTTGACGCAACAGGATCACAAACTGATCGCCGGGGCGTACCTGCCACGGTTTGTCCAATTGATAAACCGCGACATGCGGCTCGATCTTCTCGACACCCTCGGTCGTCCAACCGTCGCGGGCGTCGTCGTTCAACGTCTTGCCGACCTTGGCGTAACGCTGATCCCAATTCGTGTCGCGCTTCTCGTCAGCCTCCACGTCAGCGACAACCGAACGCAGCTCCAACGGAATCTCCGAAGGGCTTCCCTGTCGGCGGACCATCGCCAGGACGCTGGTGAGTGCGAATTCTCCGTTGCCGTCACGCGTGAATCGTTTCTCGACATGAGAATCATCCGGCAACACTTCGATGCGGAACCCGGACACTTGTTCCATCGGCGCCGGGACCTCCAAAGCGACTCGATAGTCATCCTGCGTCGGATTCGGACCATGCGTCTGGACGGTTTGATCGGCTTCGACGCGAAACATCGTTCCCTCGCTGCTGCTCGCGCTGGGCGTGGGGGTCCACCAAACTCGATGATCGGCCGATTTCGATTCGACTTTGTCTCGTAACCAGTCGTCGAACCGCTGCTCGGCCGATTGATGCGCCCGTTCGTGTTCCGCCTCGCATTGCTGGACGAAAGATGCCATTTCATCGATGCGGTCACTGACGTGCGGCGAGGTGTAATCGAGGTACGGCTTGGCTTTCATCCCCGCGTTGCCGTCTTCGTCGATGCTGTTGAAGAATGCGGACAGCGAGTAGTAGTCTTGGTGCGAGATCGGGTCAAACTTGTGTGAATGACATTGCACGCAACCGAGTGTCAGTCCCAACCAAACGGTGCCGGTGGTGTTCACGCGATCAATCACATAGTCGATCCGGGATTCTTCCGGGTCGCGACCGCCTTCCCCGTTGGTCATGTGATTGCGGTGAAAGCAAGTCGCCAGGATCTGTTCCTCGGTCGCATCGGGAAGCAGGTCTCCGGCAAACTGTTCGATCGTAAAGTCTCGAAAGGACTTGTTGTCGCGAAACTGGCGGATCACCCAATCACGCCACGGCCAGTTTTGACGCGTCGCGTCCTGCTGAAACCCGTCGGAGTCCGAGTAGCGTGCCGCGTCCAACCACCACATCGCCATCCGCTCGGCATAGCGGGGTGATTGCAGCAAGCGGTCGATGGCATCATTCCATGCCTGGTCCGAACCGTCGAAATCCGCGACGTCTTGCGGAGTCGGTGACAGGCCCGTCAGATCCAACGTCAGCCGTTTTAGTTGGGTGTGCGGTGCGGCTCGACCACTCAGTGAGAAACCTTCGCCGGCAAGACGTGACTCGATAAATGCATCGATCGGATGCCGGTCGGCCGCTGGCGGTTCGGGCCGTGTCGGTACCTCCAGAGACCAATGCTTGCCCCACGTCGCACCGGACAGAACCCACTCGCGAATCGCCGCTCGCTCCGATTCGGTCAGCGGCTTGCGGTGTGAATCCGTCGGCGGCATCACTTCATACTCATCATCCGTCATGATCCGCCGCCAGAGTTCGCTGTCCTCCAGATTCCCCGGAACGATTGCGGCATAGCCACCGCGATCCTCCTTGGCGTGTTCTTCGACATCCAAACGAAGGTCCGCTTCGCGATTACTTTCGTCGGGGCCGTGACAGTGAAAACATCGGTCGGACAGGACCGGCAAGACGTCGCGCGAGAACGAGACGTCATCGGCGTGGGTCACGCTTGCCTGGGTCAACACCGGTATCGACGCCAGTACCCAAACGCCAATCAGGGCCGTGCGAGCAGGACGATGCCGATTCGAAGTGGCGACGTTCACCAGAGCGCGGGCAGTACGCGAGCCCCACCATCTGGCGAAGGTGGCTACGTTTGACCGCCGATCCACGATCTTTGGTGTGCAACGGGGCGCCTTCCATCCTGGACCGCTAACTTGCTTCATTTCGATTTTGCTCGAACGCATCCTTCCGTTGTGCTTTCAATCTTCTGTCGGAATTCTCTTGCAGCTTGCCGCGACCGCTCACGCCAAGCCCCGGATTTTACCCTCCGCCACCATCATCGTCTTGGACGGCTCAGTCGCGTTTTGGTATGTTTTGACCATGAGCGACGAATCTGCGCATGACTTTCAAGCCGACTTTTTTGCCCGCTACCCGATGGCGGAGTCGGTCATGGCGTTGTTCGATTCGTTGCCGCAGACGTATTTTTATGCCAAGGACACGGCCAGCCGATTCGTCCGCGTGAACCGGCAATTCCTGGAAAACCACGGCCTGAATCATGAACGCGAGGCGCTCGGCAAAACCGACCACGACTTTCACCCGCCGCTGATGGCCGAGGCGTACATCAGCGAGGACCGCCGGGTGATGGCCGGCCGCAAACCGGTGCCGGGACAGGTGTGGCTGGTCCTGCACCGCCGCAGCGTGCCGCGTTGGTACGTTTCCACCAAGGCACCGCTGTTCAATTCCTCCGGCGATGTGATCGGCATCGCCGGAGCGATGTACCGCATCGAGCAACAAGACGAATTGACCCGGTACCTGCAGGAGTTGCTTCCGGTCGCACGCTACATCGAGCGACACTATGCCGAACCGATCTCGATGAGCGAGATGGCTGAACTGGCGGGACTCTCCTCGACGCACTTCAACCGCCGGTTTCGCCAACTGCTGCGCGTCACGCCCACCGAGTACCTACGTTCGGTCCGCGTCCAGGCCGCCCAACACTTGCTGTCGACCACCGCGCGAACACTCGGCGAGATCGCCGTCGACGTCGGGTTCACCGACCAAAGCCACCTCACCCGCCGATTCCGCGAAGTCACCGGCATGACCCCCGCCGCCTGGCGCAAACGCTTCGTCCGCTAATCAAGCGATTCCCAGCGCACGTTGGTGTCTAGCCTTTAGGCGACTCCCCCCGCTGCTCCGCAGCGACCGCACGCAACACATCATCCAATCGTCGCCGAATCAATGTCGACCACAGATCGTAGCCGGCTTCGTTAAGGTGCAGTCGGTCTTCGACGAAGAACTCTGCCCGCGGCGTGCCGTCGGCTTTCAAGTAATGGCTGGCGGTGGGAATGAAGTAGGTGTTGGGTGTCGAGAGCGCGATTTCACGAAGCCGGGCATTGACCGCTCGGATTTTGGACCAGGCGTCGAAACGACTTTCACACGGAGTGATTTCGATCAAGAAAAACGGCGCGTCGGGCTGATGTTGCTGCGACACCGCGACGATGTGCCGCGCGAGTGCCTCGATCTGGTCGGGCGTGTGATCGTCTTCTTTTCCGACCACACCGTTGCCGACGAACATCACGATCGCGCGATACCGATGAGGCGTCACCAAGCGATCGACGAAAACCGCCATGTCGGTGAACTTGGCCCCGCCATAGCCGCGACGGATGGTTTGGTACGGCGCCATGTCGACCGCCATCGTCGCCCATCGCCGGATGCTGCTGCTGCCGATGAACAGGACCGCGTCAGCCGTGTCCGCCTGGGTGTTGTTCAACTCGTCAAACGCGGCGATGTCTTTGGCCCAACGTTTCTCCGCCGCTTCACGGTAAGGTGCCAGCAAGTCTTCGGAGCTCTCGGCTCCCTGCGGCGCCGACTCTTGCGCGCCAAGCTTTGGAGCAATCGATGGTCCAACAAGCAAGCAAGAGGTGATCAACAAAAACAATCGCATCATCAATTCGGTTTCAATCGTGGAAAGGTAAAAGTCACAAGTTTTGGGTACATCGCACGTTGGTGTTTAGCCTTTAGGCGACTCCCCCTCGCTGCTCCGCAGCGACACGCGACCGCCCGGAAGGGCCGTCGGACCTACACCAGCGCACGTTGGTGTTTAGCCTTTAGGCGACTCCTCTCGCTGCTTCGCAGCGACACGCGACCGCCCGGAAGGGCCGTCGTACCCAAAACAGCCCGAGCGGCTTAAGTCGGTACACCAGCGCGACGCCCATCATACTCAAACTCCGACAACCCATCTCGTGTCTTCGCGAGCCGACTTCGCACGCCCATCGGGCCCTCGCACTACGGTCGTTTCGCGTATGCTGTGGAGCCGTCCCAATTTACCGAGGCGTTCCGATGATGAATCTGATCCGAATCGCAACTGTTTTCCTGGTCGTGACATTCTGTTGCCACGCGGGGCTAGCGGTCGCAGCCCAAACGTCTTCGCCCGCCTGGATTTGGGGCACCCGGGACCGCGCGCCCGGCCAGGTCGTCACCTTATCCCACCCCTTTCACGTTCGCTCCGCCGTCGCTCGTGCAACGATGCATCTGGCCGCGGACTTCACGCGATGTACGGTACGCTTGAATCAGCGACCGTTGGCTCAACTGGATGAATTCGCTCCGTGGATGCAGTGGGACGTGACCGACCGTCTTGTCGCGGGATCCAACCACATCTCGCTCCACTGCACCAGCGGCGAGGGGCCCGCCGCGGTCGCGCTCAGCATTGAGATCATTTACGCGGACGGATCGGTCGTGACCGTTGCCAGCGGGGATGATTGGAAAACGGACCACGGCACGGCAGTCTCCTTGGGCACCGTCGCCCAGGAGTACTGGGACGTTTCGGATTTGGCCAAGATCTCGCCGCTGGAGGACTACGAACAGTGGCGACGTGCCAGCGGTGCGGACGTGGGAACCGATCCCGCGACTTTCGTGACGGAGCCCGGTTTTCAAGTCGACTTGATCCGCTCGGCGACCGCCGACGAAGGCTCTTGGGTCAGCATGGCACTGGATTCCCAGGGACGCATCACGATCGCACGCGAAAACAAAGGCCTGTTGCGGATGACGCTTTCGCCGGACGGTAAACGCGTCCGACAGGTCGAAACGATCAATGATGATCTGCTGGAGTGCCGCGGGTTGCTCTATGCCTATGACAGCTTGTACGCCAACGCGAACAATTCCAAAGGCCTGTATCGCTTGCGTGACACCGACAACGACGACCAATTCGACGAAGTGGAACTGCTGCGTGAGTTTCCGGGTCAGGTGGGCCACGGACGAAACGATTTGGCGCTCGGCCCCGACGGCCTGATCTATTCGATCCACGGCGATTCGGTCGAACTGGCAATCGACAACATCCATGACCGCACTTCCCCATTGCGTGCCGCCCGCCAAGGACAGCATTCCGAAGAAGGCCATTTGATCCGCACCGATCGCGACGGATCGCGCTGGGAACTGGTCGCTTCGGGATTGAGAAATCCGTTCGGAATCGATTTCAACGATGACGGGGAAGTGTTCACTTACGATGCGGACAACGAATACGACATGGGTTCGCCCTGGTATCGCCCGACCCGAATCGTGCAACTGTTTTCCGGGGGCGATTACGGATGGCGACGGAAAACCAATGGACAATGGCCGCCCTATTTTCCCGATCACAGCGACAACGCGCTGCCGACCGTCGACGTCGGAAAAGGTTCGCCAACGGCGGTCAAGTCCGGTCGGCACAGTTCTTTCCCACGGCACTACCAAAAGGCGATCTTTGCTCTCGATTGGGCCTATGGTCGCATTCTGGCCTGCCACCTCGCACCACGTGGTGCAGGGTACGCCTGTCGCGTCCAAACCTTTCTCGCCGGACGCCCCCTGAATGTGACCGACTTGGAATTCGACGCCGACGGAGACATGTTCGTGATCACCGGAGGGCGCAAGACCCGATCAGCGCTTTATCGGATTCGCTATATCGGTCGGGAAACAGAAATCCCGGAGCCGACGACGCAGCAAATCGAGCGACAACTCTATTCGCAAACCTCACGTGAACGACGCCGAGTCCTTGCTTCGCTTCATCAGCAACGCCCCGTCGAAACTCTCTCACAGACGTGGATCTACCTCGATGACACTGACCCCCTGATTCGCAACACGGCGCGAGTCGCGATCGAACACCAACCGGTCGAGCAGTGGAGGGATATGGCGATCGCCGAGGTTTCGCCCGAGCGCGCCGCGACAGCATTGTTGGCACTTGCACGCTCCGGGCGACTTGCGGATTATCGCGTGATTTTGCAGCGGTTAGACGCAATGGACGTCAAGACACTCACCGCATACGGGAAACTGTCCGTGCTGCATGCGTATCGCCTGACGCTTCGAAATGCGTCGCTCGATCCAAAAGTCATTGATGCGACGCATCTGCGGTTACTTCGGTGGCTCTCGTCGGAAACCGGTGCGGCGGTCGCTCCGCTGGGCAGCGGAGCCGTGGTGCGAGAGGAACTGGCAAGATTGATCGCCGACCGAGAGGTCCCCGGTGCCGTCACCCCGTTGACCGAAATGCTGCGCACGGCTCACGGCCAGCGGGAACGGATGAATGCCCTTTACATGCTCTGCCATCAACCCCACGGATGGACGATGGACGACAGAACGTTGTTCTTCGAAGCGTTGGGCGAATTGGAGCGGACGGCGTTTTCCGGAGCCGGAATGCCCGGCCGGCTGAAACAAATCCGCGACCATGCCGTCGGGCACCTGTCGGCGGAAGAACGCGAGACACTCGGAGCATTGATTCAGCCAACGACGCTGGACCAAACGCCTCCGAAGAAGGTGTTGCGCCCGCAGGTGAGAACATGGACGCTCAGCGATCTCGTCACCGCGCTCGACGACGTCGCAACACCGGGTGATGCACGTCGTGGCGAAGCATTGTTCCGTGACGTCTTGTGTGCATCGTGCCATCGTGTGGCCGGCCGCGGCGGTGTACTCGGCCCCGACCTGTCTTCCGTCGCCGCCCGCTTTAGCACCCGCGACATCCTTGCGTCCATCGTCACACCATCGGACGTGATCGCCGAAAAGTACCTCAGTGTTCAAGTCGTGACGACCGACGGAAAAATCGTCAGCGGGCAAATCATCACCGGAGGAGACTACCGATCGTCAACGCTGCGACTGGCGACCGACCCGCTTGACCCGGCAAAGGTCGTCGAAATTCCAAAGCAAGACATCCAACTGCACCGTCCGTCGGACGTATCGCCGATGCCCGAGGGGCTGCTCGACACGCTCACGGCCGCCGACATCGCCGATCTTCTCGCCTTCCTGACCCAACAGCATTAATCCTCCTTGGACAGGTCGTGCGGTTTACCGCCTCGTTCCCAGGCTCCGCCTGGGAACGCACTGCATCTGTGGCTCCTGCCACACACCAAGCAACCAGAGGCGGAGCCTGGGCTGCGAAAAATCGTTCGATTCGTTCCGGTATTGGTTCATAAGATTCTGGCGTTTTCGATTCCGCGGAACCCGCTTGGGATCAGCCGTTTGGCGCCAGCCTACGGGCATCCATCGACGCCGGCCTCCATCGACGCTGGGGTCCGAACGCTGCTGGGGCCCGAACGCTTGCGCGAATCGGCTGATGTCACTCGTGTTTCGCCACCCAATGGCGGCTGTGAGTCGACCATCCATCGCGGACTGATTTCGTGTGAATTCGGCCAAGGGCCGTTCACACCCCTAGCCTTGGGCAACGCCCAAGGTCCCTCGGAAAGACCGAGACCCATTGGCCAACGGCCATAAACAATGGTTTGGGCCGGCATTAATCCCCAGCGCAACGAAAAACCTGCGCCCGCGACACAACCGTCACACAAACTCTCGGCTGGACTGGTTGCGAAATCCTCTCACGCGGATCGTGCCGTCTTGTCGAATTTCCATGGTGGAGTACCCGTTGTTTTCTTCTCCAGCCCCTTCGACCATCGCCACGAGCGTGCAGTAGTGGATGCCGCCGATCTCATTCAAATCGTTCTGGTGGCTGTGCCCCTGGAACACCGCCAGCACGTTTCCCGACGCTTCCAGAATCCTTCGCACGTCAGCATTGTTCTTCACCCCGTGATTGTTGCTGACGTCCAAACGCTGGTGCGCCAGCACGATGGTCCGGTTGTCTGTCGCTGCCAGATCCGATGCCAACCAATCCAATTCCTCTTGGGGCACGTTCGCGTCGGTCCACTGAAAGTTCTTTCGGCCATACGGCTGCCCGTCGGCACGAAAGCAGGAGTCCAGGACGACGAAGTGGAATCCGTTGCGATCGAACGAGTAATACGACTCGGATTGCCCGACCGCACCGAGGAACTCGTCTTTCTTGAGCGTGTCGACACAATGGTTGCCCAGCACGTAATGCCGGTCGTCACAAATCGCCGAGAACTCTCGGTTGACGGTCGTCAGATACCGTTGCTCGGTTTCCACCGTGTCAGCGGCATCGATCAAATCACCGAGTTCGACCAGCATGTCAATCCGGCAGCGTCGGAATTCGGCCGCCGCCTCGGCAAGCTTGGCCAGCGTTTCGCGATAGTGCCGCGTGCCTGCGGGCGGCTTGTCCGCGTAATGCAAGTCAGTAACCAATCCGACTCGCAATTCCGCGTGATCATCGTCGGCAAACAGCGCGTCGGAAAACAACGCCGCGCTGGAAAGTGTCCCGGCAGCCAACACAAGCGTGCCGTTGCGAAGCCACGCCCGGCGGCCGATTCGTTCGATCGTCATTCTGCCATTCCTCCTGCGATTCTCACCAATTTGACAGGGCACCGTGGTCGAGTGGAGCGGTAGGAAGATTTTGGAGGTAGGAAAATGGGTTCCATCGAATGGAGAGTGCGTTTCAAAATCTTCTTACCTCCAAAATCTTCTTACCTGATTCCCAACAAGTTTTTTAAGTGTGACCGTTCGAATTTGCGCGAACCCGGCGATTCTAAGCCGCCCCGATTCCGCCTCATCGGTCCGTCTCAGCGGACAATTCCACGACCGACAAAAGTGCCCGGTGATCCGAGGCCACGGATTCGTCCAGAACCCGCGTCTCGATGACTTGCCAACGGCTCTGCGGACGATAGAGGATGAAATCAATTTGTCGCGTCGGATTTGCGACGGGAATCGTCGGCAGTGCGACGTCGTTCACTCGCGTCCAGTGCGTTTCCAACCGCGTCAGTGTACGGCTGCCTGCAACATCGTTCAAATCACCCATCAACAGCATGGGCTGTTCGTCGGACGTTTTTCCTCGATCCGCGATCCACTGCTCGATCGCCGCCGCCGACGCGAACCGTTCCCGGTCGTCGCGGCGATGATCAAAGTGTGTCGCCCACACCACAATCGGCGTCGTCGCCGACGGCACCTGAATTTCCGCTTCGATCACGCCACGTTGCTCGCCATCGTCGATGTTCGGCAGCAGGCGATTCTGGTGGCGAAGAATCGGGAACCGTGACAGGACCGCGTTCCCGTAGTGTCCACCCTGTAAATCGATGTTCGCACCAAAGACGACGTCCATCTTCGTCAATCGAGCCAGCTCACGCGGTTGGTCGACCGAGCCGCTGCGGCTGACGTTTTGATCGACTTCTTGCAACGCGACGATGTCCGGATTGACGGACGAGATCACCCGCGCGATCCGCTCCACGTCCAGCTTTCCGTCCACACCCTCGCCATGGTGAATGTTGTAGCTGAGCACGCGCAATCGAACGGGATCGGCAGCTGTTGCATCCGTCGCAACCAGCCCTACCGCGCAAACGGCAATCAGAAGGAGTCGAATTCGGAACATCTCGGGATTTAAAAACAATGCCAGCGGGACGCGTCAGCGAGCGGCCCGTGTAAGGACGGTGTATCGAGGAAGATGGCAGAATGATGGAGCAGAATTGCCAGCGGGACGCGTTAGCGAGCGGCCCGGGTATGGAAGGCATGTCGAGGGAGTTGGCAAAACGATGGGGGAAAAACAATGGGAGATGATAGTCGGGGCAACAAAGCAACGGCAGTCACTAAAGCGATTCGACGGACCGGCCACGCCCCCATCATTCTGCCCCCATCATTCTGCCCCACTCCAAAACCCCATCAAAAGTCCGTCTCCGCTTCATCAAGCACCAATTCTTTGATCCAAGCATTGCGATAGCGCACATCATGGCCTTCGCATTGAAGCTTCAATCCTTGCGGTGAATCGGTGATGCCGAATCCGTTGTCATTCCCGCCGTCGACCCCAGAATTCGGACCGCCCCAGACTTTATTGATCGTTTGATTGACGTGCACCTTCTGGCCGTTGAAGTACATCGTCACCATCGGTTTCTCCACCAACTTGCCGTCCTTGAAACGCGCGGCGCGAAAGACGATGTCGTACGCGTTCCATTTTCCGATCCCGTTGTAGGCGTGGTAGGGCGACTCGGTTTCATTGATCACCGCCCCCATGCCGTGTTTCGATTTGTCACCGTCGAGCACCTGAATCTCGAATCGGTTCTGCAGATACACGCCGCTGTTGCCGCCGGGTTTCATGATCAGGAATTCGATGTGCAATCGGAAATCCCGGTACGGCTTTTTGGTCACGATGTCGGCCGTGCCATATTTACCACCGTCAGCCGCCCGGTCATCGGTCATCACACTGGTCCCCTCGTCGACCGGGTCATCGACGATTTTCCATTTGATCGGCAACGAGGAACTGAACCGCGGACCTTCCCAGTACGTCCACTTTTCGTCCAGCATTTGGCGAGTGCCATCGATGATGACCTCCGCACCGTCAATCGGCTTTGCGCCAACACCGACGTGTTCGGCAGGGTCGGCGGACCAACCGACCGAGGCGGGTAACAACAGGGAGAAAAACAGCATCGCGTGAAAGGATTTCATGATGAAGTGCGAGGGTGGAATGGCAGGAGGGAAATCGTGAAGGGGCGTCATTCTACTACGTTCCGCGAGCACCGGGCACCGATTTTGCGTTCCGATCGGCCAGCCACTAAACTTTGCCCTGCGTTCGGCGTCCGTCTTCTGATCCAGCATCCAACCGGGCCACGTCCAATGAGTCGCTTCAGAGTCGTATTTTTCAGTGCAGCGTTTTTCGGCTTCGTCTGTTTATGCCAGGTCTTGATTTGCGGAGGCGAGGCGACGGCGGGCGACTGGTCGCAGTTCCGCGGAACCAACGTCGACGGTGTGGCGTCAACGGGCGACTATCCGACCGAGTGGTCGGCTACCGAAAACGTGCGTTGGTCCGTCGCCTTGCCCCAACCCGGCAACGGCAGCCCGATCGTGGTCGACGGGAACGTGTTCGTCTGCAGCGTCGAAGACCCCAAAGGCCTCGCCCGCAGTCTGCTTTGTTTCGACGCCGACAACGGCCGTCAACGTTGGTCTCGGACCGTGACGCTGGCCGAAGAAATGCCGACCCACAAGACCAACCCCTACGCCGGCGGAACACCGGCCAGTGATGGGAAACGCGTCGTCGTCTGGCACGCCACCGCTGGCTTGCACGCGTACAACATGAACGGCGACCCACTTTGGTCGCGCGACTTGGGCGAGTTTCGACACATGTGGGGTTATGGTTCCAGCCCGATCATCGTCGGCGATCGCGTGATCTTGAACTCGGGGCCGGGCAAGCAAGTTTTCGTCGCGGCATTCGACGTCGAGTCGGGGGAAACGCTGTGGCGACACGATGAACCGGTCGCCGGGGACGGCGAGCGGAACGCCGAAGGGAAATACATGGGCACCTGGTCAACGCCCGTGCCGATCCAGCGCGACGGACGTCCGTTGGTCGTCGTCGCGATGCACGAACGCATCTTGGCCCTCGATGTCCAAACCGGCGATGTCGAGTGGTTCTTTCGCGTTAAAAGCGATCGCGGCGACTTGGCCTACAGTTCGCCGATCATCGAAGGCAACCTCTGCGTGTTCAATGCCGGATTCAAAGGCCCGACGATGGCGTTTGAAATGAAAGGCCAAGGCGACATCACCGGCCAGCAAGTTTGGCGGATCGAAAACAATCCCCAATCCATCGGCACCGGCGTCATTCGCAACGGATTTGTTTATCGCTTGGGCGCCGGACCCAACCTGATCGAATGCCTGGACCTGAAATCGGGAAAGACGCAGTGGCAACAACGCAACAAAGCCGCGTTCTGGGGCTCCATCGCAGTCGCTGATCAGACCGCCTACGCCACCGACCAATCCGGCAACACGATCGTGTTTCGGCTATCACCGGACGAGTTTGTTCCGATCGCACAGAACCCGCTGGACGATTCCAGCAACGCGACTCCGGCGCTGGCCGCCGGCAGCATCTACTTGCGGACGAATCAAAAACTGTGGTGCGTCGAGTGATCGAGGTGACATTTCCTATTCGCTGCCGGGCCGGCGCCGATGCCTGATCCCACCGACGTCACCCGCTGGATCGACCAAGTCAAAGACGGCAACTCCGTCGCGGCGGTCGAATTGTGGCATCACTACTACGACCGCCTGATCCGGGCCGTTCGTAACCGCCTGCGCGGACAAAACCGCGGCGCGTCGGATGAAGAAGACATCGTCGTCAGCGTGTTCGAAAGCTTCTACCGGGCGGCAGGCCAAGGCCGGTTTCCCGAAATGTCCGATCGTGACGACCTCTGGCGGCTGTTGCTGAAGATGTCGGCGCGAAAAGTGATCGATAAACGAAGACGCGAACAGCGGCAACGCAGGGGCGATGGCAATCAGCCCCGTTCGCTGGCGGCAAATCGCGGCGACGAAGACGCCATCATCGACGTGATCGGCGACGAACCGACCCCGGAAATGGTCGCAATGATGGCCGAATCCCTCCAACGTCTGCTTTCACATCTCGGTGAAGGTCAGATGCGGGAGATTGCGGTCGGAAAAATGGAAGGCTTCTCCAACGCCGAACTCGCCACGCGATTGAACTGTTCCGAGCGGACGATCGAACGCCGACTGCACCTGATCCGCGAAACCTGCCAGCAGCAGTTGATGGACGAGGATGAATCGGCACACTGAGACCGACCCGCCATCGTGCGTCAGGGAGTGTTGGAAAAGAAGAAGAAATGGTCAAAAAATGCAGCATGGGCGTCCACATAACTTACGAAACCCTCCTGGCAGGGAGGGTCGATTCGAATTGTCTGAGTGAACCCGCACCACAACGAGCCATCCCAGGTGAACTCAGTCTTTATCGGCCCGCGTTTGCCCCCATTTTTTGACCAACCCATTTTTTGACCAACCCATTTTTTGACCAGCATCTTCCGACCTCCCTATCACTTGGCCACCGTTTCTTCTGACCGCCTCCCCCAACCGCCGAAAGCCCCCCCAACTCACGCCGAAACAACTATCCTATCGAAAGGCTCCACAACTCCCCCCGATCCACGCGATCTCGAAGCGAACGGCGAAGTCTTCATGAGTGCAATCCGGAAAGAAGTTCTGCAGCGATCTTGTTTAGCTGTGATCGCGCTGTCCGCTTCTCTCTGCCTCGCCCTGCAAGTCACCAGCGCCGACGTCGCGGCGATTGATTTCCAACGCGACATCGAGCCGATCTTCCAGAACCATTGCATCGACTGCCATGGCCCGGACGAGCAGGCCAATCAGTTCCGACTCGACCGACTGGCCAACCTGCTTTCCGGCGGCAACTCTGGCGAACCGGCCGTCGTGCCGGGCAATGCAGACGCCAGTTACCTGTTGCGTCTGATCAAACACGAAGAACCCGACCGGGAAATGCCGCCCGACGGCCAGTTGTCTTCCGACGAAATCGAATTGATCCGGCGTTGGATCGCCGACGGCGCGAGGACGCCGCCCAGTTACGGTCCGGCAAAGGAAACGATTCAGCTGGACCATTGGTCATTCCGCCCCCTTCGTCGCCCCCACGTCCCGGCCGGCAACAGCGCCGCGATCGATCGGCTGATCCGCCGCAAGCTTGCCGACAGCGGCTTGCAACCGTCACCGATCGCCGATCGTCGCGTCTTGATTCGCCGGCTTTCGCTGGTGATGACAGGGCTGCCGCCGACACCCGATGACGTCGCCGAGTTCCTTCACGACGACCGCCCCGACGCCTGGCAACGACTCGTTGACCGGACCCTCAGCAGCGAACAATACGGTCAGCGATGGGCCAGTCACTGGTTGGACCTGGTGCGTTTCGGCGAGACCAATGGGTTCGAAACCAATCGCGAACGCCCCGACGCATGGCACTATCGCGACTGGGTCATCGATTCATTGAACGAAGACATACCCTACGACCAGTTCGTCCGCCAGCAGATCGCCGGCGACACCTTGGGCGTCGACGTCGGCACGGGATTCCTGGTCGCCGGACCGCACGACATCGTCAAAGGCCAGGATCCCAAACTTGGTCTTGTTCAACGCATGAACGAACTCGACGACATGATCAACACGACCGGCACCGCCTTTCTCGGGCTGACGACCGGCTGTGCCCGTTGCCACAACCACAAGTTCGATCCGATCAGCCAACGCGATTATTACGCCATGCAAGCCGTCTTCGCCGGCGTGCACCACGGCAACCGGTCGTTGCCACCCTCACGGGAAACGAAACAGGAACTAGCAGCACTTGATGCCGAGATTGACGACCTGACCGCGAAACTGAAACGCTTTCTTCCCGGCGAATCAAGTTCCCCGTCAACTCCTCGACCGGCCGTCAATTCCGTCCGGAACGAAGAACGATTCGAACCGCGCTTGGTGTACCGGGTACGATTCACCATTCAAAAGACATCGGGCTCACAAGCCTGTATCGATGAACTGGAGATCTACTCCGGCGATCAAAACGTCGCCCTGGCAAGCTCCGGCGCCAAAGCGACTTCATCGGGCGACTTCAAGCATCCGCTGCACAAGCTGCGTCACATCAACGACGGACAATACGGCAACGCACGCAGTTGGATCGTCGATTCGGTTTCCGGAGGCTGGGTGCAGATTGAGCTCGCGAAACCGACGATGATTGACCGCATCGTCTGGGGACGCGACCGCCAGAAGAAATACTCCGATCGTTTGGCGACCGTCTATCACATCGAAGCTGCCGACGAGGAAAACAACTGGATGCGACTGGCGTCCTCCGACGATCGACAGCCCTTCAAAGGGGGCGGGCCTGACACGCCGACTTATCAATTCGAGCACCTGCCCGAGGGCGATGCGGCGCAGGGCCGCGCCTGGCTGGACCGTCTCCGTCAGACGCGGTCGGAAAAGTCGTCGCTCGAAACGGCTGCACAGGTCTACGCCGGAACGTTTTCCAATCCTGGCAAAACCTATCGTTTGTACCGTGGCGAACCCGACGCGCCTCGAGAAGCCGTCGGCCCCGATACGATCCAGGTGTTCGGATCGCTGAACCTGAACGAAGATGCCCCCGAACAGTCTCGTCGCCTGGCCTTGGCCGACTGGATCACCGACGCCGACAATCCGCTCACGCCCCGTGTGATCGTCAATCGGATTTGGCAATTCCATTTCGGTACCGGTATCGTCGACACACCCAGCGACTTCGGCCACAACGGCACCCGCCCCAGCCATCCCGAATTGCTGGATTGGCTGGCCAGCGAGCTGATTGAACATGATTGGTCACTCAAGCACATCCATCGCCTGATCTTAAACTCCCATACCTGGCGGCAGAGCAATCGGCCGGTCGCTTTAGCGATGACCGTCGATGCCGATTGTCGACTGCTGTGGCGATTCCCGCCACGCCGCTGCGATGCCGAAACGATCCGCGACTCTATCCTGACCGTCAGCGGATCGCTTCGTCGTGATGCCGTGGGCGGCCCCGGATTCAGCGCCTTTGCAGTCCAACTGGAAAACGTGCGCCATTACCATCCCAAACAAAACTTCGGTCCCGACGACTGGCGACGGATGATCTACATGACCAAAGTGAGGCAGGAGAAAGATCAGGTGTTCGGCGTCTTTGATTGCCCCGACGCCAGCATGGTCGTTCCCCGGCGGAGTCGGTCGACGACGCCGCTGCAAGCACTGAACCTGCTCAACAGCCGATTCGTCATGCAGCAAGCGAGCCTCTTTGCAAAACGGCTCGAACGCGAAACCGAGTCGACGTCGCAACAAGTCATGCTCGCTTGGCAATGGTGCTTCGGACGGCCACCGAGCGACGAAGAGTTATCCGAAAGCATCGCGTTCATCGGCCAAGAAGGGCTGACGCAATTCGCCCGCGCGCTGCTGAACTCCAACGAGTTTGTGTTGATTCCCTAATCGAGTTCCCATGAAACCCGTTCCAGACCGACGACAGTTTCTCTCGCAGACCGCCAGCGGTTTGGGAAGCATCGCGCTGGCGAGTCTACTGCAACAGCACCTTGCCGCCGACGTCGCTCCGATCCGCCCCCAAATCGACCCTTCGCGTCCCTTCGCCGCGCGGCCGACGCATCATCCGCCGGCGGCGAAAAACGTCCTCGTCATCTTTTGCTCCGGGGCATGCAGCCAAGTCGATACGTTCGACTACAAGCCCGAACTCATCAAACGCCACGGCCAGCCGATGCCCGGCGCCGAGCAACTGGTCACCTTCCAAGGCCAACAGGGCATGCTGACCCGCAGCCCGTGGGAATTCAAACCACGTGGTGAGTCCGGGAAAATGGTTTCCGACCTCGTGCCGCAACTGGGCGCGTTGGCCGACGACATGTGCTTCATCCACTCGCTGACCGGCAAAACCAACACGCACGGCCCGGGCGAAAACTTCATGTCCACCGGCTACACGCTGGACGGTTTTCCCAGCATGGGCGCCTGGACCACGTGGGCGTTGGGAACCGAAAACGAAAACCTGCCCGCCTACGTCGCCATCGCCGATCCCCGCGGGACGCCGCAATCAAGCGTCAACAATTGGGGGCCGGGATTCCTGCCCGCAGCCTTCCAAGGGACTGAGTGGAGTGCGAACAAGCCGCTGGGCAACTTGACGATTCCCGCGGGCACGAGCAAGAAAACGGATCGCGCGACCCGTCGGTTTTTGAAACGGATGAACGAGCGACATTTGCAACAGTTCCCGGGCGATGCCGAACTCGCCGCGCGAATCTCCAGCTATGAACTCGCCGCGAAAATGCAGCTGTCCGTCCCCGAGGTCACCGACCTGTCCAGCGAGTCCAAGGCGACACTCCGCGAATACGGTGCCGACGACCCGGAGAACACGTTGAAAGCGCAATTCGCCAAGAACTGCATCCTCGCCCGGCGTCTGATCGAAAAAGGCGTGCGGTTCGTCCAATTGTTCAACGGCGCCTATCAAACCGGCGGCGAAGGCGTCAGCAATTGGGACGGTCACAAAAAGATTCACGAGCAATACAGCAAACACGGCCCGGTGCTCGACCAGCCCTGTGCCGCACTGCTTCGCGATTTAAAACGACGCGGACTCTTGGAAGACACGTTGGTGGTGTGGACCACCGAATTCGGCCGGATGCCGACGTTTCAAAAAGGAGCCAGCGGACGCGACCACAACCCCGACGGGTTCACCGCCTGGATGATGGGGGCCGGAGTCAAAGCGCCGTTCAGTTACGGTGCCAGCGATGAATTCGGGTACAAGGCCGTGGAAAACGTCACCACCGTCTACGATTTCCACGCCACGATCCTGCACCTGCTGGGGCTCGACCACCGTCGGCTGACGTTCTATCACAATGGATTCGAGCGCCGTCTGACCGATGTCCACGGCGACGTCATCCGCCCGATTTTGGCGTGAGGCAGCGAGGAGACTCCCCACCAAGCTGAGACAAAACCTTCCCTGGAAGCGAGCATCGAGCGCAGCGAGGGGAGGGTCGACTGCCTCGTGCCCTGCCTCCGCCCCTGGTTGCACAAAACCAATCAATCCACTGCGTCTCGAATTTCAGGTCGGGTCTCTAGACGGTTTCTGTTCCCGATGTTGATCGTAGGTTCAGCCGCCTGGCGCCAGCCTCCACGCCCCACATCATTCTGCCCCGTATCATTCTGCCATCCCTCTGCTGATCTCCCACCGACGTGACAGGACACCTTCGTCTGGTGGAGAGGTAGGAAGATTTTGGAGGCGGAATCATTTGCTCCATCGAATGGACGGGGATTTCACCATTTTCTTACCCCGAAAATCTTCTTACCAGAATCTCCCAATCGCACAACCGCTTGCGCGAACCGACTGATGGCCGTGCCACGGATCGAAGCAAGCAAGCCAAGCAAGCCCTTCGTTGCCCGATCGCCGGCCGGCGTCTACAGTTGCCCCATGCGCTACGTCGAACTCCACTGCAAAAGCAACTTCTCGTTCCTGTGCGGAGCCTCCCATCCGGACGAGCTTGTCACCCGGGCAGCGGATCTCGGCTATGACGGAATCGCGTTGACCGATTCGGAAACGCTCGCCGGTGTGGTGCGTGGATTCGGTGCCGCCCGCGACCTGGATTTCAAATACATCGTCGGTGCCGAAGTTCACCCGCTCGACGCACCATCGATGGTTTTGTGGCCGACCGATCGGGCCGCCTATGGACGTCTCTGCCAACTGCTCTCGCGGGGGCGATTGCGCTGCGAGAAAGGCCACTGCCAACTGCACTGGTCTGACATCGTTGAATTCAGCGAAGGCATGATCGCCGGCGTGTTTTCACCGCCCCCTACCAGGGCGTCAGAATCTGCACCGGACGACGCCCCCGAACGCCCGGACCTGAATCTCGAATTCCTCCGCGATGACTTTCGCAAACAGTTCGGCGATTCCGGCTACCTGCTGTGTTCGCTGCATCACGGCGTGGATGATCGCGACCTGCTTTGTCAAATGCACACGCTGTCGCTGCAATCCGGCGTCCCCTTGGTGGCGTCGGGGAACGTTTACTATCACACGCCCGATCGCATGTTGATGCACGACTGCGTGACCGCCATCCGCAACGGCGGAACCATCGACCAAGTGCACGAACAACGCTTCGCCAACAGCCAGCACCATCTGCGACCGCTTGCGGAAATCGCCGCGTTGTTTCGCGACGTTCCCGAAGCCATCGAGCGAACGGTGCAGATCGCCCGGCAGTGCACATTCAGTTTGTCCGAGCTGCGTTATGAGTATCCCCAAGAGATCGCTCCGCCGGGGATGACGCTGGTGGAACATCTCAAGCGTCTGACATGGGAAGGTGCCAAGCAACGATGGCCCGGCGGCGTTCCGCAGCGAGTCATCGAACTGTTGAAGCACGAAATCGAACTGATCCAGGAATTGCACTACGAAGCGTATTTCCTGACCGTCTGGGACATGGTGCGTTTTGCCCGCAGCCGAAACATCTTGTGCCAGGGCCGCGGCAGCGCCGCCAACTCGACCGTCTGCTATTGCCTGGGAATCACCAATGTCGATCCCAGCCAAACGGACTTGCTGTTCGAACGCTTCATCAGCCGCGAACGCAACGAAGCCCCCGACATCGACGTCGACTTTGAACACCAACGACGCGAAGAGGTGTTGCAGTACTTGTATGACAAATACGGTCGCGACCGAGCCGGGATGACGGCCACCGTCACGACCTATCGCGGCAAGAGTGCGATCCGTGAAGTCGGAAAGGCGCTCGGTTTGTCCGCCGACCTGATCGATTCGCTGTCCAAAATTGCAGGCAGTTATCGTGCCGACGACGCGCTGCCGACCGGGATGGCCGAATGTGGTTTGGATCCCGAATCCCCGCTCGGCCAGCGTTTCAGCTACCTCGTCCGCACCTTGATGGGATTTCCGCGTCACCTGTCCCAGCACGTCGGCGGCATGGTCATGTCTGCGGGACTTCTTTGTGAATTGTGCCCGATCGAAAACGCCGCCATGCCGGGGCGGACGGTGATCCAGTGGGACAAAGACGACTTGGATGAATTGGGGATTCTGAAAGTCGATGTGCTCGCACTGGGCATGTTGTCGGCGATCCATCGCTGCTTTGACTTGGTCGCCGATCACTACGGCGACACTTGGTCGCTGTCCACGCTGCCTCACGGTGACACGCCGACCTATGACATGATCTGTCGCGCCGACACGATGGGCGTCTTTCAGATCGAAAGCCGCGCCCAAATGAGCATGCTGCCGCGTCTGCGACCGCGCTGCTTTTATGACTTGGTGATCGAAGTCGCGATCGTCCGCCCCGGTCCGATTCAAGGCGACATGGTTCACCCGTTTCTCAAGGCCCGCGAAAACCCCGATGCAGTCGTCTACCCCAACGACGCCATACGCGAGGTCTTGAAAAGAACGCTCGGCGTCCCGATCTTTCAAGAGCAAGCGATGCGGCTGGCCGTCGTCGCCGCGGGATTCACGCCTGGCGAAGCCGACCAGCTCCGCCGCGCGATGGCCGCTTGGCGACGCCCCGGCGTGATCGACAAATTTCGGATCAAGCTGCTCGAAGGGATGCAGAAAAACGGGCTGACCGGAAAGTTCGCCGAACAGGTCTTCAACCAGATTCGCGGCTTCGGCGAATACGGCTTTCCCGAATCCCACGCCGCTAGCTTCGCGCTGCTGGTTTACGCGTCGTGTTACCTGAAGTGCCATTACCCGGCCGCGTTTTGCTGCGCACTGCTGAACAGCCAACCGATGGGGTTTTACGCACCGGCGCAACTGATCACCGACGCCAAGAACCACGGCGTGCGAATCCTGGCCGTGGACGTCAATCACAGCGATTGGGAATCGACGCTCGAGCCCGACCCCAATCGCAGCGGGCCGGCGATTCGCTTGGGGCTGGGCACGGTGCGTGGGATGCGCGCCGAAGCGGCCGACCAGATCGTCGCGGCGCGGCGGCAGGGTGGCCCGTTTCGCGAAATCACCGAACTCGGGCGACGCGCCGGAATCGGCCAGCCCGTGATCTCGCTGCTAGCTGATGCCGACGCACTGTCCAGTATCGCGGGCGACCGCCGCGCGGCCATCTGGCAATCGCTCGGGCAATCCGGCAAGCCCGGCGAGGCGCCGCTGCTGGACGACGTCGATGACGATGAAACTCTGCCCGAGGACTTGATCCCGATGTCGCCGCTGGAAGAGGTCTACGCCGATTACAACACGACGGGATTGAGTCTCAAAGCCCATCCGATGTCGTTCGTCCGCGAAGAACTCAATCAGATGCGCTGCGTGACGTCCGCGCAATTGCCGGACCTGCGCGACGGCCGTCACGTCCGCATCGCCGGACTGGTCCTGTTGCGACAACGCCCAGGAACCGCCAAAGGGATCACGTTCGCGACTTTGGAAGACGAAACGGGAACCGTCAACCTGGTGATTTTCCCCAAGGTCTGGGAGCGGTTTTTCAAGGTTGCCAAGACCAGCAACGCCTGGCTGGTCGACGGAAAACTGGAAAACCGCAGCGGCGTCGTTCACGTGATCACCGGCCGCATCACCGACCTGTCCTCTCAAGTCAGCGGCTTGCAACTCCGCAGCCGAGACTTCCACTAGCCAGCCCGACGTGTCAGCGAGGGACGTTCCGTGGCCCCTCGCTGATCCGACGGGCCTCGCATGATCGCATCGACTTCGGAACGCGCCAAATACCGAATCAACTCCCGCTACAGCACCGACTCCGCCACGATCCGCTTGCGGAACGGCAGGCACGTCTCCACGTACCATTCCGAAGTGCCGCGGTCCTTGTGCACCAGGTACTCCAAAACGATCCGCAATTTGTACGCGCTGTCAGTGTGGTCGGTTGCCAAAACCACTTCGGCCTTTTGGCGTCCATAATGACTGAAGATTCGCACCGGCCGCAGCAACACCCACTCCTGGTCCAACGGATACTTGACGAGTTCCTTGACCGTCGACACGTCATCCTCCTCTCCTGGAGGCGAAAATTCCTCGCCGCGCTCCTGGGCTTCCCGCATTTGACGCTCCATCTTCAACCGCTCCAGCTCGTAGGTTTCTTCCAGCGGCATCGTCACCAAGTAGCGGTTGACATAGCTCTTTTGAAGCTCCTTCGCATAGATCTCGTTCCCGCTGCTGGCCACCCTCAGAAACTGACGCGCGAAGTATTCCGCTTGGCTGCCCAACGTGTCTCGCTTGAACGCGTATCGCCCGACACCCCAGGTGCCGAACAACACCGCCACCAAGATTCCGATTCGCGCGGCCGTGGTGCCGACCGGCAACGACTGCGAATCACTTTTTCGCAGCGCAAACATCCCGAACAGCACGGCCGCGATCGCGAAGCCGACCATCGGGATGGCAACGATCGTGAATCCGCTTAGTAGCGACAACAGCAGCGCGATGAAACCAGAAATCCGCAGCGGAGAATCGTCGACTTCGGCTTCATAGCCGGCCTCGCTGCTCATCACAGCACCGAGGGTACGCGGTGGAGTCGTTTCGGTCGTCATCGGCAAAGAAAAAGTGCAATGCGATAGGAATACCAGCCAATAACTGGCCCGAGAGGCCCGGCCGGGAGGGAAATCGTGGTCGAAACATTACGCCTCCGATCGGCATCCGGTTTGCCCGCCACCCCCAAGAATTCACAAAAAACTCTCCTGCCCCATCATTCTGCCCCGAATCATTCTGCCATCCTCCAAACCTTCCCCCCCGCAACAGAAAACCGCTACGCCGCCCGCTGCCGCGATTCCAGCCCGGCCGCCGGCGACAACAACTCCAGAATCTTCTCCGCCGCTCGATCGGTCGCCCCCGGCTTGGCGTATCGTTCCTGCAATCCCGCCAACTGCCGTCGCTTTTGCCCCAAGTAGTCTGCATCGCACAGCATCCGCCCGACCGTGGCCGCTAAAAAACCCTTCGCCTTGGCCGGGTTGCCCACCGAGACGATTTCAGGAAACACCCGCTCGCCGGTGTTTTCGCTATCGGCCGCTTCGGGCATCAGATTGGGCAGCGTCATGCTGTCGACTTTGACGACGCATTTTCCGAAGGCGTACAAAAACCGGCCGACGCGGTAGATGACGGCCGCCGGAGTTTGCCGCGCCATCAATTCCAAGCTGACCGACCCACTGACCATCATCGCGCAGGTCGCATGTTCGACGACCTCGCTGGTCGCGCCCAGGTAAAAGTCGATCGGTAGGGTCTGGCCTGACGCCTCCGTTTTGGCCGCCGCCGTCGCCTTGCAGAACTCAAAATGCTTCTCACGGTACGCGGCCACCGCGAACCGGGCGTCGGGGTTGGCGGCAGCCAGTTCCGCGATCGCGTCGAGCATCACCGGCCAGTTTCGATGGACTTCATGAGTCCGAGAGCCGGGCAGCACGGCCACCGTTTGCGGCGTTGGCGCGGCCGCCTGCAAAGATTGCATCAGCGCTTGGTCCAGCGAAGACTCGCTGACGGCGTCAAAAAACGGGTGGCCGACGAAGGTGGTGGGGATCCCGTGGCCGCTGAAATACTGCTCCTCGATCGGCAGCACGGCCAGGACGTGGTCCACCGTCGCCTTCATTTTCTTGATCCGCCAGCCGGCCCAAGCCCACAGTTGCGGCGGGCAGAAATAGATCACCGGGATGCCGTACTTCTTGGCCCGCTTGGCGATGTGCCAGTTAAACCCCGGAAAATCGACCAGCACGACCGCATCGACTCCGCCGGCAGCGAAAATCGCCTCGGCCTGGTCCGCGAAACCGAAGAACTCCCGCAGTTTCGGCAGCACTTCCAGAATCCCGACGACGGCATGCTCGGTCAAATCCAAGTCGACGTCGCAGCCGGCCCGCCGCATTTCCTGGCCGCCGAACCCGCGGATCGTCAATTCCGGCAGTCGGTCCTTGAGAGCACGAATCAACCGAGCCGCATGCTGATCGCCACTGGGCTCACCGACCGAAAAGAAGAGTGTCTTATTCATTCACCCCAAATAGTCCAAATCGCCCCACCAAGTCAACAGAACTCGCCCCACCTCTCCCGGTACGACGGCCTTCCGTTTCCCTGTACGACGGCCCTTCCGGGCGGTCGCCATTCGGTTCGAGCGAAGCGAGGGGAAAACATACCAAGCAAAGACGAAACTCACCCTGGCAGAGGCCTTGCGTTTTAGAAGTCTCTGACTGTTCGGGGTTTTTGCAAATATCTCTAGCGGCCCCGAACCATATGGAGGTTGATAGCCCACCGATAGCAGCGCGAAGCCACGGATCCCAGGCCGCATCCCATCCGTGGGTTCGCGCTGCTATCCGTGGGCTTTTTCGGTTCCTCCAGTCCTCCTACCTGAACGGACCACCTCAATGCAAGCTTGCTGCCAAGGGGAGTGAAACGCCTAAACGCCTGGTATCTCTGAGGTTAAAAACCGCACGACCATCTGTCATGGAGCGTCGGTTCGTGATGTTTGACTGATTTCATGCCACAGCGAGTTCCCCAGCGGCTCGTCCCCGGACATCGGCATCCACCCAACTCAGCCCGGCTCCCTTCCCCCGGCTTTGCGGGGGAGAAGGGCTGGGGATGAAGGGGCCAGCGGCCTGGAAAAGCGGCCGAAACCGGTCGCCCACTCCTCGCCCCCGTCGCAACCACCCACCGAGCAGAACCACCGAGCAGAAGCACCGATCACGTTGAAGAGCCAAGGCACCAAGTGCCAGCCCGGCCCGGAAGGCGTCGAAGCCCAGCCCCGTCGGTGCCGAACATCGATGCAACAACCCCGATCCACCGCCGCAGGGGTGCCAATTTCGGCGGGGTGTTTCAGCCGGAAGAACCGTCAAAACCGGTCGAAAAGCGAACCTGGAAACGATTTTCGCGGTCTGGGGCAACAGATCTTGTCAGTGAAAAGTCGAGAAACTAAACTTCGCGACCCACCGGGAGAAAACGCCCGGCGGCCCCCAATCCCCTGTAGCTCAGTTGGTAGAGCAGGCGGCTGTTAACCGCCTTGTCGCAGGTTCGAGTCCTGCCGGGGGAGCTTTTGGAAAAACTACGGAACTAAGTACCGTCCAGTTAACGCCCGCAAGGCCCAATCCGGCCCGCGGGCGTTTCTCGTTTCGGCCCCGATTTTCGCGGTGTCACGTGACTTCTCGCCGGCCGGCTACCTCTCGCGCGTCCGCGAGCTGTCATCTCTGAGACAAGCGTGAAACCCAAGATCGCACTCGAATCCCCGCCGAGACCGCCAAAACATCTCATTCTCTCTGTATCACAAGCCCAATAGGGTTAACGCCAGATCTCTCTTTGATGCACCGGGCCAACCTGCTCGCCGGTGCCCCTCGCAAACCTCTCCCAAATACAGCCAAGAGATTCGAGAGAGACCGCGCGAGGTATCGCGTTCATCGCTCCGATGTGGGGACATCTCTGAGATAAACCTTGGCAAGTGAGAGATCTCTGAGAGAGCCGATACTGACCTCCATAGTGAATCCCCATGGTTGAACCACTTCGTTCGTCACGGTGTCTTAGGCGGTATGAGAATTACATCAATTCAACGCGAACTGGTTCGGGAGATTCCCTTCCTGAATGCTGGCCGAGGGCCGGGCGGTTTCTACAGAGACTCGCTGCCGGTCCACCATGGATTCGTGGATGAGCTGCCAGAGGGAATGTCAGCGATCGTCGCCACTGCTGATCTGCAAGGACGCGAGACTTTCGAATCGGCTGGCGGCAAACCACTTCGTCTTCTCGGTGAAGTCCTGCCGACGATCCTTGCCCATGAGATAATTCCAAATCTCGGCCTCGCCGACGGGCGGATTGGCGTGTTTCTGGCCGGCGACTTCTATACGGACCCCGCACTCGATAAGCGTGGCGGATCCGGTGACGTAACTTCCGTTTGGAATGCGTTTGCCGACGAGTTCGATTGCATCGTTGGCGTCGCCGGCAACCACGACCTGTTCGGCGACGCAGCAACTCGTCCCCGATTCACTGGCCCAGTTCATTTTCTCGATAACGACACAGTCAACATCGATGAACTGCCGATCGCAGGGCTGAGCGGCATTCCGGGCAATCCAAGACGCCCGTGGCGTCGCACAGAAGATGACTTCGTCGAAGCACTTGAACAGCTGCTCTGCGACTCGCCGGCGATTGTGGTCATGCACGAGGGACCAGATTTACCCGAGCTCGGTTTCCGGGGGTCGCCTAAAATAAGGCACGTATTGGAGCGTTCCGAATCAACGCTCGTTGTTCGTGGGCACGCGCACTGGAACCAACCTTTCGCAGAACTCTCAAACGGGACTCAGGTACTCAACGTCGACGCAAGAGTCGTCATCCTGACAATGGATCAATCATCAGGGTCCTTAGACGGACGGATTCATGAAACATAAGAAACGTCAACACCAGCCGAAGCGGAAAAGGCGAAAATCCAATCGCTCCAGCATTGACACTGAGGCGACGACTCAAGACGAGTCGCCGTCGATATTTGAAATGACCGAATCAGAAGTTGACGCATTCATTGCCTCGAATGCCCAGGCGATAGAGGAGATCATCAGTCGATACGATCCATTTGAGCTGATTGCGGCCTTTCGTACTATGGAAGTTGCAGTTGACCCGGACAACTATTCTGAATCGACGCATGCGGGGCAAGCCGCTGCTGTGGAATACGTGGCGTCCTTAGCCGCCAAACAATCCTATGTCGAGCGTCCCAAGCGTTTTTTTGATCCGAGCGAATTAGGCGGGCTACGCGGTCTTTCTCATTACTCGTTAGCACTGACGCAACACAAATATCAACTCAAAGCCGCCCGTGCATCATCCGACAGGAATCTCGCCTGGATCAGCGCAGCCATGGCGACAAACAGTCTCTTGGTCCGTGGGCACGCATACCCACACCACCTTTTCGATATCCTGAAGGGTCTCGCTAACACAGTTGATGCCGTCGTTTTTGAGGTGTTAGGTTTTAGCCTAACGGATGCGATCGAGATCGACGACGCAATCTTTCAACTTGAGATCGTCCGATCGGAGGCTCACATTGACGGATTGGATGGACTCCGAAGCAAGCTAACGGCATTCGCCCAGGGACAAATTTCGCGTGAGCAATTCGGCGAGATGTATTCGGCTGATGCGCCCATTCTTGACCATCTAAACGATGAATCTTGGGAAGAAACGATCGAGCAGTTCGTCGTCCACAACAATGTGTACAACTGCGGAGCCATCAGCACGTTTTCGGCCGAAGATATTGACGAGCACACTGACATCGACTCAGATCGGATCAAGGCGTTTCTTAGATGCTTTACTGTCGAGTTTGGGGAAGTCAATTCAGACTTCGCGCAACCATCACCAACCACACCGTTTCTCAACAGGCCGTATCTTGGCTCTGGCGACAAATTCACACGTGTGAACAGTGATGCGTACAGTTATCTCTTGCCGCGAATCGATGGATTGATGAACGCGGACAAAAACGACGCAAGTTCGCCGAAGCAGTGGAAGCGGTATCACACGAAGCGAGATGCCTACCTCGAGACAAAGACGATTGAATTGTTCAAACGAATGATGCCATCGGCCTTGGCGGAACATTCGCTCAAATACCCCAACTCTGATGACCCGAAAGATGGCACGACGGAACTCGATGGTCTAGTGGTCCATGACAACAACTTTCTGCTGATCGAAGCTAAGGCCGCCACCATTTCTGAGCCTACTCGGCGAGGATCGGATTTGAAACTCCAGGCCGACGCGAAGAAGACGATCGACAAGGCAACTGAACAAGCGGAGAGAGCGGCGAACTTCATATTACAGCACGACGATCGAGTTGTTTTCACAAGAAAGGACGGATCAGAACTTTCGATTGAACTTCCGCCAGTGAAGCATATTTATCGCATTGCTGTAACGCTGGACCATATGGATGCAGTGCTAGTTAACACCGGCATCGCTATCGAAGCAGGTCTCATGCCAAGCGTTGAAAACTATTGGAGCGTAGGTCTACGAGACCTAATCGTTTTCGCTGACTTGATTCAGTGCCCGACTGAACTACTGCACTACATCAGTCGACGGAATCACCTGTTCAAGAAATACCCAATGATTGTGACCGATGAGATCGATCTTCTTGGAAACTACATCAGTAACCAGCGTCTGTATTTCGACAATGTTGTGAAGCAGGAGGGCGCTGTCATCACACTCGTTTCACATTCGGACGAAATTGACAATTACTACTATTTCGAGCAAGGCGTGCGCACGAAGGAAACAGACAAGCCACACCTCAGCTTTCCGGTCCCAATTGAAAAACTACTCGAGTCACTTGAAGCTGATCCAAAACCGTGTTACTCAGAAGCCAGCATGCGGATCTTATCGATGTCGGGAGATGCGCATGATGAATTTTCAAAAGGAATCTCAGCCTGCATTGAGCGCTGCAGCGATCGAAACACTCATAGCTCCGTCGGTATGGGGCTCGACAACTCGAGTTACGGAATAACGTATTTTGTGTTTCCAGACTGTGAAACAGAGAAGATCAAGCACACGGTCGGATTCTACCTGAAGGAGAAACAGCGGCGCACAAACGCAGGCTCATGGGTTGCTGTAGCAACGCTTTTGTCGAAGCCGTACAAAGTCCATTCAGTGGGAATGATCTCGAATAATACAGATCGCAACTACTAAGACGCATAGGATGGTGGGAAGGCTGACAAAAACGCCCGCGACGGATCTCTCCGCCGCGAGCGTTGTGCAATGCTATCCAATTGTCGCCGATCTAGCCGACGACGCGTGTCACCACGCCCGATCCGACGGTCCGGCCGCCTTCTCGGATGGCGAAGCGGTCGCCGTCAGCGACTGCAATCGGTTGCTTCAACGTGACTTTCAACTGCACGCCATCGCCGGGCATCGCCATGTCGACTCCGCCCAGCACGTTCGCGCTACCTGTCACGTTCGTGGTTCGGAAGAAGAACTGAGGAGCATAGCCATCAAAGAACGGCGTGTGCCGGCCTCCTTCCTCCTTTTTCAGCACGTACACTTCGGCCTCGAATTCGCGATGCGGAGTCAACGTTCCCGCCGTCGCCAAAACTTGACCTTTGGTGATGTCACTGTGAGCCGTCTTGCGAAGCAACACACCAACGTTGTCACCAGCGCGTCCGGCCTCCAAGACTTCGCCGAACGATTCCACTTGAGTGATCACATCCGTCGTGGTCGCGGATCTCAGTCCGAGGATCTCGACACTGTCTCCGGCGCGAACCATTCCCTGCTCAATCTTCCCAGTCACGACGGTGCCGCGGCCGGCGATCGAATAAACGTTCTCAATCGGCATCAAGAACGGCTTGTCGGTCAAACGAACAGGATCAGGAACCCAGCGGTCCAGTGCATCTAACAGCCGCTCAATGCACTCGATTGCCTCTTGATTCGTGGGGTTGTCATGCGCTTGTTTGGCCGAACCGCGAATGACCGGAGTCCTTTCACCGTCGTAACCGTACTCGCTGAGCAACTCGCGCAAATCCAATTCGACGAGCTCGAGCAATTCGGCGTCTTCGACCAGGTCGCACTTATTCATGAACACGACCAAGTGCGGCACGCCAACCTGTCGGGCCAGCAACAAGTGCTCGCGAGTCTGTGGCATCGGACCATCAGCTGCAGACACCAACAACACCGCGCCGTCCATTTGAGCCGCACCAGTGATCATGTTCTTGATGTAATCGGCGTGACCGGGACAGTCGATGTGGGCGTAGCTTCGGGCAGCGGTTTCGTACTTCACATGCGAAGCGATCACCGTCACGGTCTTGTTCTTGTCACGAACAATGCCGCCTTTCGCGATCGATTCGTACGACTTGTACTTGGCCAGTCCCTTCTCGGATTGAACTCGCAACAGGGCAGAAGTCAGTGTCGTTTTGCCGTGGTCGATGTGACCGATCGTGCCGACGTTGACCGACACCTTGCCATTTCGCGTCATTTCGTTCTGAACCATAGCTCGCAAACTCCTTGGTAAAGGAAACGTTTCGCACCGATCGCCAGCGGCCGAGGTGAGCAGCCTCGGCAACCTTTTTGCCCTGCGTGAGCGCCAGATGAACGGAAACGAAGAAACAGGAAAACGCCGTCAACCACGAACCAACAATCCACAAAAAAAGCCCGCCAAGTGAATCACCGGGCGGGCTTTGTGAATCGTTTTGAACTTAGACTTCAACCACGACGCACCATCCCCGCCTCGCCGTCGAATGACGAGTCGGTCGTTGATGATGTTGATGTTGTGGTGAAAGTAGTCATTGGGTTTCCAGAATTGACGGACCGAAGCAGAGACACCCTTTCGAAGGATTGGTTCGCCTTTTTTCGTATTGGACGAGGCGAAGAGTCCCAGCGTAAGAGATTCGTCGCCTCATCCACTACGATTTCATCGCAAACGCAGTTGAACGAGAAGATCGTTCAATTCATCGCGGCCCGACGGCATCTCGGGAAGCTTGCTGGCTTCGTAGGCGCCCTCAAGTTGCGCGGTGAGTCGCTCGTACTCTCGGGTGTGGAAATCCAGATCGGCAGCTTGAAGCGTTCCTTTCTCGGGTCCGCAACGCTTGCGGTCCACGAGCTCGTCGATGTACGAGAGCTTTGCCGACTCGTTCAGTGTGATCAGGTTGGCTTCGACTTTGCCGGTGCGCATCAGGTGGATGCCCGTCAGCAGCACGCGATACACGTACAGCAGCGGCTTGACGCGCGGCGGTGACTCCTTGGCGAAGAGCTTCCACTGGGTCGCGGCAAATCCGAGATAGTGATGTGCGTGATGACGCGTAATGCAGTTCTTGGCGATCGACTTGAGTTCCTCGTGCTCGGGAGTGCTGTACACCACCAGCGGCGAGAAGATTTGCTCCAGCACGTACCCGTTCCGCTTCAGCATTAACCGGAAAAACTTTTCAGCGTCGTGGGTGACGAGGTCAATTTCCAGACCGTCGTAGATGCCCTCTTTCTCCACGGTTTGATCACCTTCATCGAGTCCGACAACGGTCTCTAGTGGCAGCGTATGAACGCCACGGAGATCGAAGTCGGAATCGGGTGAAGGGAAACCATAGAGATGGGCTCCGCTGATGGTCGCGAAAAGCAGCGGGTATGGATGCGACTCGACGTGCTGCATCATCTTCGCGTGGTCGATCGTGCTGGCGTCGCTCATGGCAATGACTCCTCCATCGCTCGCCGGCGTGCGTCGACCAGGAATGCGTTGGCACGCTCGTAGTCGGGACGGTCCGGTAGCTTCGTTGTTTGGAACGCATACTCAAAATCGCTTTGCAGTTCCTTCCGCCACGAGTCTGCTTCGGCGAACGGCATTTCACCTCGTTTGATCGTCAACAATCGATCTCGATACTGGCCAACGTCCACCATCATCTCACCTGAACGCAAGACGTGGGTTCCAGACAGCAGCAACCGAATCAAGTGCATCACGTGCTTCCACTTCACACGCCCCTGATTGCGGATGTCGGTTTGCATCTTTTTGAACTGTGATGCCACGTATCCGGAGAAAGTCTGGAAGATGAGCTTTGAGAGGAATGCAGGTCGCATCTCGAGCAGTTCTTCGCCCAGCGGAGTCGCCGACTCAACGATTGGGGAATAGAGGCACTCGAGCACATTCGGGTTCGCCTTCAACGCGAGCACAATGAACTTCTGCAGCTCCCAGTAAACCTCCTGTGTCTCATCATTTTCCAATTGCTCAGGAACCCCGAATAACGACCAGTGTAGGTCAGCCGCCGGTAGGTAGATTCCGCGGCGATCGGTATCCGACGCTTCGTCTTCCAGTCCGTAAGCCCGCGATCCGATCACGCAGCGATAGATCACGCGATCGTACAAGCCCGAACTCATCAGCGGCGCGTCGTTATCACGGATGCTGTTTGATTTGAATTCCGCCAGCCGAACAAGTTGGTCGTGATGGATCGGAGCCTCGAAACCGTCACTGAACTTCACGCGATAAGCGTGGGTGCGATCGACTGGCGACCGGACGATCACACCGACAGCGCCCGCCGGGTGCGCAATGCGATCGTTTGCCGCCATGACTTCTTTCTGAGCGACCACCTGCGTGCCGACACTGTAGATAAGCGAGTTTTCCGTCACCGAAGTGTTTCCGTTGAAATCGATTTCGATAAAGTTTCTGCCAACAAATGTTCCCACGCGTTCAGATCCGTCTGCCTCGACTCGAAGGAAGAGATCTCGGTTTCCAGCAATCGCATGGAAATGTGGAAATGGCAGAGAATTCAAATACGCCGTCAGTCGTTCCCGCCCCTTCTCCGTGCCGACCTCAGCAATTGCCTCCGCCAGACTCTTCGGCTTGGAAGCTTCGGTCACCGATAGGATCCTTATAGAGCGTGAAAAGCGGAAACTGACTGAACGACACAATAGAGACAGATTTTAGCTGGATTGGTTCTGCCGGAGCGAACCGAAACATCGAGGCACGTGTCCTGTCATGATTTAAAGGAGAATCCCGCAGGGAGGAATTCACCATGACACTGAAACAACTCGCACAAGAAACACTCGACCTGATCGAGGCGGGCGAATACCAAGCGGATGGTCAGACCGTGAGGTTTACCGAGCAGCAAGAGTCCGCCGTCCGTGGCACACGCCTCTACCGACCCGATGAAATCACTGCGTTTTCCGCGTCCCCAGCCGATGAGAACCAAACGATTCGCGTGGTGGACGGGACGACTCAAATCGTAGCCCAGACCTTGGCCGCACAAGGCGATGTTGCGCTGTTGAACTTCGCATCGGCCCGAAACCCCGGCGGCGGATTTTTGAATGGTGCGAAGGCACAGGAAGAGGATCTCTGTCGCTGCAGCGGTTTGTATCCGTGTTTGATCCAGTGCATGGACTACTACGAGACCAACCGTGCCCAGTCATCGCTGCTCTACACCAACCACATGATCTTCAGTCCGTCGGTTCCCTTCTTCAAGACACGTGGTACCGGCGACATGCTTGCCGAGCCGTTCTTTGCCTCGGTGCTCACCGCCCCCGCGCCGAATAGTGGCCCGTTCTTGCGAGGCAACCCAGACGCTACCGAAGAGCTCAAGCAAACGTTCGAGCGACGCTGGCGGAATGTACTACGCATCACCCGAGACCAGGGATTCAAACGCCTGCTCCTCGGTGCCTGGGGATGCGGGGCTTTCGGAGGTGATCCAGTGATGGCTTCACGGACGGCGAAATCGGCGATCGAGAAGGACGGAGGCGGAATCGACGAGATCGTCTTCGCGATCCCCGGCAAAGGCCGGCAAAGCAAAGCCAACCTGGACGCGTTCCGCGATACCTTTGGCGTCTAGCAATCACACAACAAAGAAGAACCGATGGCAAGAAAACTAGATCAGATTCTGGTAGTCGACGTTGAGTCGACGTGTTGGGATGGCCCGCCGCCCGAAGGCGAAGAGAGCGAGATCATCGAGATCGGTTTGTGCGTGGTCGACGTTGGCAAACTCGAGCGAATGAGCAAGCACAGTCTTCTCGTCCGTCCCGAACGATCCACGATCAGTCCGTTCTGCACGGAACTTACAACTCTGACGCCGGACATGTTCGAAGCAGCGGGATCACTCCGCGAAGCGGTCAAACGATTGAAGCAGGAGTTCGATTCGAAAGACCGACTGTGGGCCAGCTGGGGAGACTACGATCGTCGCCAGTTCGAGCGAGTTTGTTCGGCGGCAGGCGTCGGTTACCCCTTTGGGATCACGCATCTGAATGTCAAATCGCTGTTCGCGGTATCGCTTGGCCTGAAACACGAGGTCGGTCTCGACGGAGCGTACGACATGCTGAACCTTCCGATGGAAGGCACCCACCACCGGGGAGACGACGACGCCTGGAACATTGCCGGTATTCTTTGCCGATTGCTCGGCGCCGCGAGAGCTACGAAGCCATAGCCGCAAGTTCGACGAATCTCGTTCGTCGGCCCAGACGTGAACCGGGTAGGTAAGTCTCATCGGCTGTTAACTTCTTCTCCGTTGGCTTTGGCTGGGCGAGCATCGCAGGCACTTGGCGCGGATTGTTTCCACTTGAGGAGCATTCTGTGTCATCGCTTTATCTCACCGAAGACCTATCTGCTGGCGAGCTCTCCGCTGAGCAGCGTGAACAACGTGTCGTCGAAATCCTGGCGATCGGACTGATGCGTCTGAATCGCCGAGCCGGTTTGTCCAAAGCAACTGAGCGGGATGGTTCCACTTCTTTGCCAATCTCTGGCGACTCCGCCGCATCTCGGCTTGAGTCTCTTCCGGATTCTGGGCTGACTGTTCCCAACCGTTAACCCGTTTCAGATTTCCGCAAACGAGACTACCGATGCAACGAGACACCGAACCCGATCCTGCCATCCACCGACATTCCGTCCATCAAGTGCGTCAACAACTCGAAGGAGCAGGCGAAGAGACCGAACAACCGATCGATCAGAACACGGCCGATCAGCATCAACGCCGCGTTGTTGAAATTCTCGGGATCGCACTGGCCCGATTGAACGGTCGCGGCGGGTTGAGCAATTCGACTGAACCAAACGGAACCAAACCATCGGAAACATCTGGCGACTCTTCCGCATCTCGGTTTGAGTCTTCTCGCGACTCCGGGCTGACTGTCCACAACGGTTAACGCACCCGAGATTCTCGAGAAGGAGACCCAACCAATGGCACTCAACGTGACCAGGGAGGTTCGGAAGATGGAGAAATGCTCCGTCCGCGACCTTCGCAAACAGTACGCCGAAGTCTTCGGCGAAGCGACCAATGCGTCCAACAAAGATTGGCTGATTAAGCGTATCGCTTGGCGGATGCAATCGAACAAAGAAGGCGACATTTCCAAGCGGGCTCGGCAGCGAGCGTTGGAGATCGCATGCGATTCTGACGTACGCATGTCGCCTCCGCCGGAGATGCCCAAGCCGAAGCCTCCACCGGACCGAAAGTTGACGGAGGAATTCAGACCGTCGATCGACAAGCGTCTTCCGCCACCCGGAAACCTCATCACCCGCAAATACAAGGGAAAACTGCACATCTGCAAAGTTCGCCAAGACGGTTTTGAGTACGACGGCGAATTCTACAAGTCACTGACCGCAGTGGCGAAAGCGATCACCGGCCAGCACTGCAGCGGCTACGCATTCTTCAACATTCAAAAGGCGGACTCGTGAAAAAGACCGAAACCAAGAAAACGATCCACTGCGCGATCTACACGCGGAAATCGACTGACGAAGGACTCGACCAGGAGTTCAACTCGCTCGATGCCCAACGTGCGTCGGCCGAGAATTTCATTGCTAGTCAAGCAAGTGAAGGTTGGGTCGCACTGCCGGCTCAATACGACGACGGCGGTTTCACCGGCGGGAACATGGACCGGCCGGCGCTCAAGCAGTTGATGGCGGATATCGATAAGGGCAAGATCGACTGTGTGGTCGTCTACAAAGTCGACCGTCTCAGTCGGTCGTTGCTCGACTTCTCTCGCATGATGGACGAATTCGAGCAAAAGAAGGTGTCGTTCGTTTCGGTCACTCAGCAGTTCAACACGACCTGCAGCATGGGACGACTGACGCTGAATATCCTTCTCTCCTTTGCCCAGTTCGAACGCGAAATCATCTCGGAGCGAACGAGGGACAAGATCGCCGCGGCACGTCGCCGAGGCAAGTGGTCGGGTGGGATGCCAGTGCTTGGCTACACGGTTCCGGAGGGCACGACCAAACTGGTGGTTGATCCATTGGAGGCCGAGCGTGTGCGAGCCATCTTCGATCTATACCTCGAACGCAAGTCATTGCTGGGAGTCGTCGCAGAACTGGATCGCCGCTGCTGGGTTGCCAAACAGTGGACAACGCGGAAGGGCACTCAGCGTGGAGGCCGGCCGTTCTGCAAGACGAGTTTGCATCGCCTGCTGACGAACGTGACCTACCTCGGGAAGCTGAGGTACAAGGACGAGATCCACGAGGGCGAACACGATGCGATCGTCGACGAGGATGTCTGGAAGAAGGTGCAAGCCTTGATGAACCGCAACGGACGATCCGGCGGCGGCGAGGTGAAAAACAAGTTCGGCGCATTGCTACGCGGACTGCTTCGCTGCAAACCCTGCGATTGCACCATGATTCCTTCGCATTCGACGAAGCCAAGCGGCAAACGATATCGCTACTACGTCTGCGCCATGGCACAAAAACGAGGCTGGGCGAATTGTCCAACCAAGTCGGTGCCGGCCGGCGAGATCGAACGCTTCGTCGTCGACCAGATTCGTTGCATCGGCCGCGATTCGGACCTGGCTCGAAAAGTGATGGAACAAGCCGAAGTTGAATCGCGGACTCAAATTGCCGCGTTGGCCAATGAAGAACACCTGCTGCTAAAGAATCTCGGTCTCTGGCAAACGCAACTCGGTGAAGTTCTCCGCAAGCTGCCAGCGATGGGCGAGGATTCGGTGATGCTGGGGATTTTGGCTGATCTACAGGACCGAATCCGCGAAGGCGAAAAGCGACTCACTGCGATTCGGATTGAATCGGATCAACTTGCCCGATCCAAGGTCGATCCAGATTCGGCAACCGAGACGTTAGCGCACTTCGATGATCTCTGGGAATCGCTTGTCCCCAGAGAACAAGCCGAATTGATTCAGATGCTGATCCAATCGATCGAGTACGACGGCGAGGCCGGAAAGATCTCGATCGCGTTTCATCCTTCAGGAATTGGAGTGATTGAACAACGGTTGCTTGCGGGGGCTGCCGAATGAATTCGCCAATCATCTACGAAGCTGAGCTGACCTTTGAACGTCGTGGAGCCGGAGCGCGAAGAGTCGCAACGGGCGACAAGCCGGACGAAGACGAACTGCCAGTCGGACGTCTGATGAAAGTCACCAAGTTGATGGCATTGGCGATTCGGTTTGAGGAATTGATCGCCGACGGTGTTGTTACGGACTACGCCGAGCTCGCGCGGCTCAGCCTCGTCTCCCGAGCACGTGTGACGCAGATCATGAACCTGCGATTGCTCGCTCCAGACATCCAAGAAGCCATTCTGTTCGCCCCGGAAATTCGCAAGGGTCGCGATCCAATTTCCGTTCGCGACATGCAACCGATCGCTCTTACTGCAAACTGGAAACACCAGCGAGACATGTGGCGGGAACTTTCCTCTCGACTGGGACCAAACGTGTCCACTGACTCCCAATAATCGCCGGCATCGCTGCTTTCGTTAATGCCAGCAATCTCGATTGCCGGCTGAAGATCGTTTCCCGCTTCCAGGATGGAGTGACAGATGACCCCGCAAACTTTTGGTGCCCAAATCCGCATTCGCCGCCTTGAGAAACACCTCGAACTGGCCCAACTCGCCGAGCAACTTTGGATTTCGCCGCAGCACCTGGCCTCGTTAGAACATTGTGAGTTCGAGGAGGGCGATGACGACCTGATTGAGAAGCTGGACGACATTCTCGATTCCCCTCCGTGGGATCGCTTGGCCTTCGATGGCTTCCGACAACTTTTCCCCGAACGATCAACGCCTGAGGATCTAGCGTTCGTCGCTGCACTCGGAACTTCATCCAAGAATTCACCGCTTTTCTTTTCGCCGCGTGACCAAACGTGTCCACCCCTATCGCAATGCTAGCAACTCCGGCGACGGGGCTGGGTGAATCGGTAGGACGCCCAAACGGATCGCTCGAACAGCAGGCCACGGACGAGCGGAACGGAGACCAAATTGGAACGGTGGTGGAATCCGCCATCGCCTAGCCCCGTCGCACTTTCAATCAGCCATTCGGAATGGAACTGACCATTTTCCCCATGGACGCTTTATGACCTGTTCGTGATCCGCTTTGGACAATCGATGCACACGCTCAACTATCAACGATTTACCAACTTGCCATTCTTGCTATCGATCAAACCACAACGGCTTCGGGAATTCCTGGAGCCGTTTCGTGATTACCTTTCCGAGAAGCAATTGCATCCAGACCAGAACGCTCTTCCCCACAAGGATTACGTGCAGAAGCTCTCGGAAGTGTTTGCTTCTCCGGAAGCAGATACGCCATCGCCCCTTCTGGATGCTCTGCATATCGTCAACGGCTTGACGGGCCGCGCTACGGTCGATTTGTTGTTCGATCAAATCGACGGACTGATCGACACGTTTCAAAACGAAGACGATCCATTCCCCGGGGACGTGGCCATCGAAGCGTTTCTCCGCGATCGTGATCGAGCGGAACGAATGCTCAGCCACCATTCCGCGCAATCCCGACGAGCGTTCACTTCGTTTCAGTCGCAGTCGTCATCGCCGCCAAAACTTATGGCCGATCTCGCGATGGGAACTCGTGCCTTGACCCGAGACCTCGACCAATGGTTCTATCGACGCGGTTGCGGCCGAGGAGCGTCAGCGCAGTGCAACCAGAACGATGGTTCGCTGTATGTCTTAGTGAGTCATGGCACGCCGATGCGTCGGTTGGACGTGCTCGAACAGGGATTGCCGGATTCGCTCATTTGTCGGCCGCTGAAGCATGACGTTGCTGTGTTCGACAAATTGATTGGCGAGCTCCGAATCAATGCAGAAACAATTCCGCAACGCGAGATTTATCGGCGTTTGATCGGCAAGCATTTATTCGGCAACGAAGAGATGTTTCCTCCAGGTGAGAAATTCACTCTGGGTCCGCTTCTGGAATACGGCGAGGCCTCACTGTCAGTCGCGATGATCGAAGAGCTGACGAGTGTTGAATGTCATTCGGTCAAGATGTTACTGCCGGGGCACAAACCCGAAGAGCTGACCTCGCGACGGCAAGATGTATTGGAAGTCTTGGAGCAAAGAATGAAATGGCTCGCTAGGCAAGGCTACGAGGACATTCGTTTGACAGAAGCGAAGTTCAATTTGTTGTTCGCATCCAGTCGGCGATCTCGAGTCGTGACGATCAAACCTCCCAATGTGGCAATCTACAGTCGCGATGGCGATAGCGAAATCGTTGAACGATTCCTTCGCGACCGAGGCTTTATCACCGAGCAAGACTGGCAGCCCTATGCGATCGATGGAGCCGTTCTGGCGGGCAGCTAGGCGTTGTCGAAACGGGACGACGCTTGCTCATTGGCGTCAAATGCTCGGCGACGAGTTGCCATTCTTCGAGCATCTCTTGTTGGCGACGGACCAGCTCGGCAGCCATATCCCGAGTCCAACCTGCGGATGGACTTGGTGGGAGGTCGAGGTCTGCGATCAGCAGTCCATCTACGCAACGAACAAAGCGACGATGGAAACCCAAACGTTGCCTCGACGCGACGCCGTCGTCTTTCGTGTCAATATTCCGCTGATCTTTCGCAGTATCTGCCGGGCGGCCGACTGGCAATGGGACTATCACGAGGTTCGAGCGGCCGAAGGGCTATCTCGGATCGCGATCGATTCACTCTCGCCAAGTGTCCAGCTTTCAATCTTCTATGCGAGCAGTGGCTTGGACGCTTCGCTGGCTTATCTCGCAGCTGTCAGCAATAAACCATGCGTCATCTTTCGAAGCAGCGGTGGGGATCTCGATGCAAACTCGCAATTGATGCTGCAACGGATGCAATCGATTGAATTCGCGTTGCCGCTATGCACCGAACTCGACGATCGAGGCATCGTCGCGCTCAACGATTCCGCGCTGCAGCGTTTAACGGACTTCCGCCGACAACACAGTCCGCCACCGGAACCCAACCCGCAAAACAGAGGTCTCGACGTTCCGGCTGGAACAACCTGGAACTCAGTCCAGATTCGCTTCATCGATTACGAGACCATTCGCGTTAGCGTGCCAGGCTCGTCCGGCATCATTCACTACACACAACTTGGAATGGCAAACAGTCGTAACGCCAAACCCGTTAAGCAGTGGCAATTGCTCCGCACCTACGCCGACAACCACGGGGTCTTAACTTGGCGAGACAGCGGCGCCGCTCAGAATGTCAAAAAGCAAACGCAGGAGCTCAACAAAAAGCTAATCGCATGGCTGGGCATTGAGGGGACGCCAATCGAATACGACAGATCCATCAAGGGATACCGCACCGTCTTCGGGATCAATACAGACGGTTAGTGATCGTGAAATTTCGCCGATACGAATTCGAAAACTCGGAGAAAAATCGAGTTTCATTTTCTTCGGCGATTCGTTTTCAACTCAACGATTGTTCATCGTACTCAGAGCGAAATTTCAGGCGGCCTGCGAAATTTCGCCAGTAAGGGACGACAGGCTCAGTTGATTCAAACATCGACGCAACATCGGACATGATCCGGGTGAGCCAACCCATCTGGCCTGTCGTTGGTCGCCGCGGATCCATCCGTTAAGGAGATCCCACGATGGAACTCGTTCACAAATCGTCCCTTTCGCTCCAACGCCAACTTCTGGTCGAAACGCTTCAGCGAATCAATTTTGGTCGGCTAGAGCACATCCGATTTCGCAGCGGCCAACCAGAACTGCATGACGAGTCCAAGATCGTCCGCGAACACAAGTTTTTGGCGGAGAACGGTCCACGACCAGAATCGGACAAGTCCGACTTCACGCTGAAGCGTCCGCTTGTCGAGCTGTTCCAGTACTTCGATCAACGGGGCGACGGCGAAATCGATGTCCTCGAGGTGAAACACGGCTTGCCGTTTCGCATGATTGTCGTCGAACCGGCGGCTTAACTCAGACCTCAATTCCAACCGTTCTTACAACACTTACCTGACATTCTGCCGGCCGCAAAGCGGAGGCGATTGTGGGCGACACCAATCCAAATTGGTGCGACGCAATTGCCTCCGTTTTTCGTTGGCAGCATCGTTTGGTCGCCCACGCCTCGGCTTGTCTCCGGCAAGGAGATATTCCGTGACTCAATCCATTTCAAACTTCAATCCGTTCGAAGACACATTCACACGCAGGCTGGTCCAACGCAAAGCCAATCAATTGATCGGCAAGTATGGCTACACCGAGATCGACCGCGACGATCTTCAGCAGAACATGTACCTGCGAGTGCTTCAGAGCCTGCGGTCATACGATCCCAATGAAGGTCACCAAAACAAGTTCATCACCGCGGTGGTCGAGCGATACGTGGCGAACATCGTTCGCGATCGCTGTGCCGAGAAGCGATGTGACGCAGACACCGTGTTACTAAGCACGCCGTTGTCCGAAGCTGACGGCGAGTCGATCCGCGTCACTCACACACTCTCCGGTTCTTCCAATGATCGTCACACCGGTCGATCGCGACGCTCGGATACCGAAATCTCGCAGTTGCGATTGGACATCCAGGCGGTCATCGATGAATTGCCGACCGACTGGCAACAAATCGTCGAACTACGCAAATCATTTTCGATTACCGAGATCGCGGAACAGATAGGCGTCGCACGAACGACGATTTCTGCGCGTTTCCAGAAGATTCGGGAGCGTTTCGCAGAGGCTGGTCTGGCCGATTATTTCCAAGCCACTTCGTCGGCTCGAACGTGAACCGGGTAGGTCTATTCCCGGCGGCGGCTCGGTGTCCGTGTCGACCGGCAATAAGCAGCACACATTCACTAGGAGCCTATATGCCGGAACAGGCACTCGACATCGATCGCCGCGTCCGTCTTTCGATTGCGGTCGGTCGGTACGTTCGGTCAGCCAACCGTTTCAATGAGGTTTCGCGTGAATTCACTGAAGCATGCGACTCGCTGCGGAAACAGCTCGGACCTAGTCAACGGTTCGTCACGCAAGCCGACTTCAAGCACTACCTCGTGTCCAGTGATCGCGCAGGCAACCTTAACGTCGAAACCATCTAATCTCTCTAAACATCCACTCACCCACTTGTCCAAGGAGTCCTCCAACCAGTGACCAACTTACTCGAAACCATCCAATCCGGCCGGCAAGCCAAACCGCCTCGTGTTTTGCTCTACGGCGTCGAAGGGATCGGCAAATCAACCTTCGGCAGCCAAGCCCCCAAGCCCATCTTCATTCAAACCGAAGACGGGCTGGATGAGATCGAATGCGATCGATTTCCCTTGGCCACCAGGTTCGACGATGTGATCGCAGCGTTGAAATCGCTCGTCAGCGAAAAGCACGATTACGAAACCGTCGTGATCGATTCGCTTGATTGGCTCGAACGACTCGTCTGGGACAAGCTCTGCCAGCAGTATGGCGTCGAATCGATCGAGAAGGTCGATGGCGGATACGCACGAGGCTACACCCACGCGCTGACGCTTTGGCGTGAAGTTCTCGACTTACTGAACGTACTTCGTTCTCGCGGGATGGTGATCGTGCTGATCGCCCACTCCAAGGTCGAGCGATTCGAGGATCCGGAAAGTCCCCCCTACGACCGCTATTCGCCGCGCCTACACAAACACGCCGCGGCCCTCATCAAGGAATGGTGCGACGCCGTCTTGTTTGCGACACGCAAGATGCGAACTCAAACGGAAGAAGCCGGTTTCAATCGCAAACGCACGGTGGCTCACGCGATCGGTAAGGACGGTGGCGAGCGAGTGATGCGTGCCTATGGTTCGCCGAGCTGCGTCGCCAAAAACCGCTACGGCATCTCCGAGGAACTCTCCCTTTCCTGGCCCGCGTTCATGTCTGCCATGACCGCCAACTGAACCAAGTCCCAGTCTCGATCTTCCCTTCCACTCAACCAAGGACCTAACCATGGCAAACCTCCAAGGCTTTGATGCCAACACCGTCGAACCCGCCGATGATCTCGAACCGATCCCCGCAGGCAAGTACGTCGCCGTCGTCACCGATAGCGAAGTGAAGCCGACCAAATCGGGGACGGGATCGTATCTTCAGCTCACCTTCCAGATCATCGAAGGCGAATACGCCAATCGGCTGCTGTGGGTGCGACTCAATCTCGACAATCCCAATGGAACGGCCGTCGAGATTGCTCGGCGAGAACTGTCTTCGATCTGTCGCGCCGTTGGCGTGCTGACTCCGAATGATTCCACCGACCTCCACAACCTTCCTTGTTTCATTCACGTTCGTGTCAAACGCCGATCGGATACCGGCGAAATGCAGAACGAAGTGAAGGGGTATTCGCGGCGCGACGCCTCTGCTCAGCCGGTTGCGGCGAGCCAAGTCGCCTCTTCAACGCCGGATGCTACCGGTGCCGATGCCCCGCCTTGGAAACGATAGCCGCGGCTTCTCTTGAAATCGTTCCAAGGCAATCAGACGCCCGGCTGGCAAGGGAATGCCGGCTGGGCGTTTTCTTTTTGAAGACGCGGAAAAACCACGAAGCAATGCACCAACTGACTCTTCCCTATCCGCCCTCGGTCAACACCTATTGGCGGCACGTCGGCCCTCGAGTGCTTATCAGCAAGCACGGACGGCAATACCGCACCGAGGTTTGCAATCAACTGCGTACCAAACGCATCAAGCCGATCGAGGGCGATTTGATCGTCGACATCACGATCAATCCGCCAGACCGTCGGCGACGTGATGTTGACAACGTCTTGAAAGCACTGCTTGATTCGCTGCAGTTCGCCGGTGCGTTCGAGGACGACAGCCAAATCGTGCGGCTGACAATCGAAAAGCACGAACCGTTGCCGAAAGACGGCAAAGCGACCGTTCGCATCCAAGCATTGCCGGCGGACATGGAATTGATCGATGCGCGGACGTGCCTGCGTTGCGGATACGTTTTCGATTCAGAAGGTCCCCATAACCGCATCTGCAATGTCTGCACGATGATCAACCGTGGGCTTCCGGAATGTATGCCCGTCGTCCGCGGGCTCAAGCGTCACAACGGCAAGGTGATCCGATGAAGCTGCGCGGCTACCAACAAGCCGCGGTGGATGCGGTCTACGATCACTTGCGAAATCGAAATGATAATCCTGTCGCGGTACTGCCGACCGGCGCGGGCAAATCGCTGGTTCTGGCGAAGATTGCTTCCGACGCGGTATCGCGATGGAGTGGTCGTGTTTTAATCCTCGCCCACGTGAAAGAGCTACTCGAGCAGGACGCCGACAAGGTCCGCTGTCTGTGCCCCGAGATCAAGGTTGGCCTGTATTCCGCTGGCCTGAAAAAGCGAGACACCAACACACCGATACTCGTTGCCGGCATTCAGAGTATCTACAAACGTGCCTGCGATCTTGATCCCTTCGATCTGATCGTTGTCGATGAAGCCCATCTGATCAGCAAGAAGGGCGATGGGATGTATCGGCAGTTTCTCGCGGATTGCAAAGTCATCAATCCGCACGTTCGTGTGATCGGCTTGACGGCTACTCCGTTTCGCCTCGACTCGGGCATGATCTGTTCGCAAGACCATTTTCTAAATCATGTCTGCTACGAGATCGGGATCAAAGAACTGATCCGCGACGGATTCCTTTGTCCGTTGATCTCAAAGGCCGGCGTCAATAGTGCTGACTTCTCTGGGGTACATGTCCGAGCCGGCGAGTTCGTGTCCGACGAAGTCGATCGGCTTGCCGGCGAGCAATCTCTCGTCTCGGCTGCCTGCGCCGAAATCGTGGAACTCTCGTCCGATCGTCGAGCGGTTTTGATCTTCGCCACCAGCGTTGCACACGGTCAGCAAGTCGTCGAAACGCTTCGGACGAATCACGGGATCGAATGTGGATTCGTCACGGGGCAAACGCCGGCGGCGGAACGGGATGAAGTGCTGGCCCGCTTCCGTGGTGATGAATGTGACTCTCTATTCGGTCGGGAACCGTTGCGATATCTCTGCAACGTCAACGTGCTGACGACCGGGTTCGACGCGCCTCGTGTGGATTGCGTGGTGATGCTGCGTCCGACCATGTCACCCGGACTGCTATATCAATGCGTGGGGCGAGGCTTTCGGCTGCACCCCAACAAACAGAATTGCCTGGTTCTCGACTTCGGCGGCAACATAGAACGCCACGGTCCAATCGACCAAATCAAGCCAAAGGAAAAGCAGACGCGAACGGGTCAGTTGCCGCCCGCCAAAGAGTGCGAGAAGTGTCACGCTTTGGTCGCGTGCGGCTATGCAAACTGTCCGGAATGCGGCCATCCATTTCCACCGCCTGAACGCGAATCGCACGAAGCACAAGCGAGCGAGGCCGGGGTGCTTTCGGGCGAAGTCACCGACACTGAATACGATGTCCATGATGTGGTATATCGCATTCACCGAAAACGGGATGCCGAGGAGGATGCACCTCGCTGCCTGCGCGTCGACTATATGATCGGACTTGATCACTGGCAAAGTGAGTTCATTTGTATCGAGCATTCTGGCTTCGCGAGACGCAAAGCCGAAACCTGGTGGCGAGAACGATGCCTCGATCCCTGTCCGGAGAACGCAGACGAGGCTCTCGAACTGGCCGATGCCGGACTACTTGCAGCCACTGAAGCCATCACTGTCCGCTCGATCGCCGGCGAGCGTTACGATCGCATCATCAAGTATCGCTTGTCCGAAGTCCCGAACTCTGCTCTTGAGGAGGCACCGTTTTAGTGTCGAGCGTTCGGGAACAGGTCGCCATCTATCGCCAGCGAGGCTGGTACTGTGTGCCACTGCGCCCACGGTCGAAATCGCCTGCTCGCCGCGACTGGACGAAACTGCGTTTGCAACCCGGAGTCTTTCCCGAGAATTCGAACATTGGCATCATCCTTGGCGAACCCTCGGGCTGGCTTGTCGACGTCGACCTGGATTGCCCTGAGGCAATTGAACTTGCCGACCAGTTCCTACCGCCGACCACAGCGATCACCGGCCGTCCTTCGTCGGCAAGATCACACCGATGGTACATCGCTGTGGGAGCAAGCACCGAAAAGCACACCGACGGCGCCGGGGCGATGATCGTCGAGCTACGGTCAACTGGTGCACAGACGGCGGTCGGCCCCAGCATCCATCCCAGCGGTGAAGAATATGACCGACTCGATGACGAACCGGCGAACGTTCCCGCTCCAATGCTGGCTGCCTGCGTGAAAGCTCTTGCTTATGCCGTGATCGTGCGACGTGGGGGAAGCGTTATCGCGGATAAGCCAACAGCGCCGCCCGTCTCGCCGACTGACGCGACCGATGTCGAAACCCGAGCTATCGCCTACCTCGCCGCCATGCCGCCGGCAGTCTCGGGCAGTGGCGGTCACTCGCAAACCTACGCCGCGGCGACGGCACTCGTTCACGGCTTCGGGATCGCCCCAGATCGTGCGTTGGCAATCCTCGCCGCCGAATACAACCCTCGATGCAATCCGCTCTGGTCGGAAAAAGAGCTCCGACACAAAGTCAATCAAGCGGCAACCAAACCGCATGATCGACCGTTCGGATGGCTGCGGGATGAATCATTGATAGAACCGCCGGTTGATCCAGTCGACCTCAGCGCATTTATGACGAAGCCGATGGTGGTTGCGTCACTCGATGAGAAGCCTGGATCGAAGCTCACGACGACGCTCGATCCAGGACATCTTCCCGAGCGACTGTTCGAAGTGCCTGGATTCGTTCGTCGCGTCATGGATTTCACGCTTGCCAACGCACCGTATCCAAATGTCGGCCTGGCGTTCTGCGGCGCGATGGCGTTGCAGTCCTTCCTAGCCGGGCGAAAGGTTGCAACAACCGGCGACCTAAGAACCAACATCTATCTGCTCGCCCTCGCAGGCAGTGGGACAGGCAAGGAGTTTCCTCGAAAGGTCAACTCGCAAGTTCTGTTTCAGATCGGTGAATCCAAGTCGATCGGCGACAAGTTTGCTTCCGGGGAAGGCATCCAGGACGCCTTGGCACGATCCGGCAAGATGCTGTTCCAGAACGACGAGATGGACGGCGTGCTGCGCCAGATCAATCTGGACCGCGACAATAGTCGTGAATCCATCCCGAATATTCTGCTCACGCTCTACACATCAGCCGGCGATGTCTATCCGCTCCGCGTGAAGGCAAATCAGAAGGACGCCATCCACGTCGATCAACCGCACCTGACATTATTTGGTACCGCGACGCCGCAGCATTTCTACGAATCGCTCTCGAAGCGAATGCTGACCAACGGATTCTTCGCTCGCCTGAACATCATCGATGTCGGAAAACGCGGCAAGGGTCAGACACCCGGATCTGCCCGCAACCTACCCGATGCCATTCTTGACGTTGCGAAATGGTGGGCCGACTTCGAGCCCGGCGGCGGCAATTTCATGAGTGTGCATCCGAAACCGAGCTGCGTACCGTTCACCGGCGATGCCGAGGCCGCCATCACCGAACTTCGTGAGCAAACGGAAGTCGAGTACGACAAAGCGGACGACGCTGGTGACGAGGTCGCCAGGACCGCATGGAGCCGCACCTGCGAGCATGCCAAGAAGCTGGCGTTGATCTACGCCTGCAGCGAGAACCACGTCGAACCAAAAATCACACTTGCTGCAGTTCGTTGGGCCAGCGAGTTCGCGCTGCACCAAGCCCGCCGGCAACTCTACCTCGCATCGGTCCACGTCGCCGAGAACCCGTTCCACGCAGAATGCCTGCGGCTTAAGAAACGGCTCGCCGATCGTCCCGATCGTACGATGGCACGTCGGGAAATCATGCGGTCAATGACGCTCAAGGCACATGACTTCGACCAAGTCATCCTGACGCTCATGCAACAAGAAGAAATCGAACCGGTCACTATCCAAACCAAAACGAAACCGGCTCAGGGATACCGTCTGATCGAGCTAACGGAAATACGTCAATAATCCGTCAGTATCCGTCAACCGATTCTGACGCATTCGGCGTGCGGCTGTGAACTTGGGCAAGCAATCCAGTCGAATCCGTCAAGAAACGTCAGCCGACCAACTGACGGATCTCTGACGGATTGAAACCGAACAAGAGTCTCTTAATAGATAGAAAAACTCTCTCTTTCTATGAATACGTCAGTGTGTCAGCCCTGTGCCCCCGCGATTCGTCTGCGCACGCATGAGGGGGCAGCCCGACGGATCTCCCCTGACGGATTAGGTACTTCCCGACAATCGGTTCTCTGGTCAGGGCCGCGGGAACAGCCGCCTTATTGGGCACAGTTTGTTTTGCTTGTCCGAATGCACAAATGCCCGGTATGCTTAGGAGATCAACCCTCAAGATTTGCCTTCTCAAAATGATGCTTTACCTCGTCGATGACTTCTTCAGGAGATGGTGGCTCTCCAGCGTTTGCGACATGTAGTCGATGAAGAACCTCGATGTAACTCATCCCAATCGTCGTAGCAAGTGTGCCTGCCACTGCTCCGGTTATCGCGCCGCCTGCTACTGTGCCAACACCAGGTATGAACTTCAACAGCGAGCCGACAATCAAAGGAGCCGTAAGTGCAGCAGTTGGAGCTCCAACGACTGACCCTACCAAAGTAGCGAGAAAGCCTTCCGAAAATGACAATCCATAAGTTGTTGATATTCCCGCAAACATTGCGATGTAGATAGCTGATATCCCTGCAGTATCTGCAAGTGGAATCGGTGATGCACCCACGCCCATCGCTGAGGCTGCAAATCCCATCACGATCTTTCGAGATCGTATACGCTTCAACTCAAGGTCCGCTTTCTGGGCACCGACGAACGCACGACGCTGCCCTTCTGGAAAAACCTCAAGAGTATGTTGAACTAACTCAACGAGACCCATTGGTTCAAGTGTGTGCCCATCATCAAACACTTCACGCATTGCACGTACGCGAACCACGTTACTGGTCTTCGGAAGTAACTCTTGAACCGTTGCGCGAAAGCCATTGTCTGCCCTACACTTTGTGATGACGCCAACGACGGGGACATATTCCGCCAACATTTCAACTAGGCTCTGTTTGAAAACTGGTGTTGGCTGTTTCGCCTTGATCTGCGATGTTTCCTTGATCGCCGATCAAGGAGGAATCGATGGCGCGACACAGTCTATCCAACGATCAATGGGAATGTATTAAGGACCTGTTCCCGGAACGCAAAGCAACTGGGCGGCCACCAACAGACGCGCGGGTTGCCTTCAATGGTATCCTTTGGATTCTCCGCACGGGTTCGCCGTGGCGAGATTTGCCTGAAGAGTTTGGCCATTGGAGAACGATCTACGGGTTGTTCGACAAGTGGAATGGCGATGGCACACTCGACGCGATTCTCGACCGTCTTCGCACGGCCCATATCGATGGCGAGGTGATCGACAATGACCTTTGGTGCATCGACGGAAGCGTCACTCGTGCACATCGTTGTGCCGGAGGGGGTGGAAAAAAGGGGATCCGAACGAACCAGCTGACCATGCGTTAGGACGATCCCGCGGGGGATTTTCGACGAAGATTCATCTTTTGGTCGACGGGCTGGGCCATCTCCTTGCCTTTGTTATCACTGGTGGCCAAGCACACGAGGCAACCGCGTTTGAGGCGGTTCTCCATGCAGCTGACGAGAATCTTCGTGACGGCAAAGGCGATCCAATCGCATGGCCTGTGAACTTGGCTGGCGACAAAGGTTATCGGGCGGCGTGGATCGACGAGCATCTTGCGGAGCTTGGCATTCATCCTGTCATTCCCTGCAAGTCGAATGAAGACCGGGACGCACGCGGAATCGAGTTTGATCGCGAGAGCTATCGCAATCGCAACATTGTCGAACGATCGATCGGTTGGTTGAAGGAATGCCGTCGCGTCTTCTCCCGTTTCGAGAAAACAGCCATCAACTATTGCGGTATGATCAAGATGGCGATGATTGAGCGATTCCTGAAAACTACATGTCAGTAGGCGTTTTCAAACAGAGCCTAGATCTGATTCTGCGTCTTCAACCCGGCGCAAATCTTCAGAGACGCATACCCAAGCTACATGAATGTGCTCTTTTTGATCTCGCTGCGAGCAGCGCTGCCGTACAAACTCGTGAAGTGAACTTAGAGTTTCAGAAAAATCTGCCAACTCTAAACCGCGAGTGTCGAAAATGGTGAGTGGGATGTCCTCTCGAAAAATCTCTCTCGTGTTCTGAGTGACAGGCCGACCATGACCTACGGTTGCAAAGTTGCCCTGAAAAATTGAATTAATGAGAGTGCTCTTTCCAACACCTGATCGTCCCGCAATAAGAACATTCGCGTGACCGCGTTCACGCAATGCCTCTTCGGCTGCTTTCTGAATTAGATTGCCAATTTCCATTTTCATATTCTCTAGGTCTGAAATTAAGGTCGAAATATAGACCAACTATTTTTTGTCTGCCATCCAGGTACCCAACCAGCCACCCAACCACCGACCGAACCCTTCCGTTTCTCTCCTCGCCTTGGAAGGGCCAGTGCATATGCAGGTCGAAATGTGGTCGCTTGATAGAATTAAGCCTTACGAAAAGAACCCCCGAATCAATGACGACGCGGTTGCTCCGGTCGTCCAGTCCATCAACGAGTTCGGTTTCCGGCAGCCGATCGTTGTCGATCCCGACGGCGTCATTATCGTTGGCCATACCCGTTGGAAAGCCGCCAAGCAACTGAACCTCGCCGAGGTGCCAGTTCACGTTGCGACAGACCTTGAGCCGGAGGCGGTGAAGGCTTATCGCATCGCCGACAACCGCACCGGCGAGAACGCTGAGTGGGACTTCGATCTGCTCCCGCTCGAAATCGGCGAACTGCAGCACGTTGGATTCGATTGCGAATTGCTAGGTTTCAACAGCGACGAGCTGGCCAAGCTCCTCGATCCAGGTGTTGAACCGGGGCTCACCGATCCCGACGACATCCCAGAACCTCCCGACGATCCGGTCACGCAACCCGGCGACCTTTGGATCCTCGGCGACCACCGATTGCTGTGCAGCGACTCGACCAGCGTGGAAGACCTCGACCGGCTGTTGAATGGTGCGAAGATTCAACTGTGCAATACAGATCCGCCGTACAACGTGAAGGTTGAACCGCGCAGCAAGAACGCGATCGCCGCCGGCAACAGCTCCTTTGAGGCCGGCAAAGGCAAATCGAAAGACGGTCCGAAGAAGATGCGAGCTAAGGATCGGCCGCTCGCAAACGACTTCGTTTCGGACGAAGAGTTCAACCGGTTGCTCGAAGCCTGGTTCGGCAACATCGCTCGCGTTCTCGAACCCGGCCGCAGCTTCTACATCTGGGGAGGCTTCTCCAATATCGCAAACTATCCGCCTGTGCTGGCCAAGGCCGGGTTGTATTTCTCGCAGGCGATCATCTGGGACAAGATGCATCCCGTGATGACTCGCAAGGACTTCATGGGCGCTCACGAATGGGCGTTCTACGGCTGGAAAGAAGGCGCCGGCCACAAGTTCTTTGGACCGAACAATGCGACGGACTTGTGGCACGTCAAGAAGATTCCGCCACAGCAGTTGGAACACCTCACCGGCAAACCGGCCGAACTCGCGGTGATGGCGATGCAGTATTCATCGCGGCGCGGCGACAACGTCCTCGATCTCTTTGGCGGCAGCGGTTCGACGTTGATCGGCGCCGAGCAGACAGGCCGCAAAGCGTTTTTGATGGAACTCGATCCGCCGTACTGCGACGTGATTGTGGATCGCTATCAGCGGTTCACCGGCAAAGCCGCGGTGCTCGAGCGGACCGGCAAGTCACCGATCCCCGTCGGTGCTCGCGAGGAGAACATGCGATGAGCGGAGCGATCAAACCTTTCTGTGTCGCCACATGTCTTCGTAGAAGTAAATGTGCTCTGCATTTAACTACCGGGCAAGCCGATCCAATTCCGATTCGTCTTTCAACACCTCGGTTTGCCGACTGGTCGCGAAATACTCAGGCTCAGCGGGGCGAGGTTGAAGCGATCGCAGTTCGCCGCCTTCAATCAACTCGATGGCTTCGTCCGGATCTAAGTACCCATCGACCAGAATTGGTAGGACGTGTTCCGGGTAGCCATCAAAGTGCAAGTACGTGGCGAGGATTCCTCGATCGTAAGTCTGCGTGGCAATTATTGCTCGTGTGGACATGGTTCAGTTTCCTTGGCTTGACGAATTGGATTTGGAACTGCCGCCGGAATGCCGTTCGACTCGATCCGGCGGAATGGAAAGCATCAGTGACCGGCCGTTGTCCCAGTCGACATCGAGTTGCAACCAATCGTGTTGCGGATAAACGCCGGCAACCGTTCCTGTCGTGCCGGCTGGGATCGGATCGGGGTCATCGCCCATCTCGATCAGTCGGACGCGGTCGCCCGCCTTGAGGTTGCATTTACGTTTCATCAATTACGGACTCCATTGGTTTCGTCGAGTAGCGTTGCGACTTCGGATAGCTGAGCGTTGATGAGGTTGACCGCTCGAACGTGATGCCAACGCAGGTCTTTGGAATCAGGTCGCTGCATGCGATCGAGTTGCAATTCAATGTGTCGCAGCAAGTCGCGAGCGATTTGGTGACCGTTCTCATAAGCCGGGGCCGGCTCGATCGGCCGAGGATTGAGTGTTTGAACTTTGTTCATTCGGGGTCTCCGTGTTCGTAGAAAGAAATGGCGTTTGCGTTAACACACATGAGCCATGCGTTCGCCAACACAGCAAGCGAACATTGGAAAACAGGCGGAGAGATTCGCCATGTTTTTCGGCTTCAAGAAATCGCGGCCGTCGTTGCCGCGTGTGGCCTCGTGAAATCGCGGGACCAAGTAGCCGACCAACGACAAAACGCCCGACCGTGGCCAACGTCGGGCGTGTGTGGCGAAGTGTTCGCCGGGGATAGAAGGTGTTGAAGTTAGAAAGAGAGGGGGACCAAGACGTGCGAGTTCCGGCCGACCACCGAGAATTCTTCGCCGGCGGTTGTTTTGGCGATGATCGTGTCGCCGCGTCGAACCAGGTGTTCCACCGTGCCGCGTTCAAAGCGGTCGCCATTGGCGGTCCGCAGTTCGTATCCCATGTCGGGTTCCGGCGTTGCCGTTTCCCCTTCCGCAAGGTCCTCGATTTGTCGAACGCCTCCGATAAACATCTCGCTGGCCTCCTAAGTGCGAACCGTGAACCGGCCGCGTTCCGTCTTCACGAATCGGCTTTCGTCGCCTTTCGCCAAGTCACGAAGGATCGCCGAGTACAACGTCGCGTGAGGAGTCTTTCCGCCGGGGCTTTCCCAAAGATTCTGGTCGACCATCGCAGCGATCATTTCCTGCGTGTTCATCGGCTCGCCGGCGGATTCCAAAACCTGCAAGGCGGCTTTCACGCAGGAAAGCTTTTTCTCGCCGACGGTGCTGGTGTCGGACTTCTTCTTGGCGACTCGCTTCTTTGCTCGCGTGGCGGGCTCCGCAGCCGCTTCTGTCGTCCGGGCCGGTCCTTGCAACCGACCGGCCGTCTTGATGCGGACCTTCTTATTCGTCGAGAGGTTGGTTGCGTCCCAACCTCCCGATGTGTTCTCTGCGTCGATCCGCACAACGACCTTCTTGTTTGTCACCTTGGCGTAGTACTCGCCACCGATCTTTACATCTGCCTTCTTCATTCGTCCGTCTCCAATGCTTGGGTTCGTGTGGTTGGCTGCCATCGTCAGGCCGCGGGAACCGCCCGCGACGACGCCGGCCCGATTCAATCGAGGAAAGGGGCCGGCGTTTCGGCTTTCGGTTCAAACCACTACGCCAAGGCTGCTCTTGCGAAGCAGGTCGTACATTTGCAGGAAAAGAAAGTGTTCGTCGAGCAGCGGTCCGGCGTTGCCGCCTTGGTCGGCGTCGGCTTTCTCCAAAGCGTCGGCCAGCGGTTTCAAGTTGTCGGCAATGCGGTAGTAGCTCTCGCGAATCTCTTGGTAGGTCGTCGGGTCGAGTTGTTGCATGGCGCTGCGAAGGTCGGCGGTCTTGATTTCTTTGGCCATGGTTTTGTCTCCGGTAGAAGGTCGTGGTTCTTGGTTCGCCCTGTCGGCGTTAACACACATGAGCCATGCGTTTCGCAGCACATCAAGCGAAGTCCGGCAGCAATTCGCAGTCTTTTGAAAGGTTCTTCAAGGACTGCGAATAATGCCGCTACTCAGGCGATGTCAGTCTGCCATGTTGCGGCGAAGTTTCGCGGCCAGCCCGTCGATGGCGTCGTGCAGGTCATCGAGTTCGCCAAAGACACGATCGAACTTTGCGTCGTCGGACGCCGCAGCAAGCGGCAAGTCCTTGACCGCAGCGTGCAACTCTTCAATCAACTCGAGCGTTTGCGTGTGCAGGTAAAGAAGGTCTGCGGAAGTTGGGCGGGCAGTTGCGTTGGCCATGGTGGTGTCTTCGTTGGGGAAGGAAATGAAACCCGTATCGGTGACACACATGAGCCATGCGTTTTCACACACAGCAAGCGAAGTTTGGAGAGAATCTGCTGTCTTTTTGCAGCTTTTGGTTGGCCGGCGACGTTCGGCGCAAGACGCCGTTCCATGGGCATGCGGCAAACAACCCGCAAACAAGAGAACGCCGCGACAGGTTGCGAACGTCGCGGCGTGTGGGCGAAAGAGTTCGCTTTACGAACTAGCTGCCGTTGTCTTCCGGCTCATTGGATTCAAGCAATTCCTCAAGTCGCGCGGCGTAGTGGCGAAGCGTTCCGACGTGATCCCAACCGATCCGTGTTTCGCAATCCGGAGCCGGTTGGTCTTCAATCATCTGCCGGACGGCTTCCGCCGCTTGCACCGCTTGAGCATGGGCGGCGATATAGGCTTCTTCAAGGGTCTGCTGTTGATTCAAGGTTTATCCTCATCTCTGGTGAAAGAGCCGGCCGGCGGCGCGATCGCGCGCCGCCAGCGTGTTGATTCGTGTTTAGCAATCGCGGCAGGTTTCCCATGCCCGCTTGCTGCCGTAGCAAAGCTGCCCGCCTTCGACGATGTAAACCATCGCGTCTTCGGCGACGTCTTGGTCATCCGCGAATTCGTGCGGATCGTCGTGCTCCGCTTCGTTCATTTCCGCGCCGCTCGTTACGCCGGCGATGCGGTTTTCAAAGGGCCAGTTCTGTTGCGTCATCAACCGCACTTCGCAGTCTTCGCCGTGCTCGTCGCGATACTCTTCAAGCAAGCCGATCAGTTCGCCGAGGGTCATGTTTGTTTCTCCGTTGGGGTGAATGAAAAACCGTCTTCCGATGACACACATGAGCCATGCGTTTCCGAACTCAGCAAGCGCATCCAGCCAGTAATTCGCAGGGTTTTTCCATGTTTCAACGGTTCGCCGACGTCGCCCACAAACCGCCCCTGTCGCGACAGCGATATTGATGGCCACCTACGTTTGACCTACCCGACATCGCCCACAAACGGCGAGTGTCGCGGCCACAAAACAAGGAAACGCCGCGGGGTAGTTCGCGGCGTTTGGTGGGCAAGTGTTGGCCGGCAATCAACTTGCCTGGTCGTATTTGCGGGCCAAGTCGAGAAGCTTCTTTTTGACCGGGCGAAAGTCGCATCCGTTTTCGCCGGTGGTCAGTTCGCCGAATCGTCTGTTGCGAAGCTCGCCCTTGTACCAACCCTTCGTCCAACCCAGCCGGTAGAAGAGCCGGTTCAATTCCGTTTCACCGTGGCCGGCGTCCGGTCGGTCCCAGCAAGATTTCGTTCCCGGCTTCTTCGCGTAGTCCCAGCCCGCACATCGTTTTTGGTTCATCGCGAGTTCGGCCAAGCCCAGGATCATTTGGATGTAGCCGATCAATTTGGTTTTGTTAAGCGTTCCGGCGAAGGCCCGGATCTCAATCCGTTGTCGCCCGCGAGCCAGGTGCGTCAGGTTCAAGAGATGGTAGCGGTCGGCCTCGCAGCGTGTCTTCGCCGCGTCCTTGTTGCCGTAGGTTTTGATTTGCTTCGCCCATTGGTTTCGTTCCCGGCGTCGCGTTCCGGTCGATGCGTAGATGGCCTTTTCGTGGTTGGCGATCAAGGAAATCAGTCGGGCCAAGGCCGCCGCGTCGCCGTTCCAAGAAATGGTGATGTGCAGCCCGCAAGATTCGTTGACCCGGGCGCCGCGTTCTTTGATCGCGTCGACCGCGGTCTCGACGTTTTGCAGACCCTCGCGTCCGCGAAGGACCGGTGAAACAAACTCGCAAGGTTTGCGGCCGGCCGGCGTGCGGATGCTGCCGTCGCGTTCCGCCTTCCAACCCGCGGGTAGCCAGGAAACCGGAAGGCCGTTGTGGTAGCCGCCAATCGGCGTACGGTCGTGTCCGGGCATGTGGGTTTCGATTTCGATACCGAAGGCGATGTCGTTGGCGTGCATGTTTGTGTCTCCGAAAAGCGTGGAATTCGTTTTGCGTTGACACACATGAGCCATGCGTTTTGAGACACCTCAAGCGAAGTTCGAAAGTAATGTTCCAGTAATTCGCAGCTTTCTTTTCTTGCCCACAGGCGGCCAGTTTTGGCCCCACGTCGCCGCCGAAAACATGCGGCCGCGGACCGCAAACATGCACATGCTCGCGACAGTCGCCGACGTGTTTGCGCAGTCGCAATCCCACCCACGGAGCCCGCCATGGAAGGCAGTAACGAAGAACTGAACCCGAATGCGATGACCGCCGAACAAACGGCCGCGCTGTTCTCCAAGTTGCGCCAGCGAAAGGTCCCAGTTGCCGAGATTGAAGCCGATATCGAGGCCGGTGCGCCGACGAACGCCGCCGGTCGCTTGAACCTGTTGAACTACACTGCATGGATGCTGAAGGAGGCCGGTCGTGGCGAATGATCCGCGCAAACTAAAGCCCAGTGAGTGCTGCCGGCTACTCAACTCGACGCCGCTCGGTACCGTCATCAATGAACGGCAATTGCATCGGCACCGAGTCGAAGCGGGTAACCGCATCGGAGACGGCCGGCATGTTGATCTACTGGCGTACGCCGATTGGCTGCATGAGAAACGGCACACACCGAAACCGGTTTCCGATGTCGATCCGTATGCAAAGCTCAAAGAGAGTGCCCGCGCACGCAACGCCGCCATCGCTCTTGCCGGTCGCGATATCGGAGAATTGCCGGCGGTCGAGAATGCTGAACGCAAAGCTGCGGCTGCCGGTTCATTCCGAGCATTCTGCGAGGCGTACTTCCGCTTGACGTTTCATCTCTCATGGTCGCCGGACCATTTGAAGGTGATCAACAAGATCGAGGAAGCCGTCATTCGTGGCGGCCTTTTCTCGCTCGCCATGGCTCGCGGCTCCGGCAAAAGTTCGCTCGCCGAAGTCGCTTGCATCTGGGCGGTGCTGAACGGGTATCGGGACTTCGTTTGTTTGATCGGCAGCGACGAAGGACACTCCTGCGACATGCTCGACTCGATCAAGACCGAACTCGATAGTAACGATCTGCTTGCCGCCGACTACCCGGAAGTCTGCTTTCCGATCCAGGCCCTCGATGGAATCGCTAACCGAGCAAACGGGCAGCTCTTCGAAGGTAAGCGAACACAGATCGGATGGACCGCCAAAGAAATCGTCCTGCCAACCATCGCCGGCAGTAAAGCCAGTGGCGCGATCATCAAGGTCGCCGGGCTAACCGGTCGCATCCGCGGCATGAAGTTCAAGCGTCCGGACGGCAAAACGGTCCGACCGTCCTTAGTCGTCCTCGATGACCCGCAAACCGACGAATCCGCTCGATCGCTGTCGCAATGCGCCAACCGCGAAGCAATCCTCGCCGGCGCGGTGCTCGGACTGGCAGGCCCCGGCAAGAAAATCTCCGGCATCATGCCCTGCACGGTCATTCGTCCTGGCGACATGGCCGACAATATTCTCAACCGTGACCTTCACCCGGAATGGAACGGCGAGCGGACTCGCATGGTCAATACGTTTCCGGCCAACGAAACGCTCTGGCAGCGCTACGCCGAAATCCGTGCAGAAGGTCTACGTGCCGGGGATGGCGGAGCGGCCGGCACAGAATTCTATCGTCAGAACCGTGAAGCCATGGATGCCGGCGCAGACGTCTCATGGAAAGAACGCTTCAACCACGATGAACTATCGGCGATCCAACATGCGATGAACTTGAAGCTTCAGGACGAAGCCGCCTTCTTCGCCGAATACCAAAACGAACCGCTTCCGGAAGAAACCGTCGGCGCCGATCAACTGACCGCGGACCAAGTCGCCGCCAAAATCAATAACATGCCGCGGAACCGAGTCCCGATCGCCGGCAATCATCTAACAGCGTTCATCGACGTCCAAGGCAAACTACTCTTTTACGTCGTCGCCGCTTGGGAAGACGATTTCACTGGCTACATCGTCGATTACGGAACCTACCCCGATCAACAACGAACCTACTTCACGCTCCGCGACGCGCGCTACACGTTGGCTACGGCCGCCGAAGGAACCGGACTCGAAGGCAGCATCTACGCCGGCCTCGAATCTTTGACGAACGAGCTACTTGGTCGCGAGTGGCAACGCGATGACGGCGCCGCCATGAAAATCGGTCGCTGCTTGATCGATGCCAACTGGGGACACTCGACCAACGTCGTATACCAATTCTGCCGGCAAAGCTCCCACGCTTCGATCCTGTTGCCATCGCACGGCCGGTTCGTCGGCGCCTCGTCCAACCCCTTCAGCGAATACAAACGCCGGCCCGGTGATCGCGTTGGACTCAACTGGCGAGTCCCAACCATCCACGGAAAACGAGCCATCCGCCACGTGATCTACGACACGAACTGGTGGAAGTCTTTCACGCATGCGCGGCTAGCCGTAGCCATGGGCGACCGAGGCTGCCTTTCCATCTTCGGTGACCGCCCCGACCAACACCGCATGTTCGCCGAGCAAGTCACCGCCGAGTACTACGTCCACACCGAAGGCCGCGGCCGAACGGTCGACGAATGGAAGGCCCGCCCCGAACAACCCGACAACCACTGGTTCGACTGCCTCGTCGGCTCCGCGGTCGCAGCATCAATGCAAGGCGCGTTACTTTTTGGTACCGATATGTTGACTTTACCAAAACGCGAACGCGTCAGCTTTCGGGATCTACAGCGGAGGAAACGCAGCTAGCAGCGGGACATCCGGTCGATGAAGCCGGAGTCGCGTCGGTCAGTTCGCATACGCGAGTTCTCGCACGTTGAAATCTGCATCAAACGAAGGAACCTCGGCCACGAAAAAACTTGGCCATAATCACGCAGGACAGGGACCAAGTTCCAAGTTTTGTCGACGATCTTTTTGGGATCAGGCATTAATTCGATTTCACATGAAGAGCTATACCATCCGCAAGCTCCTGACACGCTTCGGCAATCTCAGCTTCTACGCTGACGATAATCCTGAGTAACACAGCTAACAGTCGTTCGTAGCTGATCCCGAGTCGCGAGGCCAAATCGCAAAACCAGTCGTGGTGATCGAAGCCGTTAATTGACGCGAGGATGGCGTTGACAGTCGCTGCATCCGAATCGAGTGCTTCGGCGATCTGGGCTTTCTTTGATTCGCAATACTGCCACAAGAACTCCTCTGGCGCGAGGTTCGATGGCAGAAACTCCACCGGACGCTTCACACCGTCCAAAATGTCAAAATTCCCCCGTTCATTTCCATCCAAGAGGCAAAGGATATTTAAGAATTCAACGGGCGGAAACACTTTTCCATTCGCACACACGACATCGTTTGAGCCGACATCTTTGAAAACGACGTTGCTTAACACATCCGGTCGATATCGCCTCAGAATCTCTTTGCCCAGCTCTCGAGCACATCGGTCTTCTACTAGGACAAGCAGTTCAGCTCTGACATCTACTCCGAGTGTCATGCCAAGAAGAGAATTATTCGGCGACTGTGTTACGTCTACGTTGTTTCCATTCCTCACAAACAAACGCAAACACTCTTTAGGTACATGAGAAATTATTTCGGTAGAGTGTGTTGTTACGATACTGCATACTCGTGATTCACATTGCTCCGCCAGACAATCCATTAGTGCTCGTTGAGAATGCCCGGTTGTATGTGTTTCGGGCTCTTCTAGAAGGACAACGCAAGGATGTTGGATACGATCAAAATGCCACCACATCAAGAATAGAGCACCTTCGCCTGCTCCCATTTCCTCAAACTTGTACTGCGTTCCGTTGACTTTTACCTCAACGTAAGGAAACGTAGGTAGGCCAGCAAAATCCTCAATCTCATAAACAAGACACTCTGAGTAGGTCTTTTGCGTGAGATACGATAGACGATTTAGGTCTCCTGGATTTAAGACACGCGGGTCGACTGCGTCCAAAACTTCTTGCCAGTTTTCTTCGTTTCGCACGAGGTTCTTGATCCTAAACCATTCCTCACCCGCATCAATTCGGTAGACCGGAAACTCAATGTCATCTGGCTTGGTATGAATCCCCGTGTCCAATTTGAAATTGTGCTGATTTCCATTTGATACAGCGAGCGATAGCTCGATCTTGCAGGAACCATGACGAGATTTTGACCGAGTTGCCGCGTTCTCAAAATCAATGCATAGACGACATGCAGTCAAGAGAGTTGATTTGCCGACGCCGTTCGCGCCACAAATTACGGTTAACACTGGATGCAGCGGAATTTTCCCGTCGCCAAGACCGAGCAAACCAGAATACTCAAGTGAAATCAGGCGCAATGGCCTGTTGTTCCTGGGCGCGACGACGCGTCTCCAGTGGTCAGAGGCACGTATGCGTTTCACGCTAAATGCCCCCATTCGCTTTCCTCAAGTAGCGCGTGCAGCAGATCACTCGTGTCGGATTCCTCGTCGGCGAGATACTCCTTTAAGTGGCCCTCAAGGTCCGTGAATGCCGGATGATTGAACTTTATGCACCTGCTGCTCGACACGATTGAAAGGTTGAGCCAGAGAAAAAAGTCGCGACCCACCACAGACGAAACATCAGATACGCGCGAAGAACTGCGATCGTAGTACATCTGTACAAGCGGAAAGAACTTGTCTAAAGGTAACGTTGTTCCTTTGGCAGTTTCGATGGAATGTGGTAGCTCTTCAAGCTTAATCCGACGGAACGATTCGACCATCGGAACACTCTCTGACAGTAATTCGATAGTTGCTGGTTCATCATAGACTGCTGAGTTCACAGATAGCCAAAACCAGCTATAGAGCGTTGCCTTGTTTAGCTTCACCTTTGACCCCCAGTTCTCTGCGCTCCTGGCAAAACACCTGACACCAAGAGCGCTGCGATCCATCGTTTCAGCAGAAAACGGCTCTCTTGACCTATACTTGTCAGCAAGTTGGCCGCTAGACATTTTCTCTCGGATTGTTCGCCATTCAACACTAAGGCAGAGTTTCGCTACGACGTCGTCGTAAGACATTCTTGAGTTGCTAAATCCAATTGGTGCACCAGCAAACAGATCTACGATTTCCTTAACTTGGTCGCGTACGGGGCCAAAGAATGCGTTTCGTTGTTCGGCAGACGTCAGCGCAACGGCCTGATTCAACCGAAAGAACAACTCGGCAGGTTCATCCGGCAGGAAATCAACGATCCGAAACATGCGAATTGTGAATTGCCCGAATTGTCGCCGACTATCCGGGGGCAGTTGGTCGTACGTCAATCCGTCTAACGATGCTATTCGCTCATCGTATGGTTCCGTGTGGCCGTTGACCGGAAAGTGGCCGTCTACAAAATCGCATATCGCCACGAGTCGTTGTTGACCGTCCAGAACGTCGGTTTTCTTACTGCCAAAATGCTCAACAAGGTGGATTGGCGGTACATGCCAATCACGAAGCACGCTATCCACCAGCTTTTGCTGTTTGATAACGCTCCAGACTTCACCTCGTTGGAAGTCCGGTTGAAGGTCAATGTCTCCATGCCTGATACGACCAA